>DUKH01000006.1:3445-4391 GCA_013329415.1 Methanosarcinaceae archaeon | reverse complement strand
CAAGCCCTGAATAGGTTACAGCCTGTACCCGGCTTCGAGCAGGGTAATTTTTATGACGTATTCATCGGTTTTCTGGCTGTCGTAGGTCACATTTACAGTCCTGTCCGGAACATTTACGTTTACACGAGAAACCCCGTTGATAGAGCTAACAAGTCTGGTGACCATGTTCTTGCAGTATCTGCAGACCATGTCATCCACGATCATTGATGTCTCCCTGATGTTTTCACCCCCAAAGCATCAGCAGTTAAACACACGCTTGCGTTTCCCTGTATATCAAAATCTGCACTTATTCGTATATAATGATTCTGTCCGGCTGTCCCCACTGTTGTAAAAACCGGCCCGGGCTTCAAGAAAATGATAAATCATACAGGTTCATACCCTGCTTCCTTTACTGCAGCCCTGATATCCTCAATCTTGACCTTTTTTTCGTCGTATTCAACAACTGCCTTTTTATCTTCCAGACTCACATCTACTCCCTTTACGCCTTCCAGGGATTCTATTGCTTTTTTCACAGTCATGACGCAGTGTCCGCAGGACATGCCCTCAACTCTTATGGTTTCCTGAGTAATGTTCAAACCCCCTTCATTTAAAAAGTTAACAATAAACAAAAATAATCAGTAATAAGCTATCAATGTCCTTATTTAAACCTGAAATGCCCCTGTTTCACCTGGGCTCATACCCGGCATCCCTGATGGCAGCTTTGATCTCTTCCAGATTTGTTTCATCCTCTTCAAAATCTATAACCGCTTCTTTTTTCTCAAGGTTTACATCGACTTCCGTTACCCCTTTAACGGCAGCGATAGCTCTTCCGACCCGCATGACGCAGTGATCGCACTCTATATTTTCGATTTTTATAGTTTCCTGCACCAGGGCAGTCACCCCCAAATTAATGGATCTGAGTTTTTAAGTTTCCATTTATTTTATCTCACTTATTTTACCCACTTTT
>DUKH01000006.1:0-3067 GCA_013329415.1 Methanosarcinaceae archaeon | reverse complement strand
TCACTTATCTCACTAATTTTAATCTCTTATTTTATACATTTATTTTATACTCTCTTTTATTAGAGCTTTTTTATCAAAACTCGCAGCTAGCCATTCACATCCAACGAGAAGCCACATCATTAGGCCCGGAGAAGTGCCAGCAGCCAGATGAAAAATGCCCCTGCAAAACCGACTACTCCTATCCAGGCAAAAGTTTCCCCGCTCAGCAGGATATAGGTAGAGAGGATGAGCAGGACTACAATGTAATATTCTTTCGAAAAGCCCCTGCCTTTCTTTTCTTTCTCCTGCCCCTCCAGAAGACGGTCCCTCATATCTCCCACCCTGTCAGCCAGTTCCCTGACAGCAGCCCTGATTTCAGCCTTTTCGTCCCTGGGCTCGGCGGAAAACTCGAGGTGGAGAGCAGGCCCTTTAGGGGTACTGAGTTTCTTGTAGGCATCCGTAAGGACCGGAATTGCGATGGTCTGGATTTTATAGCGCGAGTCGAGTTCCAGGCAGACCCCTTCAATCAGGAGGATTGCCCGCTGGAGGGTTGAAAACTCTCCGGGAAGCTTGATGTCGTATTTCATCCCGAGTTTTGCGTAGTTGTCGCTCTGCCTGCCTTCAAGTCCGTAGTTCTGGCTTGCGATAAGGTCGTCCATGTCCTTCTTGAGCCTGCGCAGGTCCACATCCCCGGGCTTTGACTTCCCGATCTTCAGGAAGCCTTCGGTAGCCCCTTCCACGTCCCGGTTGTTGACCGCGTAGTAAAACTCCAGCATGTTCCGCTTGAGTTCGTCATCAATGCTCCCGACTGCCCCGAAATCGATGAAAGCAATACTGTCGTCCTTTCGGACAAGCATGTTCCCCCCGTGGGGGTCTGCGTGGTAGAAGCCGTCGATGTAGACCTGTTTGAGGTAGCTCCTCGTTATTATCCTTGTATACTCGGATTTTTTCGATCCGGGCACGTCCATGTCAATGGCGTCTTTTATCTGGACCCCTTCGATGAACTCCATTGTAAGGACATTTGCAGAGCAGTAATCAGGATAGATTTTCGGCACTGAGACTTTTTTCTCATTTTTGAAATTGTCCCCGAAACGCCGCATGTTCATGGCTTCGATTCTCAGGTCAACTTCCCGCGTGAGCATGTCCCGGATCTCTTCAAGGAATGCGTCGATGTCAAAGTTCTTCCCGATCCCGAGCACTCTCTTTATGATGGGCTTGAAATCATCAATAATGGAAAGGTCCGTATTTATGATGTCAATAAGGTTCGGGCGAAGGATTTTAACAGCCACGGGCTCCCCGTCCAGGACCCCCTTATAGACCTGGGCAATCGAGCCGCTTGCAATGGGCGTGGTATCAAACTCATCAAATATTTCAATGAAAGCCTTGCACTTCCTCTCCCTGGAAGCCTCTATTTCTTCCCGGCTCCTGTTCTTTTTCCGAAACTCGGGAGGCTCATACTCACAGACGCAGGCAAGGTCCAGGGAATCCGTCATCTCCTCAAAAGAAATGGGTTTGACCTTATCCTGGAGGTTCATCATCTCCACGACATAGGTCTGGGGTACAAGATCTGGACGCTTGCTCATGGTCTGCCCCATCTTGATAAAAGTAGGTCCCAGTTCCTCAAACGCCTGCCTGAGCTTGACAGCCGTCTCCCGGTCCTCCATGTCATAGGTACATGTGCACTGAGGAGTTGAAATATAACCGGCGTGAAGGTCCCTGTAAAGCCCGAGCAGCAGGTTGTACTTCAAAATGACCCGTGTGACCTGAAGATAGCGCTTTGTTTTCCCCAGCATCTATTTAAGAATTAGTTATTATTGTTTAATAGAGTATCTTTCTAAAATCTGGATTTCAGGAAATCTGAACAATTTCAGGAAAATCCGGACATAATACGCAGGATTAATACCTTTGTCAAATACAATGCCGGTTCCTTGTCTGATGCCGTTATTATATCCGATACTATTGTCAGATCCGATACCGTTGCCAGACCCTATGCCGTTGTCAGATTCTATCTAAATTATATTGGGTGAAAATTTTAAAATTTATTTTCGATGGGTTTTTAAAGATTCATATTTTAATAAAATTTAATGTTACTCACTGCTATAATTAACTCCATTGAGTATCTATTCAGGATAGTCCCTTTCATAATCCTGGGGGTCATCCTTGCCGAAGTCCTTGTGAGTCTGGGCTGGTTCGATAAATTCGATTTTCTTGTGCGGCCAATCACAAACTTCGGTCACCTGAAAAACGAATGTGGGGTCTCTTTCCTTACGGCTTTTGCATCCACCTCTTCAGCCAACGCTTCGCTTAAAAGCATGTACGACCAGGGAGTGATAAAAGAAAACGAAATGGTCATAGCCTCGGTTTTGAACTCATTTCCTGCCATCGTAATGCACTGGAGAAATCTGCTCCCTGTGCTGCTCCCCCTCCTTGGAGCAACAGGGGTAGTCTATTTAGGGCTGCTGACCCTTGTGGGCCTTTTGAAAACGCTGATCGTGCTTGTTGCCGGGCATCTCCTCCTCGAAGCCCAGGAAATCCCTTTTGAACATCCGGGAAAAAAAGAGCCTCCGAGTTTAAGAGAGGCTTTTGAGGAAAGCCTGGAGCCTGCCAGAAAAACGATCTACAGAATCCTAAGTGTAATGATTCCCGTAACATTCCTGGTCTTTATCCTGACCGAGATGGGAGTGTTTGATTTGCTTGGTATTTATCTGCAGCCCATCTCCGAATTCCTGCCCGTGCCCGTGGAAGGGCTTCCGGTCATAGCAGCCCTTTTTGCAAGCAAACTTGCAGCCTACACCCTTGCTTCAAACCTCATGGAACAGGGCGTTTTAAGCAGCCTTGATATTATACTCGTCCTGATGGTGGGCAATATTGTAACCAGTCTGGGGACATTAAGGATTTACGTGCCTCATTATGTGGGGATCTTCGGCCCAAGGCTCGGCATGAAAACCATGCTGGTTTCCCAGGTCCTCAGAATGTTTGTCCTGATTGGGATAACAGGTTTCATCTTTTTGATTCATTGAGATATTGAGTTCTCATCTTCTTGATTCACTGAGATATTGAGTTGAAAAGAAGGATTCATTGAGATATT
>DUKH01000165.1 GCA_013329415.1 Methanosarcinaceae archaeon | reverse complement strand
TGTACAGATGACAGTGTACAGATGACAGTGTACAGATGACATGGAGCTACAATCATATTCATCCGTGCGGCCTCTGGCCCGGTGAATTGCAGCTTTTAATATCAGAAACCACATCGGTGATGCCATGAAAGGAAGAGCCTGGAAATTCGGAGATGACGTGGACACGGACGCAATAATTCCGGGTCGCTACTTGATCTTCAATACCCCCGAGGAACTCGCGAAGTACACCTTTGAAGGTGTCCGCCCCGAGTTTGCGAAAAAAGTGCATGAAAACGACATCGTTGTCGGAGGAAACAACTTTGGCTGCGGGTCCTCCCGTGAGCACGCACCCCTTGCCCTGCGGGGCTCAAAGGTGTCCTGTGTGATCGCAAAGTCCTTTGCCCGGATCTTTTTCAGGAACTCGATCAACATCGGGATCCCGGTCCTTGAATGCCCGGACACGGACAGGATTGACGACGGGGACGAACTGGAAGTAGACCTTGCAACAGGGGTCATTGAAAACAAAACGAAAGGTGAGACCTACCAGGCAACGCCCCTCCCGGATTTTGTCCGCGAAATAGTGGACAAAGGAGGGCTTGTTGAATATTCCCGGGACCTGGTCTCAAAACGCTAATTAGAGAGGAGCAGTCCAGGAAAAATTGTTCAGGAAAAAACTGTAGGGACAAAAACTATCAAAAAAACCTGTTCAAAAGACCTGTTCACGGCCAACATCTCTTAACAATAAGGCAAATTTGCCAGCAAATTCGAAAGGAGTACAAACATGACGCAGTATAAGATTCCGGTCCTTTCCGGAGACGGGATAGGCCCAGAAATCATCGCCGAAGGCAAGAAAGTTGTTGATGTCGCAGGCGAAAAATTCGGCTTTGATGTAGAATGGATCGACTACCCCCATGGGGCAGATCACTACCTGGAGACAGGAGAACTGATTTCGGAAGACACCTTAAAAGAATTATCCGGCTATCCTGCCATTTACCTGGGATCCATCGGAGACCCGAGGATTGCCCCGGGAGTTCTTGAAAAGGGGATCTTATTAACTGCTCGCTTTTACTTCGACCAGTACATCAACCTGCGCCCGGTAAAACTCCTTGAAGGAGTCTGGACCCCGCTTAAAGACAAGACCGCAAAAGATATCGACTTCACTGTGGTCAGGGAAAACACCGAAGACTTCTACATCGGCATCGGCGGAAGAGCCAAAAAAGGCGAGAGCAAGGACCTTCTCGAAGTGAAGAGGACGCTTTACTCTGCAAAGTTCGGGCTGGACATCGAGACCGACAGCGAGGAAATCGGGTACCAGATAGGCCTGATCTCAAAGGAAGGCACCCAGAGGGTAATGGAATACGCCTTTGACCTTGCCGAAAAGAGCAGGAAACACGTCTCATCCGTGGACAAGGCAAACGTCCTTTCCGATATCTACGGTTTCTGGCGCGAGGAATTCGAAGCAGTTGCCTCGAAACACCCGGACGTTACCACGGACTTCAACTTCGTGGACGCAATCACCATGTGGTTTGTGAAAAATCCCGAATGGTTCGATGTGGTCGTAACCCCGAACATGTTCGGAGACATCATAACCGACCTCGGCGCAATGATCCAGGGCGGCCTCGGCCTTGCCCCCGGCGGAAACATCAACCCCCAGGGCACAAGCATGTTCGAGCCCATCCACGGCTCAGCCCCCAAGTATAAGGGTATGAACAAGGTCAACCCGATTGCCACCATCTGGGCGGGCGCCATGCTCATCGAACAGCTCGGAGAAAAAGAAGCCGCAGACAGCATCGTAGGCGCAATCCAGCAAAACATCCTGGACGCTAAGGTCAGGACCTACGACATGGGCGGTAGCAACGGCACCTCCGACGTCGGGGACGACATTGCAAGGCTCGTAAGAGAAGGGTGATTTCAAACCCTTCCATATTTTTATTTCACTTAAAACCCGAGAGGAAAATTCTTCCAGCTTTTTCTTTTTCTTTTTCATTTCTTGATACAAGTCTGTTCGGATTTCGATCAGGTTATATCAGAGAATTTCCAACACTTAGCGAAAATTCAGTTAATTTTCATGCAGGAGTTCCCACTTGAGAGGCATTAATCATGAAACCCGCAATTCTCCGCATCTACCTGAAAGACAGCTCAACCTATCACGGAAGATCCGTCCATGAAACGGTCCTTGAGTTTTTACGAGACTCCGGGATAAAGGGCGCAACCCTGCTCCGAGGAATCGAAGGGTACGGAACGGACGGGAAGATCCGCTCATTGAAAGTGCTCGCTCTTAGCAATGAGATCCCACTCGTCATTGAAACGGTTGACGAAGAAGAAAAGCTCAGGCCGCTTATCCCGAAATTGCGGGAGATTGTGGGAAAAGAACTTATGACCCTGCAGGCAGTGGAGATTCTTTAAATCGAGAATTCAGATTTCAAACCAGAAAAACTGAAACACAATTATTTCCTCTTTTTTCCATCGCATTTCAGTCGAGAAGTAATTTCCAATAAAACGAAGATTGAAACTCTACTGGACACACTTCATTCTTATAATTCATTTCATTCCCTAGCAAGCTCCACTAAAACAAGGATTGAAACATAGTTGGTGATAGGCGAGCTTCTGGCTTGCCCGGGAAAAGTATGAACCGGACCTGGATGGTCCCCGTCTCAGTTCAGAGACGCCAATAATCTTTAATTATATGTCTCGTGAATTTAAATATAGAAAAATACAATTTCAAGTGACCATGAATTAGTTTGGGGGAGAAAATGCCTTTTGAAACCTGTGTAGTAGAGACTATCCAGAGAACACCTGATATAAAGAGTATAAGATTTGAAAAGCCTCAGGGGTTTCGTTATCTTGCAGGCCAGTATATATTCATAACCCTGGGTGACGGTCCTGAAAAGATGGAAAAACATTTTACTTTATCCAGTAGCCCTACTGAAGGCTTCCTTGAGATAACCAAGAGGCTTACAGGCCATCCCTTCTCAAATGCTCTTGCAGGCCTGAACTCAGGTGATAAGGTTTCTATAAGGGGGCCTTATGGCGACTTCACCTTCCAGGCCGAGTATGATAAGGTAGGCATGCTCTCAGGAGGCATAGGTATAACCCCACTGCGAAGCATGATCAAATATTCGATCGATAAAGGACTAAATCCCAGTATAATCCTGCTTTACTCTAACCGCCTCGATAGTGATATAGCCTTCAGGGATGAGCTGGAGGGTATGCAGAGGGAGAAAAACGGCATAAAAGTGATTGAAACAATCACCAGACCCGAACCGGAGTGGAAGGGTGTGACAGGGCGGATCAATGCTGAGATGGTAAAAAAATTTATGCCGGACTATATGGAACGGACATTCTATACAAGCGGTCCACCGAAGATGGTGGATGCAATGCTCTCTCTTTTGAGAGAGCTGAGAGTGCCGGAGGAGCAGATAAAGAAAGAAAATTTTTACGGTTATGATTGATTCCTTAGCAATATCCTTAGCAA
>DUKH01000056.1:18176-20946 GCA_013329415.1 Methanosarcinaceae archaeon | reverse complement strand
AAAAACAAGAGAAAAACGAAAAACAAGAGAAAAATAAGAAAAAAAATGTGGAAAATCCCCCGGGACCGGGGGAAAAATATCAAAAGGTGGTTTTTAGAGGCTCTTTTCCGCACACATAAGCACATGTCTCATGAGCATTGCGATGGTCATCGGACCCACGCCGCCAGGTACGGGAGTAATAAGTGAAGCCTTCTTGATAACGTTTTCAAAGTCCACATCTCCGTATACGCCATCTTCTTCCTTGGTGATGCCAACGTCGAAAATCACGGCACCTTCTTTTACCATGTCGGCCTTGATCAGGTGCTTGACCCCGACTGCAACGACGAGGATGTCGGCTTCCAGGGTGTATTTTTTCAGATCATCGGTGTAGACGTGGCAGACCGAAACCGTGGCATCCCTGTTCAGGAGCATGGCAGCCATAGGTTTTCCTACCACATTGCTGTGCCCGACAATGACCGCATTTTTCCCCTGCACCGGGACATCGTATTCTTCCAGAGCCCGGATGACCCCATAGGGGGTGCAGGGCACCAGTCCCTCATCCCCGATCATGAGCTTGCCCATGTTGTAAGGGTGGAAACCGTCTGCGTCCTTGGCAGGGGCTATGGCTTCCATTGCACTCTGGGGAAAGAGCTGGGGAGGGAGCGGGAGCTGGAGCAGGATTGCGTGCACGTCTTTGTTTTCATTCAGATCCTTTATCAGGGCAAGGAGTTCCTCCTGGCTGGCATCCGCGGGGAGCAGGTAGTCTTCAGCCCTGATCCCGACCCTGTCACAGGCTTTGTGCTTGAGGCGGATATACATTTTGGAGGCAGGGTCATCTCCTACGAGGATGGTGGCAAGCCCGGGGGTAATCCCCCTGCCGCTTTCCAGGTCCTCGACCCCTGTCCTTACTTCTTCTTCAACAAGCTGTGCAAGAGCTTTTCCGTCTATGATTCTTGATTCATAGCCTTCTACTGACATGGAATGAAACACCCAAAAACTCTTAGATTAGCGGTAGACCGGAAACTGTGCGCAGAGTTCCTTCACCTTGCCGCTTATTTCCGACAGGAGCTGTTCGTTTTCAGCATTCTTGACCGCAGCTTCGATATAGTCGGCAATTAATTCCATTTCCTTTTCCTTCATACCCCTTGTGGTACAGGAAGGGGTCCCAAGCCGGACTCCACTGGTGACAAAGGGACTGCGGGTTTCAAAGGGCACGGTATTCTTGTTGGCAATGATCCCGGCTTTGCTCATGGCAGCCTCTGCGTCCTTGCCTGTAATGCCCAGGTTGTTCAGGTTGACTAACATGAGGTGGTTGTCGGTTCCGCCGGAAACAAGGTCAAAGCCCTTTTCCTGAAGGCAGGAACAAAGAACTGCCGCGTTCTTTACCGTCTGGACCTGGTCCTGCTTGAACTTCTCACCCATGGCTTCCTTGAAAGCCACTGCCTTTGCAGCGATAATGTGCATAAGAGGCCCGCCCTGAATGCCCGGGAAGACTGCTTTATTTACCGCCTTTGCAAGTTCCTCATCCCTGGAAATGATCATCCCGCCACGGGGCCCCCGGAGGGTCTTGTGTGTGGTGGTGGTCACGAAGTCAGCGTAGGGCACCGGGCTCTGGTGTACCCCGGCAACTACAAGCCCTGCAATGTGAGCGATGTCTGCAAGGAGGTAAGCGCCCACTTCATCGGCAATTTCCCTGAACTGCTTAAAATCGATCTCTCTCGGGTAAGCCGAAGCCCCGCAGACGATCATGTTCGGCTTCTGTTCCTTTGCCATATTGAGGAGTTCGGCATAGTCCAGCATCTCGGTTTCTTTGTTCACACCGTAGGGCACGATGTTGTAGAGCTTCCCGGAAAAGCTTACGGGACTGCCGTGGGAGAGGTGCCCGCCGTGAGAAAGGTTCATGGACATGATGGTGTCGCCCGGCTGCAGCACCGAAAAGTACACTGCCATATTGGAGCCTGAGCCCGAATGGGGCTGGACATTGACGTATTTTGCCCCGAAAATTTCCTTTGCCCTGGAGATTGCGAGGTTTTCTGCAACGTCCACGAAGTCACAGCCTCCGTAGTAACGCTTGCCTGAATACCCTTCGGCATACTTGTTGGTCATAATCGAGCCCTGGGCCTCCATAACTGCCCTGCTCGCATAATTCTCGGATGCGATCAGGTTAAGCTTGAATTCCTGACGCTCGGCTTCCTTTTCAATAGCCGCTGCAATTTCCGGATCGATTTCTTCTATGTAAGACATGACTGTCACCTGGTTAATCAATGCATTTAATATTTTTTCAAAAGCACGATTCTAAATCAAGGTTTTTTTACTGGCTGTTAAGCGGTTAACTTGAAATTACGAATTATTTAAATGAGTGTTAAATTGGTTGCTTGCAATAATTGAGGCTGAAACACATGAAGCTGAAGATATTGATATAGAATTTGTTGATGATATAGAATTTGTTGATGATATAGGATTTGTTGATGATATAAGATTGGTTGACGGTAAATTGCTAAATAAGGAATTCCCTGAAAAACCTCTGAACAGTTTTTTTCTCGTAAAATTTTGAAATATGGAATTTAGAACAGGCATTAAGGCCATTAAGCCATTAAAGGCATTAAATTCCTGAACTACTTATAATTTTGAACTACATATAACAGATGGTATCAAAGAGGACATGAGGAAGGAATAGATCCCGCTTTCACCACTTTCCTGATTGAGCACGATTTCGATCTGATGCCTGCATGTTTTACATTATGAACAAAGACGGGGAATTTTGGGACCCGATTTATGGCGCTGTTTATGG
>DUKH01000056.1:14164-17847 GCA_013329415.1 Methanosarcinaceae archaeon | reverse complement strand
ATTTATGGGCGTTATTTATGGGATTTCCGGATATTGGTTTCAGGACGCCGGCTTAATCCAGGGACCTTATTTTTCTGCCCTCAACTTTAAGTTTGCCCTCCGCAAAAAGCCGGACAGCTTCGGGATATATAATATGTTCCTGCTCGAGGATCCGGTCCGTAAGGGTTTCTTCCGTGTCGTCGGGAAGTACCGGTACGCAGCTCTGAAGAATAATCGGCCCCGAATCAAGCCCTTCGTCAACATAGTGGACCGTGCAGCCCGCAACCTTTACCCCGTACTCGAAAGCCTGCCTCTGGGCATGCAGCCCTTTGAACGCCGGGAGGAGGGAAGGGTGTATGTTCAAAATCCGGTCCCTGTACGCTTCAATGATTTCACTGCCAAGGATCCGGAAGTAGCCTGCAAGCAGGAGCAGATCCACACCATAATTATTCAGAAGTTTAAGGATCTCCCGATCGTATCCGGGTCTGTCGTACCTGCCCGGGTCGAGAAAAACAGCGTTAATTCCATGTTTCCTGGCGCGTTCCAGCGCATAGGCATCGGCTTTATTGGAAATAACCAGATTAACCGCTGCATCTTTTATGTAGCCCTTTTCAATGCTATCTATAATCGCCTGGAGGTTTGAGCCCCGCCCGGAGACCAGCACTGCAATCTTTACCGTCATTGATGCCCCATAATTGAAACAGTGATATATTAGGGTTTTGGAAACCCGGGGAAATCAAAAGAAAGAATCTGAAAGAAAAAAGATGAAAGGTTTGAGGAAATGGGGGAATTTTGGAGAGAAGAAAGAAAAGAAAAAGAGGATAAAAAACATGAAGAAAAGAAAAACATGAAGAAAAGAAAAACATGAAGAAAAGAAAAACATGAAGAAAAGAAAAAGGTTCAACTCCCTTCCTTACGCTCTTCTATGAAGGTCAGAAGCTCGTCCGAATCACTAATTTTCCCCAGCTCTTTTTTCTCGATCAGCACGGTGTTTTCCACGGACTTGATTTTGGCATGCCCATTGATGATGAAAACTGACTCGGTCTTCGTGACGCTTGAGATGCTGCTCATGAGATGCGCCCTCTTGATTACCGTGGTGTTGAACTCACTGACCCCGGTAAGGATGGTGGAAGACTTGTCCTTTGAAATTGCCTTGAAAGGAGCCTGTGACGTCGTAAGTATGTCGTATCCGAGCAGGGAAATCATATTGAGGACTGAGTCCTCGGGACGAGATGAATGAGACTGAGGAGGCTGTTCTGGAACTTCCATTTCGTACCTGGGCTCTTTTCTGGACTTCCTGCTTTCCAGGGGTTTCAGGATATCTATAGGCCGAGCTAGCTCAATCCCGAAGATATCTTCCAGCTGGAGCACCACGTCAATGGAAGCGTCCGTACCTTCCTCTTCGTATTTGCTGATGGTCCGCCTTGAGACGCCCACCATGGAAGCAAGAGACCCGAGAGACATTGAAATATCCGTACGGGCTTTTTTCAGGATGTACCCGTCAATGGAGACGTAAAGCCCCCCCGGAGCTGCGGAAACCAGAGGAGGGATGTTTTCGATAAAATAATCGAAGAGCGTCTGGACACTCAGGGAGAGGACGTCGTAGCGCATATATACAACGCTGTCCTCAAGCATCTGGTCCCTGGTCTTAGCCCCCACGACTATAGCCGATCCTCCCAGATAGTCTGCCAGGTACTTCATTTCCCGGGCAGTTTCCTCGTTCAGGCCGTCAATGTTAAATAAAACCTTACAAAGTAAGAGAGTTTTATCCTTCCTTGCAGCAATGTCAAAACTCCGTGGCCGGATATTGCAGCGCTCGGAAACTACAAAACCCGCATGAGACAATACATCAATAATTTGATGTATGAGAACTTCTTTTGTCATTGCAATAGATGATTCTGTTTGAACATCTATATATATATTTCTATATTGAGAATAATGTATATACCGTAAAATCGAAAAGAAGAGAGCCAGACCCCCTCCGCCAGGAAAACGCCGGGAGGGCAGGGAGAGCCCGGAGAGCCGGAAAAAGGTACCTGAAACCCAGGAAAAAATCCGGAAAAATTGAAATTCGGAAAAATGATCATCGGAATTCGGAAAAGATGATCATCGGAATTCGGAAAAATGATTATCGGAGTTAGGAAAAAATGATTATCGGAGTTCGGGAAAAATGATTATCGGAATTGACGACACGGACTCAAATGAAGGGATGTGCACCACTTACCTGGGAGCCCTGCTGCTCGAAGAACTGCAGGCCTTCGGGGAAGTAGAAAAACCTCCGCTTCTTGTCCGCCTGAACCCAACCATCCCCCACAAGACCCGGGGAAACGCAGCCGTAGCCCTCAGGCTGGAGACCTGCTGCCCTGAGAAAGTTATGGACCACGTCATCTCCAGAATCGAAGAATTTGCCAGGTTTGAATGTGAAAAAACAAATCCGGGAGCTGTTTTCATCCGGGATAGCGAAGGAAAACGCCTGAAACCCGTCCTCCGGGCCTTTCTGGAAAAGGCAGTCAGGGATGTTATCACAATCGAAGAAGCAAAAAACCTGATATCGGAACTAGGGATCCCCTCAAAAAGCTTCAAGAACGGGAGAGGGCTCATCGGCGCCCTTGCAGCCTGCGGGGCCATGCTGAACCGGGAAGACTGGGACCACACCTATGAACACCTGACTTACAGGCAGCGGGAAAAGTGGGGAACTCCCCGCGCCGTGAAAAAGGAAAGCCTGGAAGAAGCCGACAGGCAGACATATCCGGGGACCTGGGACACCCTGGACCACGCAAACGGGCTTGTGGTCTGCGTGCCGCACTCCCCGGACCCTGTCCTCTTCGGGATTAGGGGGAAAAACCCTGAAAAAGTCACAAAAGCCGCCTCCATGGTCAGGGCTGAGCCTGCCGAACGCTTTGCAGTATACAGGACAAACCAGGGCACTGACATGCACATCCTGCCTGTGGGAAGTATTGCGGAAATCCGGGACATGCACTCGTACAGGGTGGAGGGCACAGTATCCGCAACTCCGGAAACAATTCACGGAGGGCACGTGATATTCCCTCTCCGGGACAAAGCGGGAGCCGAACTTGACTGTGCGGCCTTCGAACCGACCAAGAACTTCCGGGCGCTTGTAAGGGAACTGCTTCCCGGGGACAGGGTCGTGCTTTTTGGGAGCGTGAACTCCCGGACCCTGAACATAGAAAAAATTGAAATCAAAGAACTTGCCCCCCTCTACACGGAAGAAAACCCGAAATGCCCCACCTGTGGGAAACACATGAAATCAGCAGGGCAGGGGCAGGGGTTCCGGTGCAGGAAATGCAGGACTCAGGCCCCTTCAAAAGTCAGCTGCGAAATCGAAAGGGCCCTTGAACCCGGCCTATACGAAGTCCCCCCCTGTGCCAGGAGACACCTTGCAAAGCCGCTAGTAAGGGAAAAACGATCTGACTGCAGGATATTTCCTTCACGTTGAATAGGAAAAAGATAGAAGTTCCGAAAAAACAGCCCGGTATTTTCGAAGATTTTTCTTCCGAATCCCGGCTTTTCAGATTCCTTTTTCCTTTTTTTCAGAATTTTTCTCCGGCAACCAGTTTTTCAGAATTTCTTTTCATTGAGACTGATTTTGAGACCGATTCCAAAGATACTGGTATCGGAACAGATTCCATTTATGCTGGCATAGGAACCGATTCCATTGATCTGATAGTGGTATCGAGTCCATT
>DUKH01000056.1:9630-13828 GCA_013329415.1 Methanosarcinaceae archaeon | reverse complement strand
TATGATAGTGGTATCGAGTCCAAAGATACTGGTATCGGAACAGATTCCAATGATCCCGATATCAGGATAGTATTTCATTAATCCCAATATCAGAATCTTCCTTCATGGTCCTGAATTTCCGGGTTCTGTTCAGTCATCAATATCTTTCAGGATATACAGCAGGAACCTCATACAGAGAATAAGCAGCAGCATTCCGGCCGAATAGGGGACGGCATGGGACTTCAGCCATGAAAAGAATCCGCCCTCTTCGGGGCTGTCCTCATTTGTAGACTGCGACGAGGAGTTTCTTGTGACCGGGAGAAGTTCACCACTCGTTTCCGAAGGTTCAAACTGCTCGCTCAGGAGCTTCTGCGCATTTTCCCTCAACATTTTAAGCTTATAGTAAGCCGGAAGCCCGCCGTCCCGGAACCCGGAATCGGAACCTTGTTCGACGCCAGGGCCGGAGCCGGAGTCCGAAATGGGTTTCCTGGAAACCTCTACATAAGATTCGGTAAAGTTCCGGTTGCCTGCGGGGTCTTTCGCAAAGAAGGTGATATTATGGGAACCGATATCCAGGGCAAGGCTGCCTTTTAGTTCCGTGCCGTTCACAGGGGTGAAAGGAACAGCATCATCAACGCGATACCAGATAGATCCTGGTTCGTTGATTGTTACATTGAGGTCGATTATGGATTGGTCCACATCACCGCTCTCGGTTGTATACTGAGTCCCGTTCACCGGAGAGTTTACGGTTATCAGGGGAGCTTTCGTGTCCACCGAGAAAGAGACAGATGTTGAATTAGTGTTATTTCCAGAATCCCTGCCGTATGCTTTAACACAGTGGTCCCCGGGTTCAACTTCAAGAAGTGAACTGGCTGCAGACTTGTTCCAGTCAGGGAAACTAAGGAAACTCGAGTCATCCAGCGTGTACCACCAGGCAGATAGATCTTCATTTGCGAAAACCCTGAATTCAATTGAGGATTTGTTATATACTTTATTATTTACAGGCGAACTGATGGAAATTTCGGGCCAGAGGTCCCCGGAGTCATTCACGCTGAAATATACAACAGTCGAGTTATAGTTGCCTGCAAGGTCCCGGGCTGAAACATTAACAGTGTGCAGACCTTCGGGGATATTAAGAAGAGTTGTTTCGGCCCTGACATCATAAGTTTCATTGAAACTCAGGAGTTCGGCTCCATCAAGCGTATAGTTCCAGACAGAAATATTTTCACTGGCGTCCACCAGAAGCAGGACCGAACTGTTATAAACAGTACTGGAATTCAGAGGGTTTTTCACGGTTAAAGCAGGGGGGATGGTATCAACCGTGAAATTCCTCGACGTGGAATTGGAATAGCCGTTATCGTTAACTCCAAACACCAGGACTTCATGCTGCCCGTCCGAAACATTGAGGATAGAGAAGGCTCCGGACTCGTTGCTTTCGTCAAAGTCGCAGTATTCGGAATCATCAAGCATGTATTCCCAATAAAGAAGGATACCGTTTGCTGAAACGTTCAGTTCGACCCTGGAATCCGAATAAAACCGGTCTTCAGGCGAATGTATGGAAATCAACGGCAAATCCTTATCAGAGGGAGAAGGATCTATTTCAACGTTGAAATCCACAGCCGTGGAATTAAGGTTGCCGCTAAGGTCAGTCCCGCTTACGCGGAACGTATAAGTTCCGTTAGCAACGTTAAGGTGGGCCTTTGCGGTAGTAGCATCACTTTGAGAAAACTCCCCCGGCCCGGAGCCGTTTAACGTATACCCCCACTCTGAGATAGCCTCGTTTGCTTTGGCAGAGACCGGGACCGGGAGCATACGGTAGGTCATGTTTTCGGGACTTTTCAGGATTATGACAGAAGGGGTAATATCCTGTACAAGAGGCAGGAAATCAGTTATGTTGTCGGAGATATCGTAAGGTGTGTCCCCGAAACCGTCCAGGTCCAGGTCTTCCCCGGGGTAATCCGACCAGTAGTTACCTCCAAGCTCAGGACCGTTGTAAATGTTGGGACCCTGAGAGACGGAGACATTCCAGATGTTGTTTTTGCAGTCATCCACCGCATTGCGCTCGTTATCGAAAAAGTTGTTGTAGACCGTGTTGTTTTCACTGTCCTCCAGGGCAAGCCCGAAGAGGGAGTTTCGGAGAACGTAACTGTCGTTTAAAACATTTTCATCCGAAGCGGTGAAGAAAATACCGTTCCCATTAAAGGAGACCCTGTTGCCTGTAAGGAGGTTGTGCGTGGAGAAGCGGAGATACAGACCTCCAGAATTATTTAACACACTGTTATTACAGACCCTGTTGTTCTCGCTGTCCTCCAGGGCGAGCCCGAACAGGGAGTTGTTGGATAGAATGTTATTTTCCAGGGTATTATTGCTGCAGGAATCCTTAAGCTTGACACCTGCGGAATTTTCCGAAGCGTTATTTCCGGCAAGGAGGTTATCAGAACAATTTTCCAGGTAGATCCCCTCAAAGGCCTGTCCCTCAATTATATTTTCCTCCAACGTATTGCTGCCACAGGCGGTTTCCAGGCAGATACCCCTGAGTCCGGAAGAAAGGGAATCCGAAGAGATAGTATTGCCAGACAGGGTATTCCCGGAACAGGAATATCCGAGATAAAAGCCATAAAGCGAACCGGTTGCCGAATTATTATACAGGGAATTACGCTCGCACGAAGCCTTCAGGTAAAAAGCATACCTGCTTTCGGAGGCGTTATTCCAGCCAAGGGTGTTGCCGTTGCAGGAATTATCCAGGAAAATTCCGTACTGGCCCCCCTGTATGCTATTGTTTTCAAGAGTGTTGCTACTGCAGCTGTCTTCAAGGCAGATGCCAAAGGAATTATTCAGGACGATGTTCGATTCGAGCCTGTTCTCACTGCAGAGGTTCTCAAGATAGACAGCTCGGAAATTGTCCGACAGCCTGTTTTCAAGAAGCGAATTCCCGGAACAGCCATTCTTAAGGAGCAGGCCTTCGGAACAGCCCTTAATTGTATTTCCGATCAGGGTATTATTGCAAGAAGCTTTCAGGGAAATTCCGGAATCAGCCCCGGAGACGTCATTATTCTCCAGGCGGCAGTTTTCTCCCCCTTCCAGGGAAACGCCCTGGTAAGAAGCCTCGATAGAATTGTTGACCAGCCGGAGCCCTTTTCCATCCTCAAGGAAAATGCCTGTCCCCCAGCCATCGGTCCCGTTTACGGAAAATCCGACAATCACAACATTGTCGGCATTTACGGAAATTACGGGAGATTCCGGGTCCTGAGCCTGGATAACGACGACTTCGTTCGAAGGAACCGCAAGAGTTAGATTCGAAGTCGAGACCCTGAGGTTTTCGGCATACACTCCGCCGTATACCAGGATAATGTCTCCGGCCCCGGAATTATTCAATGCGTCCCCGATGGAAGTATAGTTTGCAGGGTCTTCCCCATCTCCCGTAACATTAAGCACGGAAGCGGAACAGGTACCCTCAAACATCAAAGATACGAAGATAACCAGGGATACGAACAAAGCTATACTGATTGTAAACTTCACGAAAATTCGGTTCATTTTTTCTGTGTTTTGTAGCACCCGAAACACCCGCTGGAACTGGTAAAAACCCTATAAACAAAAGTAACCTGGCAAAAACCTGAATTTCAAAACCCTGCCCTGAAGCAGAGAAGTTATAAAACTTTCAAATGAAATTCAGGGCTAGATGGTATCAACTCCTTTTCAGATTCACCAACCTCTAACAATAAAGAGATGGAGAGGACAATCATCAGCCATGGTTTACAAATATTAATCATATAGATTACGGAATGAATATATAAAATATGTCATTTCATCCGGGCACACCCACCATAATAAATATAACAGTAAACAGATATAATTTTGAAAAAAATAGTACTCCGCACATAGGACATGGAGCTGAAAAAATAAGGTGAAGCCATTATATGTAGGGGATAAGTCACTGAAAACCGTAAGCACTCGAACTCCCTGCATTTATGACTAAACATGGAGCATGTGGTCGTTTATTCAAATTTGATCAATGACTGACCCCACGACCCCGTTATAGACCGTTTCATTAAGAAGAGCCTTAAAATCACAGGACATTTAAGGATGAGAAAGAGGTTTTGAGGAAGAAGTTGGGGGAAAGAGGGGCCGTGAAAAAAGAAGGGGGAGACCGGGGAAAAATATTCCCTGCTCACTCCTGGCGACCCACAGTAGTTCAAGGAAATATCCAAAGAAATATCCA
>DUKH01000056.1:4844-9280 GCA_013329415.1 Methanosarcinaceae archaeon | reverse complement strand
AAAGAAATATCCAAAGAAAGATTCAGGAAAATTCCGGAATAGGAGGGACATTCCTCTTATGTTCATTGCTCTGCATACGCCTGAGGACTGACTCCAACTGCTCCTCCGAAATGGAAAGCACCTCTTCTATTCTTTTAGGACTCTGTTTTTCGTTCAGCATCGTGAGGACTTTATCTACTGCCTCATAGGACATCCCGAGTTCGGCCTCGTCGGTCTGTCCTGCCCAGAGCCCCGCGGAGGGCTTTTTGCTTATAATGGCCTCGGGTACCCCGAGCTTGCGGGCAAGCTCCCAGACTTCGGTTTTGTACAGGAACCCTATGGGCTCGATATCAACGCCCCCATCCCCGTACTTCGTGTAGTAGCCGAGGAGAATCTCGGTTTTATTCCCGGTCCCCATGACCATGAGGTTCAGACGGTTTGCATGGAAATAGAGCAGGGACATCCTTACCCTTGCTTTCAGGTTGCCCCTGGAAAGCCGGTCCGCAGATTCACTTTCAGGCACAGCATCCATAAAAGCCGAGACAATGCCCGAGATGTCAATTGTCCTGTACTCGATCCCGAGCCATTCCGCAAGGGCTTTTGCGTCCTCGCGGTCCGATTCGGGGGTCAGCCCGGCTTCGGGCATGTGGATTCCCAGCACCTTATCCGCCCCGAGGGCCTTTACCGTAAGGGTTGCGGTAAGGGCGGAGTCTATGCCCCCACTGATGCCTACAACTGCCCCGGAAACTCCGGCTTTGTCTACTTTTTCCCGGATAAAATCAACAATAATATTCTGCGCTTTTTCAAGGTCCATGCTCTCAATTTCCTGAATTTACTTATATAGTGAATTATAAGGGGATTATAAAATGAATTCCTGATTCTTATTCCAGTAATTCCGAATCTTTATTTCGGCAATTCTCGATCTTTATTCCAGGAATTCCAAATATTTATTCCGGCAATTCCCGATCTTTATTCAAGTAATTTCGAATCTTTATTCCAGGAATTCCAAATATTTATTCCGGCAATTCCCGATCTTTATTCCAGGAATTCCGAATCTTTATTCCGGTAAATTCTATACTTCGCAACCTGTAAATATATTAACCCTGCCGGAGAAAACAGAAAAGAGGGTAAACTTATTTAATAAATAGAGGACATAGGAGAAATATAACCTATACATTATAAAATGGGTGGAGAAAGGGTCAGGAGAGAAAGAAAGTAAATAGAGCTCTGCAGGCAACCTATATTGGCACGAAACTGTATCTGCGGGCAATCTGATATTGGCACGAAACTGTACTGCAGGCTACCTTATGTTGACAGGCAACGCCCGGGAAAATAAGGCATAATTGACTATTCGGATTGAGGCATAGCCGGAGCTACATCTGAAAAAGATCAGGTTTCTGAGGCGGCATCTTATGATGACGGGCATCCTTGAAATAAAAGGAGAATCTAATATAGGGAGCAAACAAAACCAGAACCGCTCAATCCGGAAAAATCGGGGAAAAATCCGGTTCTCATTCACGTCACACTGTTAAACAAAAAATTACAATCAAAAAATAACTATTTTTGGGATGATCCATGGAAGAAATACAGTTAAAGGTTGAAAAGGCATATCCTATCGATCTCGGAAGGGGAATAATCCGGCTTGACCCAACAGCACTTTTGAAGCTTCAGCTCTCTCCCGGTGACATTGTTGAAATCAGGGGGAAGAAAATGACCACCGCGAAAGTCTGGAGAGCGGACCGCCAGGACTGGGAGCAGGGAATCGTCCGCATTGACAATTTTATCCGGCAAAACGCGGGAGTCGGAATCGGGGAAAGGGTCAGTATCAAAAAGGTAGAAGCCCCGGAAGCAAACAAGGTTATCCTGGCGCTTCCGGAAAGCATGACCCAGGCAGGGGGACCGGAACTGCAGTTCAGGGAGCACGCAAACGAGATCATAAAGCGGCATATCCTGAAAAGACCGGTTTTCAAGGGGGACATAATTCCTATCATCAACTCGATGACCCATCCTATGACCGAGTCCCTGACTACAAGCCAGGTAATCCCTCTTGTAGCAGTTGAAACGGATCCTGCAAACGTAATCGTCCTTATCACCGAGTCCACCAGGATTGAACTCAGGAAAAAACCCGTGCAGGGCTACGAAACGGTTGCCAGGGGAGTCACCTACGAAGATATCGGAGGGCTCGGGCAAGAGATAATGCGCGTCCGGGAAATGATCGAGCTTCCCATGAAGCACCCGGAACTCTTCCACCACCTGAACATCGAGCCTCCAAAAGGAGTCATCCTTTACGGCCCCCCAGGGACCGGAAAGACCCTGATCGCAAAAGCCGTGGCAAACGAATCGGGTGCCAGCTTCCACTACATAGCAGGCCCGGAAATTGTCGGGAAGTTCTACGGGGAAAGCGAGGAGAGGCTCCGGAAGATTTTCGAAGAGGCAACCCAGGATGCCCCGTCAGTCATATTCATCGATGAAATCGATTCCATTGCCCCGAAAAGGGAAAACGTAACAGGGGAAGTGGAAAGAAGAGTTGTCGCCCAGCTCCTGACCCTCATGGACGGGATGGAAGAACGGGGACAGGTTGTCGTGATCGGGGCTACGAACCGTGTGGACGCCATTGACCCGGCACTCCGGAGGCCCGGGCGCTTTGACAGGGAAATCCATATCGGAGTCCCGGACATCAACGACAGGTACGAAATCCTGCAGATTCACACCCGGGGAATGCCCATTGAAAGGGACGAGGACCCTGTGGAAACCGGAATTGAAATCGAAGCCGAAGTAGCCGAAGAAGCTGAAAAACCCGAAACTGAGGCAGGGGTCGAAGAGGTTTCCGCAGAAGTTCTCAGGAAAGAAAAACAGGTAAACAAATACCTGACGTATCTGGCAGAGCGGGCCCAGGGTTTTGTGGGCGCGGACCTGCTAGCACTTGTCCAGGAAGCAGCCATGCGCTGCCTCAGGGAAAACCTGCCTGACCTGGACCTGGAAAAAGAAGCCATACCTCCCGAGAGACTGGAAAAAATAGTGGTAACCAAGAATAACTTCGAAGAGGCCCTGATGGAAACCGAGCCTTCGGCCCTGAGGGAAATCTTTGTGGAGATACCAACCGTAACCTGGGACAATGTGGGAGGGCTTGACGACGCCAAACAGGCAATCATCGAATCCGTGGAATGGCCTATTAAATACCCGCAAAAATTCCTTAAGATGGGCATAAAAGCCCCCAAGGGAATCCTGCTCTACGGCCCCCCGGGAACCGGAAAGACCCTGATCGCACAGGCTGTTTCCAGGGAATGCAACGCCAACTTCATCAGCGTCAAAGGCCCGGAAATGTTCTCGAAGTGGCTCGGGGAATCGGAAAAAGCAATCAGGGAGACATTCAAGAAAGCCAGGCAGGTTGCCCCCTGTGTAATCTTCTTTGATGAAATCGACTCCATCGCTTCCATGCCAGGGATGGAATCCTCGGACAGCAGGACTTCGGAAAGAGTCCTTAACCAGATCCTCACCGAGATGGACGGGCTCGAAGCCCTGAAAGACGTGGTTGTAATCGCCGCGACCAACCGTCCGAACCTGCTGGACCCGGCAATCCTGAGGCCGGGGCGCTTTGACAGGCTGGTCTATATGGGTTCACCCAACCGGAAAGGCAGGCTCAAGATTTTCGGGATTCATACCAGAGGAATACCTCTTGCAGCGGACGTGAACCTTGATACCCTTGCTGACGAAACCGAAGGGTATGTGGGTGCTGATATAGAAGCGGTGTGCAGAGAAGCGGTAATGCGGGCGCTTCGCGAGAATTTCGATATTGAAGAAATCGAAATGAGACACTTCAGGGAAGGTCTTAAGAAGGTAAAGCCCACGATCACGGAGAACATCGCCCAGTATTATGAAAAGATTGAAGAACAGTTTAAGGGCGGTACGAAACCTGCCGAACCAAGTGCTTATATAGGATATAGGTAAGAATTTAAAGGAGTAAACACTAAAGAGGAAGAAGTTCTTAAAAAATATAGATGCAAATAAAACAAAATTTAATAAGTTAAAATCCAGAATTACCCCTAACCTATATCCCACATTACATTGAGGACGGAGACACGATAAAAATGTCTAAAGTATTTGCAAGGAACCTTATCTCCAACACCCAGGTGATGGCAACGGACGGAACAGAGATCGGTACGCTGACCAACATAGTATTGGAGATCAAAGCCGGACACCTCATCGACCTGATGGTCGAACCGAATATTAACCTTGATACTACCAAATACAAAAAAGAGGGCAACTACATCCTCCTGCCCTTCGATTCCGTGAGTGCCATCAAAGACTACATCATCATAGACAAGATGAGAGCCCGGGCAGGGAACTGAAAAACAAAAACGAAAAGTCAGAACAGAAAAGCATCCGGCAGGCTGAATAGTATCCCGCGTGCCGAAAAATAAAGAGCAGGCGGGAGCTCATATTTTTCAATATATGCA
>DUKH01000056.1:2438-4528 GCA_013329415.1 Methanosarcinaceae archaeon | reverse complement strand
AATTTGAATTTGTTTACTGTAGTTTTTAATTGCAGGTTTTCGGGAAACGACGGATTTTCTGAGACTTATGATCGCTTATATCCGGCCCCTGGATTCGAGGAATTCGAAGGCTTCCACTGCCCCGGCCCCGAATGTGGATTCGGTTACATAATCGGCAACAGTTTTAATCTCCTCATCCCCATTTGCAACGGCGATTCCGAAACCTGCGGCTTCAAGCATTTCAACGTCATTTGCGGAATCCCCGACTGCAACAAATTCTTCAGGTTTAAGGCCCATCATCCCGGCAATTTTTATGAGCCCCGTACCCTTGTTGATTTTCTTGCTCTTGATGTGGACTGCGTATTTGGTGTCTATCATTTCCACATCAAAGGGTTGTTCCTCGAGAAGCGTTCTGGCCTTATCCAGATCAAAATTCCGACGAAGGGCTATTTCGGTTTTCCGGTAAAAAGGATCCAGTTTTGTAAGTTCGAAGTGCTCGGAAAGGAAATCAAAAGCCTTTTCACACTCTTCAATTGTTTCCTCAAAAGTGCCGTTCACGTCATAACGGACAGTAACGGCACCCCCATTTTCAGCGATCACTGCCCCACTCAGGCCGATCAGCTTCGAAGCTGTCCTGGCATAACAGAGAATGTTGCCGGTGGCAAGGATCACAGGGACATTTAGGGAACGTATCTTCTCCACAGCCTTCAGGTGGAGCTCCCTCTTCTCACAGGTGATCGTCCCATCGATATCAACAACGATAGCTTTGAATTTCATTGAAAAGAGATTGGCAGGGGGTACTAAAAAGTTTCCCCGCCTGAAATTTAAGTGGTTGTGGTTTCCTTAATGAAGTTTGTGCTTCAGATCTCATGCCTCAGATATCAAGCTTCACCCTGCCGGACCCTCATCACTGGTCGACCAGCCCTGAGGTAGTGACAGCGACCACGGCTTCTCCTTCGGGCAGGTTAGGAGAGTCCACAAGCCGGATGATCCTCTTTTCGCCTTTGGACTTCCTGAGGTAAAGCCTGAAAGTAGCCGTGTGCCCCACGATGTGCCCCCCAACCGGCCTGGTGGGGTCCCCGAAAAAGGCGTCAGGTTTTGACATGACCTGGTTGGTTACGACAACACAGGCATTGAACAGGTCTCCGAAACGGAGCAGGGCGTGCATGTGCTTGTTGAGTTTCTGCTGCCTATCCGCAAGAGTGCCCCGGCCCACATACTCAGCCCTGAAATGGGCCATGAGAGAGTCGACGATGAGCAGGCGTACCGGTTTATCAGAGTCCTTGAGCTCGTTTGCAAGGTCATTTGCGGAGTCCACAAGCAGCATCTGGTGATTGGAATTGTATGCCCTGGCAACGTGAATATTCTGCAAGAATTCTTCAGGGTTCAGTTCCAGGCCGTGTTTATCGGAAAGCCCCTGTACCATCTGGGCAATCCTCTCAGGCCGGAAGGTGTTTTCTGTATCGATGATAATGACCGAACCGTCCAGTCCTCCGTATTCCCTTGACATCTGGACGTTTACTGCAAGCTGGTGGGCCACCTGGGTCTTCCCTGAACCGAACTCCCCGTACAGTTCGGTAATGGACTGAGTCTCGACGCCCCCACCCATCATTTCATTAAATTCCGTACAGCCGGTGGAAAGCTTCCCCACCAGTTTCCGCCGCTCAAGGACAGTGTCCCCGGTCTCGAAACCTCCGATATCTGCGGCCTGCCTTGCGGCATTGATGATCTTTGCGGCCGTTGATTCTCCGATTTCGGCGGTATTGGCAAGTTCGGAAGGAGAGGCTACTGCCACTGCCTCGATGGTGTTAAATCCGGCTTCCTTGAGTTTTTCTGCAGTTGCAGGGCCAACTCCGGGCAACTCTTCCAGTAACATTTCACTCATTTATGAATAACTCCTTTATGATGCACATGTTTGTGTAAGGTGCATAATGGTTGGTTCCCTATTGTTTTGCAAGTATATAAAGTTGGAGGGGGCGGGGTGAAAGTATTCAGTGTCAGGCCATTCAGAGTCGCCTGACACTGAAAAAGCCAGAGGCAGGTAACAAAAGAAAGAACAAGAAAGAACAAGAAAGTGAAGAAAGTGAAGAAAGAGAAAACAAAAAGAGAAA
>DUKH01000056.1:0-2081 GCA_013329415.1 Methanosarcinaceae archaeon | reverse complement strand
AAAGAGAAAACAAAAAGAGAAAGAAAATGAAAAAAGAAGTAAGTAATCATTCCCGAAGCAGCCATAAAAAGAGGAAAAAGGAAGAAAAAATAGAAAACACATCTAAAAACTCCAAAAAAAACCAAAAACTTCTTTTTATTTGATATAATATCACCCATTATGCCAAAAGTCGCCGTAGGTGGTACGTTTCAATACATGCACGATGGACATACCAAACTTATAAAAAAGGCTTTTGAGGTAGCCGGGGACGGAAAGGTATACATAGGGCTCACCTCGGACGAGATGCTAAGCAAAAACCACAGTATAGAAAAATATGAAAGCAGGGAGTCCCTGCTGCAGGAGTACATCGAAAAACTTCAGATTCCCAAAGAAAAATACGAAATCCAAAAACTGAGCGACCCCTACGGCCCCACCATCAAAGAAGACTTTGACTTTATCATCGTCTCCCCGGAAACCTATCCCGTAGCCCTGAAGATCAACCACCTGCGTGAAGAGCAGAACCTGAAGCCCTTGAAAATAGAATATGTGGAATATGTAATGGCAGAAGACAGGACCCCGATATCTACCACAAGGATCGCAAAAGGAGAGATAGACAGACACGGCAGGTTGAAGACAAAATCCTGAGATTTCAAAAATTATTTTTCACGGATTATTGAAGTTCCCACAGATTTCTTCAGTAGGGCAGATTTTTGACAGGATGTTCTGACAGGATGTTCTGACAGGATGTTCTGACAGGATGTTCTGACAGAATGTTCCGGCATACCTTCAATATCCCCCTACAAATTAATTTTTTTTAACCGGTTTATGTTTTCAATAAATATAAATCAGGACAGGATTATAGAGAGATAACATGCCAAGAGAATTCACCAGAAAGGACATCGAAATTTTCAACAAACTGGCCCCGGAAGCCCGGGGAGAAACTATATCCAGGGAAGCGGGACACCATTTTCCCTACATCCTTCGCCCTATCTCACACAAGTTTGCCGAGTCCGCAGAAGATTTCAGGGAGAGGCTGGAAAGACTTGACCCTGAAGAGCTGGACTACCTGGTAGGTCTAGCCCTTGAAAACAAAGAAGACGTCAGGTCCCTGGACGAAGACCTGGACGAGCTTCTGAAAGTTGTTAGCGAAAAGGTATCCCCTGAAAGAGCAAAGGAATTGAAGGATTTCCTGGGGCTTGTCTGAAAAAGAAGAAATCAACGAAAACAAGTGAAAACTCTTTTGAAAAACATGCCGCCTGAAAAACTGCTTTTCGGAACCGCGGGGGTCCCCAGAAGCTCGATTGGAAGAAACAGCGCCGCGGGCATAGAGCGGGTCCGGGAACTGGGACTGGACTGCATGGAACTTGAGTTTGTGCAGGGAGTACGCATGCGGGAGAAAGGGGCAAAAAACGTCTTTGAAGCCTCAAAAAAAGAAGGGATAGCCCTTAGCGTCCATGCCCCTTACTACATCAACCTCAATTCCCCGGAAGAGGAAAAATTGAAGGCAAGCATGGAAAGGATCTACCAGTCCGCCCGGATAGGCAGCCTCTGCGGAGCGAGGTCTGTGGTTTTGCATGCAGCTTTCTACCAGAAAAGCAGCAAAGAAAACGTCTATTCGAAAGTTGCAAAAGCGCTCGGGGAACTTACCGGAAAGCTAAGAGACGAAGAGATTCCGGCAGTCCTCCGTCCCGAGACCATGGGCAAACGCAGCCAGTTCGGGACCCTTGAGGAAGTGCTTGCCCTGAGCGCGGAAATCGAAGGAGTCATGCCCTGCCTGGACTTTTCTCACCTGCATGCAAGGGAAGGAAGGGATAATTCCTACCCCGAATTTAAGGCTATTCTTGACAGGGTCGAAGAAGAGCTTGGAAAAGAAGGGATCTCAAACATGCACATGCACGTCTCAGGGATCGATTACGGCAAAAACGGAGAAAAGAAACACCTTGTCCTGAAGGAATCCGATTTCAACTACACGGAGCTCCTGAAAGCCCTGAAAGAGTTCAGGGTCAAAGGACTGGTGATCTGCGAAAGCCCGAACCTTGAGGAAGACGCGCTTCTTCTTAAGAAGAGCTACTACTCGATCTAAGGGATAAGTCAAATATAAC
>DUKH01000088.1 GCA_013329415.1 Methanosarcinaceae archaeon | reverse complement strand
TAGTCTGCAAAGTCCACGCTTACCATGTCCTCGGACTGGTAAAGCTTTTCGTGGACCAGGGCCATGGACTTGACCCGGTGCTGGCTGTCCTTGAAAGCCCCGATTACTTTCTCGTCCTCAAAGTTCCCGGATTCCAGGTAAAGCAGGGTTGAAATTACCTGCAGGTTGTTCTTGATCCGGTGATGGATTTCCTTTTTCCGGATTTCCTCCATCTGGAGCAGGGCATCCTCCGCCTTCTTATGCTCCGTGATATCCAGGATGATGCCCTGCAGGTGGACCCCGCCCTTCAGGTCTCTCTGGACAAAGGTCCTCTCATCAACCCAGCGCAGTCCCCCTGATTTCGTAAAGATCCGGTATTCCAGGGAATAAGCGTCCGAACCTGACTCCACGTTCCTTTCCAGTTCGGATTCTACCTTCTGGAAGTCATCCGGGTGGATTATATCCCCGTAGAGGATGCGCTGGGAAGTGAAATCCTCAACTTCGTACCCAAGCCGGGTGACATTTTTCGAAACGAACTCTGCGGGCCACTTATCCTCGTATTTCCAGAGGAAAGCAATCACAGGGCTGTTGTTGACGACCCTTTCCATATCTTCTTTCAGCTTGTTGGACTGCTCAAGCTCCATTGCGTAAGCCAGCAGGGCTTTTTCAGCTTCCCTACGCTCGGCCGTGGCCCTGCCCAGGGAGCGGCGGGCTTCTTCGATCCCGTCGGTAAGGAGTTTGAAGTCTCCCTGCCCGTGGACACTGACCGGATGTTTGAAATCGTTATTCTGGAAGGCGGTGAGGACTGCATTCGAGTCATCGATTATCGTGTTGAGGGTCTCGGAGAATTTGTCAAGGGTATCCCCGAGTTCCCTGAACTCGCCCTCTACGTCCAGGTTGACCCTTTCTTTCAGTTCCCCTTCCGCAAGGGCATTGGTCACCCTCATGGTTTCGCGTATGGGGACGATTACCGCATCAAGGATCTTATTCAGGCCCCTGGGGATTTCCCGGAAGTCGACTTCCACATCGGTATCTGCCCTGCTGTCGAGTTTTCCTTTGACCGCATCCTCGGCAATGCACCTGAACCCTTCAACAATTTCATCAATCGGCTTTGTAATGGAACGGGCAATCATCCAGGCAAGGGCAGCCATGAAGAGAATTGAGACAGCCGAGATTATGAGTAACCTGTTCCTGAGAGCTGTCACCCCAGCCAGCATTTCCTCTTTGGGGATGACCAGGACGAATGCGGAGTTACCCGTATCCACAGGCTCGTAGAACATCACAACGGTCTGGCCTGTGGTGGGGTCTATGGTTTCCAGGTGCCCTCCTACTCCGTTTTTAATGTCCTCGCTGGCTTTCCCCAGGCCCTCTCCCTCAAAGTCACGGAGGCTTTTTTCCCCGATCCAGTCCTTATGGGTAGGGTGGGAAAGGAATGTCCCCGTGTTGCTCACCATGAAAGCATAGCCCGTATCAAAGGTACTTACCTCACTGACCACCTCGTCCACGTATTCCAGGGAAACGTCCACTCCCCCCTATCCCGATGAACTCCCCGTTCTTAAAGATCGGGGAGACATAACTCATCATGAACACGCCTTCATAGTAATAGGGCTCTGTAAGCAAATCTCCTTTCGTTTCCTCCGGAAGCTGGTAATAGTCCGAGTGCTCGTAGTGGAGCAGCGGGTTCAGGACAATAGGGCCGTTCATTTTGTTCCAGTAAGGAACGAACCTGCCTGTGGAATCATGGCCGGAAGCATTTACGAACTCAGCGTCCTTCCCGTCAAAGGCATTGGGTTCGTAAGCTACGTATGTCCCCAGGAGGTTGGGGTTTTCAATAAGCAGGTTTTTCAGGATGCCCAGGACTTCTTCCCTATCCGAAGCCCCATAGCTGTCCATGGTGTTGGAAATCGTCTTTGCTATGGCAAAATTGGCTTTCATATCCGCATCGAACTTGTTCGCATAATTGGCGGACATTTCCACTGACTGCTGGTATGCCAGCTTTTCTTCCTGGGAGGTAACCGTGGAGATAATAACCCCCATGGAAGCTGCCAGCACCAGCAAGACCCCTATTACGATGTAAAGGATCAGTTTGGTTTTTAGTGGGACATCCTTGAATCTCATGATGGGTTCAATCCTGTGTTTTTCGGCCTGCTGTGAAAGAGTAAGGAAAGGTTAAGGGAAGGACGAATGAAGGGGAGAATGATTAAGGGAAGGACGAATGAAGGGGAGAATGATTAAGGGAAGGATTAATGAAGGGAAGGATTAATGAAGGAAATGATTAAGGGAAGCTTAAGGCAATGACTCTCGAGGAAAACCCGAATTCGGACTTCTCCTTTTACTTTTTTTTGAAAACACCCGCAGCCTCAGGCCTCGGAGACTTTCCGGGTTTCTTTCCGGTAATGCATGAACAGTTCCCTGCCCCATTCCAGGGCACTTGCATCAAAGCTCATGATTTTACTGTGGTCATATTTCCCCTGCTTATCGAAGAGGCAAAGGTACATGAAGCGGTCCGTGATGGCAAGGGTTGGCAGTCCCGGTTTTTCGCTGCAGACTTCCAGCTGGGTATTTTCCGCATTGATGATGGTCTCAAAATCTTCCTTGCACTCGTTTTTCATCCGGTCAAGCACAGGTTCGGTAACCACTATTGACATTTCAACCCCGCTTTCCGCAAGTTCCGAGTACAGGGAAGGATAGAGTGGGTGGTAATAGGAAACCAGGGTAAGGATTTTCCCGGCTTTTTTCAGGTTTTCCGTAAACTCCCTGGGAAGGTCGAACATGTGGTTCAGGTCGGGTTCGATAAGCATGCATTCCCCAAGTTCCCCCAGCCGCAGGAAAAGGTTTTCAGGAAGGATGCTAAGGTCCCTGCTAGCCCAGTATTCCCGGTTATCCTCAATGACTTCCAGGGTATTAAGGAGGGGGAGCATGTTCCCGACGACAAGCCTGCCGATTTCCGAAAGCTCGTAGGACTCCTCTTCCTGGACGACCAGTTCATCTTTCATCAGGATCTTTACCTGGGGCGTCATGGCTTTGGAGGTCACGTTCAGGGACGTTTTGATCTGTCCCATATTCCTTGGACCCTCCATCAACAGAAGGAGCAGGTTTTTCCTTTTCTCGGAAAGCCAGAGTGTATCACATAACGAAGAGCTCATTTCTACCCTATTTTATACTTACTATTTATAAAAATATTGTGCATTTTATTATGGTCCCCGGTCCCGGGCTCCACAAAATCCTATATACTGTACTCCAAACAGGTCTACTCTAATTATTCAAGCATTTCCATATATACTAATCTCCCCCGTATGGCCAATCTCTTACGCCAGACCAATCCTTTGCGCCAGACCAATCCTTTGTGCTATGTCGGCTTCCTGCGTATATGCACATAATTAACACCGTTATCCCCCTGGAGGGGCCTGGTGCATCTGCCTGCCTGAATCTCTTTTTTCCTGCCAATACCTCCTGACCTTTCCGGAGTCCGGGATAGCGCCCAATTCCCGGCACCCAGGAAAAAACGGTATGGGCTAGGCTAAATATTCTTGAAAATATAAAAGAGAAGTAATCAGGGTTATTCAGATTTTCAGATTACCCCTGTACTTCAGAAAGCCGGACGGTTTCCTGACGCACAAGAAAGGTTGAAAATGGCAAATGACAGGGAATCAGCCCTTGTCCCTATCAGGAGCAAAACGGTTTTCCTATGAATGGAGGTTTAAAAATGGCAAACAAAGAAGAATTAATTCAGGAACTTTCGGATGCGATTATTTCCTGTAAGAAAGATGTCGTACTCGCTGCCGTAGAAAAGGCAAAAGAAGTAATGGAACCCGCAGAAATCATTGATAAAGGACTTGCAGCCGGCATGAACGAGGTCGGAGTTCTTTTTGAGAGGGGAAAACTTTTCCTGCCCCATGTAATGATGGCTGCAGATGCAATGACCGCAGGGGTCGCAGTCCTTGAAGCCGACATGCCGGAAGGCAGTGAGAGCAAAAAGATCGGGGTCATCGTGAACGGGACCGTTGAAGGAGACGTACACGACATAGGAAAATCTATTGTTTCTACCATGCTCCAGTCCGCAGGCTTTGAAGTGCACGACATTGGCCGGGACGTCCCTCTCAGGAATTTCATTGAAAAGGCAAAGGAAGTCAAAGCAAACATGATCGGGTTCTCCGCCCTGATGACCACAACCCTTCCGGGCCAGAAGGAAGTCATCGAGCTCCTGAAAGAGGAAGGCATGAGGGAGAACGTGAAGGTAATGGTCGGAGGCGCACCCGCCACCCAGGCCTGGGCAGAAAAGATCGGGGCGGACTGCTATGCCGAAAACGCAAGTGAAGCGGTTGCCAAAGCAAAGGAGCTTCTCCTTTAATCCGGGCCACGGAGGATAAAAAATGACAACCGAATATCAGCTAAGGATGGGAGACGGAAAGCGGATCTTCCTGACAAAAGAAAGGATCATAGAGGAAATTGAGGCAGGTACGGCTGACGCCGCAGACCTCGGTGAGATCCCTACCCTTTCCGGAAACGAAATCGACAAGCTTGCAGAAATCCTGATGATGCCGGGCAAGACCGTAAGTGTGGAACAGGGTATGGAAGTGCCTGTTACCCACGACATCGGGACCCTCAGGCTTGACGGGGACCAGGGGAACAGCGGTGTGGGTATCCCCTCCAGCCGCCTGGTCGGCTGCATGATGCACGAGAGGGCCTTTGGGGCCGACACCATGGAACTCGGGCACATCGACTACAGTTACAAGCCTGTCAAGCCCGTGGTCGCAAATGAGACCCAGGCAATGGAAGTATGTCAGCAGAACATGATAATTCCACTCTTCTACGGCGCAATGCCGAACATGGGGCTCTACTACACTCCTGACGGGCCTTTCGAAAACCCGGGAGACCTCATGAAGGCTTTCAAGATTCAGGAAGCCTGGGACTCCATGGAGCACGCAGCAGAACACCTCACCAGGGACACTGTATGGGTCATGCAAAAGCTTATGGCAAGCGGGGCAGACGGGGTAAACTTTGACACTACCGCTGCAGCCGGGGACGCGGACATGTACGGGACCCTCCACGCAATCGAAGCCCTCAGGAAGGAATTCCCCAACATGTACATCGAAGCCGGAATGGCCGGGGAATGCGTGCTCGGGATGCACGGCAACCTGCAATACGACGGCACAACCCTTGCGGGCCTCTGGCCGCACCAGCAGGCACCCCTGATTGCAAAGGCAGGAGCAAACGTTTTCGGGCCTGTATGCAACACCAACACCAGCAAGACTTCTCCCTGGAACCTTGCCCGCGCTGTCACCTTCATGAAGGCAGCTGTGGAAGCTTCCCCTATCCCCTGCCACGTTGACATGGGAATGGGTGTCGGCGGAATTCCGATGCTCGAGACTCCCCCCATCGACGCCGTAACCAGGGCCAGCAAGGCAATGGTCGAGATTGCCGGCGTAGACGGCATATAGATCGGAGTCGGCGACCCGCTGGGTATGCCGATTTCCCACATCATGGCTTCCGGGATGACCGGGATCAGGGCCGCAGGCGACCTCGTCGCAAGGATGGAATTCTCAAAGAACATGAGAATCGGCGAAGCCAAAGAATACGTCGCAAAGAATGTCGGTGTTGATGTTCTGGACCTTTCGGACGAACACGTAATGCGCGAGATCCGTGAAGAACTCGACATCGGCGTAATCACCTCAGTTTCAGGCGCAGCAAAAGGAATTGCAGCAAAGATGAACATCGAGAAGCTGCTTGACGTCAAGATCAACTCCTGCGACCTCTTCAGGAAACAGATCGCATAAACCGAAAAGGTTTGACAAAAAAAACCTGACGAAGAAAGGAGAAAACAGAGCCCCTGTCCCAATTTCATCTACAATGAACCGGCAAAGTGCCGGGGAGTGGGAATAGTTTTTTTCGAGAGGCCTTTTCCCTGGAAAGAATCCTGGCCTCTTTCCGGACAGTGCCTCCTGCTTTCTCCTCTAAAATTACGGAACCTGCTTAAAGCTGATTATTGCTGTCAAGAGCGGAGCTAATCGTCGTCCAATCCAAAAAAATATGGAGTGTGTGCAGAGTATGACTGAAGAAAGCAGCGAAGCCGGAGGGCTTCAAAGAACAATAGACTGGAAACAGGGGCTTGCAATTGCTCTCGGGGTCCCTGTGCTGATCCTGCCGTCCATCGGCTATTTCGCAAGTTATGTCTGGGCTTTTGCAATTATTATATGGGCTCTTTCCGTGTTCCAGGGCTTCATGCAGAACTTTGCTTACGGAGAACTTGCTACCATGTTCCCGAAAGCCTCAGGGCTGCCCGGATATGCCCAGAGTGTATTCAAGACAAAAGATAAGAACGCAAGGTATGACAAAAGCAAGCTCCTTGGAGGCTTCAGCGCCTGGAGTTACTGGTTTGCCTGGAACCCGGTGCTGGCGATCTTTGCAATCCTGATCGGAAGCTACCTCAAAGGCCTTGTCCCTGCCTTTGCCGGGGTGCCTGACCTGGCTCTCTACATTGCATCCGGAGCAGTTGTATTCCTCTTCCTTATTGTTGTTAATTATCGCGGGCTTTCCGGCGGAGCAACGCTCGGGTATATCCTCGCCGTACTTGCCCTTGCTCCTCTTATCGTAATCACTCTTGCCCCCTTTGTAACCGGGCACTTTGAAATGAGTAACATCACAGGCGCCTGGCTGCCTCCCGAATGGTCCTGGGACCTTGAGCACATCCTGATCCTGCTCGGGCTCTTCGCGATGGCCCAGTGGAGTGCCTGTGCCTGGGAAACCGCAGCAATCTACGGGCCCGAGTACAAGAAACCGAAGTCCGATGTCCCAAAAGCCCTCTTCATCTGCGGTGGGATCTGTCTTGTGACCTTCATCCTGGTCCAGGCAGCATGTACGGGGACCCTTGGGATTGAAGGCATCCTGGCCGAGCCCTTCTCCCCGATGCTCCCGGTTGCTCAGATGACCCTCGGACCCATAGGAGGTGCCATTGCCATCCTCATGCTGATTGCAGCAATGGTCCTGATCATCCAGACCGCCTTCCTTGGAGCTTCAAGGGCAATGTGCTCCCTGTCCGAAGAAGGAAACCTGCCGAAGTTCTTTGGAAAAATGAACCCCCACGGGACCCCGGTCAATGCCATGATCGTGATCGCGGTTTTCAACCTGGGCCTTATTACCCTGGGGACCCCCTCAGCCATCCTGGCAGCCTCCTCTATCGGGTACGTCTTCGCAAACGGGATAAGTCTCTTTGCCTATGTGAAAGCCAAACTGAACCCGGAATTCTCAAGCCTTGAAAGGCCCTTCAAAGCCCCGAAAGGCTGGCAGTACATTGCCTTCATCTTCGGGATCTTCAACCTGCCGCTCTGCCTGATCGGTGTGATCTTCCTGAACAGCCTTGAAGTGGGATGGACTTCCACAATAGTTGGGTTCGTGGTGCTTGCCCTCTATGTACCGCTCTGGGTGTATTCCCAGAACGAGACCGCAAAGCCTGCGATGAAGGAAGCAGCAGTTCCGAGCGAATCCATATTGTAAACCGAGAAAAATAATACATCGGAAAATGCCCGAAGATTCCTGCAGGTGGAAGCACAGCTGCAATCTCCGGGCTGCCATTTTTTATATTTTGTTATGTTTTTTTCACATTTTCAGAGATTATATTTTTAGGACCCGCAGTTTTTTATTTATAGTAGCCAGGTTGCCTCTCATTTCCGGCAGCCGGATCTGTCCCGAGGACCTTAATGATCACTTTTGAGGTGTTAAGGGATAAGTCAAATATAAC
>DUKH01000082.1:30087-31355 GCA_013329415.1 Methanosarcinaceae archaeon | reverse complement strand
AACCTGAAAGCAGGAAAATAAACCTGAAAGCAGGAAAATAAACCTGAAAGCAGTAAAATAAACCTGAAAGCAGGAAAACAAGCTTGACGGAAGTTGGAGAAAAGTTATCCTTTAATCATTGCAGGTGAATATGTCTGTAGAAGCGGTGTTAATAGAAATTCTCCGGGCCGTGCCCGACTGGTGTGCAACCATGATCATAGCTGCGCTCCCTATTTCCGAACTGAGAGGTGCGATTCCGGTTGCAATGGGAGTCTACGGGATGGGTCCGCTTTCCGCTTATTTTTTCTCGGTGCTTGGTAACATGCTCCCTGTAGTTCCTATCCTGCTCTTCCTCGAACCGGTTTCGGACTTCCTCCGGCGTTTCAGAATTTTTGATCTCTTCTTTTCTTGGCTCTTCGAAAGGACCCGTCGCAACCACAGTGAAAGGTTTGAAAAATACGGGACCCTTGCCCTGACTCTCTTTGTAGCCATTCCTCTGCCCGTCACCGGGGCCTGGACAGGCTGTGCGGCAGCTTTCGTCTTCGGGATCAAGTTCAGGCACGCCTTGCCGGCAATTGCTGCCGGGGTCATGATTGCCGGGGTAATCGTAACAACCCTTACGATGATGGGTATAGGACTCGCTGACCTGCTTTTCAGCGGGATTCCCGGGTAAAACTTTCCGGTTTCACTTTTTCCGTAAAGGTCTTATCCTTTCCCCTTCTCCACTCCACGATTGCGGTTCTCCTTATTACTTTTTTCCCCCTATACGAATGTTCGAAATCTTCATATACCTTAACAATATCAAATATATCATCAACAGATCAAATATAAATTTGGTTTTATATTTAATCTTTAATTCTTGCTTATAACCATTCTACGGTATATTCCTCCCGCTGTCTGGAAATTATTTGTAACTTAAAGGCGATTGTGATGGCAAAGGCAGATAAGAAAAACAAGAAAATAGTTCAGTCCGAAAAGTGCATTGGGTGCGGGATCTGTTATTCCGTCTGTCCCGTGAACGCAAAGTTGATTAAAAACGATGATTTTGATCCCGACACAGCTGACCTCGCGCTCAGGGTTATTGACGGAAAGGCTGTTATTGATGATGAGTTCTGCGTCCGCTGCGGGGCCTGTTCAAAAATCTGTCCCGTGGAATCCCTTACCGTCGTCGAAGTGGAATCCGCATCTGCATAAGCAGAAATCGGTAGAATGGAAAATTATGGAAATGCTGTTTTTTCAGCATTTCGTTTTCTAATTTTCAGATTTCCTGATTCTCAGTTTTTCTGATT
>DUKH01000082.1:0-29746 GCA_013329415.1 Methanosarcinaceae archaeon | reverse complement strand
CAGTTTTTCTGATTCTCAGTTTATATCTTTTGATGCTGGCAATGCCCGAGCTTACGGTATTCTATGGCATTTCATAGCCACTTTAAAGCATTTCCAGCACTTTCAGCATTTTACAGCATTTCTTTTGCTAATTTTATATCTTCGGCTTTTACGGTTTTTCTGCCTGCATGTTCTGCAAGTTTTATAGCTTCTCTGGATATCTCAAGCCCGTATTCTTCCAGAATCTCCGTAAGGGCCATCCCTGCACTTTCACTAACTCTCTGGGCTCCTGCAGTTCTTACTAAACGTTCTATTGGTGCAAATGGTATAACTTTAGCCATATTATCCTCCGATTATCTTCAATTAATAATATGAATCCTTTTCAATCTCTGATTTTGTAATTAAATCCTTATATACTTTTGCTTATATCGGGGTATTTTTTAGAGCTTTTTCTCCTTTTTATGCCTTTTTACCCCTTTATTCACTTACCCAGGCTCTTCTATTTCTTTGTTTTCCTTCCCGTATTTTCTGAAGGGCTTTTCTTTTCTTAGAACTTCTTATATGCATTTTTTCGGATTTGAATAAGTCCCCTTTTTGACATTTTCGAGATCAATCGCCATGTCGGCCCTCTGTCCGAAATACATATTTATAAAATATTTCGGAGTATTCCTTACATAAATCCTTACATATCCTGGATAAATTCTTGAATCATTTGAAATGATTTTTGAAATGATTTTTGAAATGATTTTTGAAATATGCAGGCGTTCCTCTTTTCGAAATCTTGATATTACATTATCCGAATCTAAACAAACATGCTTTTACAGGAACTTCTTGACATCGGTGAAGAGATTTATTTTGTTGAAGAAAGCTATACATCTCAGCGGAATATCGGGTCCACTCTCAATTATCTTGAAGGGGTCCGGGCTTTCTTGGAAAACCAGAAGGTCCGGGTTCTCAGGATTCGGAACGGGGAGCAGACGCTGGGGCTCTTACTCTTCAACCCCGGGGAGGATGACGTTCCTGTGGATTTCTGGTCGGTATTTACGGGAGCCCTTGCAGGTGCATCCCAAAATGTGAAGTTTGAAGCCCTTGCCAGGTCCATTCTTTCTCTCAATCCTCCGGAAAGGGAATTTGAAGTTTCTCCCCAACTCTGGAGGGACGCAGTAAATGAATATTACTCCCTTATGCTTGTGAACCGAAACCTCTGCTCGGAATGTAGCACAAGGCCTGAGTCTTACGGAAGCATTTTTTCTGAACAGCGGGTCAACAGGGTCTCGGAAATTTTTCATGACCTGGAGAATAAAGGTTTCTCGCTCGAAGGCAGAGTGCTTGAGGTCTGCTGCGGGAACGGTATGTCCACACTTGCCCTCCACAGGCTCGGCCTGGATCCCATTGCAATGGAACTCAACAAGTGCACGGTCTGCCAGGGGCTTGAGCACGGGGTCCTTAACCCTAAAAAAACCCTTGTAATGGACGCAATGCAACTTTCCCGGTACTTCGAACCCGGGAGTTTCGATGTCGTTGTGGGTTTCATGCTGGGTCTGGTCTATGAATTTAACAAGGAACTCTGGGTAGGTATCGTGAATGAAGCTGCAAAAGTCGTAACAAAAGATGGTCTTTTGCTTTTTACCGTAAAAAGCAGGCCCGAAATCGAGATCCTGGCAGAAGCCCTTCGCAGAGCGGGAGTCAAAGGGGAAATAGTGGACAATACGGACGCTGATGGCGTGTTTGATCAGTGGTATTTTGTGGGTAAAAAAGTCTGATATAAATAAAACTAATTTCCCGCCCCTGTGCTATGGGCCATTAAGCTCTGGTGTATGTCAACTATCAAACAGGGTGGGGTATGACCCCTTACAAATCCCCTGTACTTTTTATAACTCTTCCTTCTTTCTCTTCAAATCCCCCGGGCTTTCAGGCTGTTGCGTTAACAGGCTTATTTGTTAACAAATAAGCAGGTTTTTTTGTAATCGGCAGCAACCTCCCGATGTCTTCATTTATTTTTTAATGTCAACGCCAGCGAAAAGTATATTACTTGTTAACAATACTAATATACATTATTTCTGAACAACGAAAATCTTTGTCGAGTTTTGTGGGTGATGCTCACAAATACCGATTTTCTTAATTACCCTTACAAATGAGCGATTATGCTGCAATTATTCCTGAATCGGTCTTAAGAATGTGATTAATTTAAATTAACTGCAATTGAATTCAATTATAACATTGTTAATCTGGAATCCACTGTAACAGAGACCCACTGCAACGAGATAACATTGCAACGAGATAACATTGCAAGAGGGTCCTACTGAATGGGAATCCACTACAATAAGGGTCCTTTGGACATACTATCAAAATTAAACATAATCTAATTACGACATTAAAATTATGCAATTGCAATTAAAACCTTAAACTTCAAATAAAGGTGAATAAATTGCAAATTACTATCAATTCCGGAGATTCCTGTTAGCTCCGGAAAACCCCACTGAAATGACATATGGCGTTGTTTCGGTTCAATCTTAAAGAGGTTCATCCATGAGTGTAAAAATTACTGAAACCGTCCTCCGGGATGCACACCAGTCCCTCCTGGCCACCAGGATGCGGACGCGGGACATGCTCGAAGTGGTCGAACATCTGGACCAGGTAGGGTATTTCTCCCTTGAAATGTGGGGGGGTGCCACCTTTGACAGCTGTATCCGATACCTGAATGAAGATCCATGGCAACGCCTTCGGGATATCAAGAAGAAAATGGACAATACCCATGCCCAGATGCTTCTTCGGGGGCAGAACCTGGTCGGATACCGGCACTACTCGGATGACGTGGTTGAAAAATTCGTTACAAAAGCTTATGAAAACGGCATTGACATTTTTCGGGTCTTCGACGCGGTCAATGACATCCGGAATATGGAACTCTCGATCAAGGTCGCAAAGGGCCTTGGAGCCCATGTCCAGGGCACGGTCTGCTACACAATAAGTCCGGTGCACACTGTGGAGAAATATGTTGAACTAGCAAAACAGCTCGAAGAACTCGAGTGCGATTCCCTCTGCATCAAGGACATGGCCGGGCTGCTTGCCCCCAGTGAAGCTGCAAGTATTATCGGTGCCATGAAAAAGGAGGTCTCCATCCCCATATCCCTGCACTGTCACTGTACCTCGGGAATGGCTCCTATGAGCTATATGGCGGCCTGTGAGGCAGGAGTGGACATCCTTGACACCGCGATCTCTCCCCTGGCATGGGGTACCTCCCAACCCCCCACGGAAACTGTCGTGGCAGCCCTCAAGAACACTCCCTACGACACGGGGCTTGACCTGGGGGCTTTTGAGGAAATTGTCCGGTATTTCAAGGAACTCAAGGAAAAGTACAGAGGGATTCTGGACCCGATTTCCGAGCAGATTGATACCAACGTCCTTATCTACCAGATCCCGGGCGGGATGCTCTCGAACCTGGTCTCCCAGCTAAAGGAGCAGAATGCCCTTGACAAGTACGATGCGGTGCTTGATGAAATGCCCAGAGTCAGGGCAGAGCTTGGCTATCCGCCCCTGGTAACTCCGACCAGCCAGATTGTGGGTACCCAGGCCGTGTTGAACGTGCTCATGGGCGAACGCTACAAGGTCATTCCAAAAGAGGTCAAAGACTATGTGCGCGGACTTTACGGGCGTTCTCCTGCCCCCATCAGCCCGGAAATTATCGGGAAGATTATCGGGGACGAAGAACCCATCCACTGCCGTCCGGCTGACCTCCTGAAGCCCGAGTATGAGAAACGGAAGAAGGAGGCTGAGGAGCTAGGCATTGCCAATTCCGAGGAGGATATCCTTACCTACATCCTCTATCCGGCTATTGCTCCCAAGTTCCTGCAGGGAGGGATGGAAGAAGAAGCCCTTGCAGTCGTAGCCCCGAAACCCGCTTCCCCGCAGGAATACACTATCCCCACCGAATTCAAAGTCACGGTGGACGACGAGGTATTCGATGTCAAAGTTGAGCCCACGGGCGGGGTTTCCATATCCGAATCCGCGTCCACGAAGCCGACTGCCGAATCCGTCAAGGGCGCGGTTACCAGTTCCATGCAGGGAATGGTGCTCTCTCTCAAGGTCAAGGTAGAGGACACAGTTAAGGAAGGAGACATCGTTGCGGTTATCGAAGCCATGAAGATGGAAAATGCGGTCCACTCCTCGCATTCGGGTACCGTGAAGGAAATTTTCGTTGCCGAAGGTGACACCCTGGCTCCCGGGGACCTGATAATGGCAATAGAGTGAGATGAGTGAGCGGAGGGTATCATGTTTAAAAAAGTATTGGTTGCAAACCGCGGAGAAATTGCAATCAGGGTTATGCGTGCCTGCCGGGAAATGGGCATTTCCACGGTTGCTGTATGTTCGGAGGCGGATAAAAACGCCCTCTTTGCCAAGTATGCCGACGAGGCCTATCTGATAGGCCCTGCCCCTACCAGCCAGAGCTACCTGAACATGGACGCCATCATCGAGGTCGCAAAAAAGACCGGGACCGATGCCATCCATCCGGGCTACGGCTTCCTCTCCGAAAACCCTGCTTTTGCAAAGCGCTGTGAGGACGAAGGGATTATCTTCATAGGGCCCCCTAGCCACGTAATTGCCGAGATGGGCAGCAAGATCCGGGCCAGGAACCTGATGATAAAAGCCGGGGTCCCTGTGGTTCCGGGCACGAAGGATGCCGTCGAAGACGTTGATGAGGCCATGAAAGTGGCGGAAGAGATCGGGTATCCGGTCCTGTTGAAGGCTTCTGCCGGAGGCGGCGGGATCGGGATGAAGGTCGTGCACTCCAGGAGCGAGTTTGCCGTCGCCCTCAACTCTACCCGGCAGATGGCGGGTTCGGCTTTCGGAGATTCTTCCGTTTTCATTGAAAAATATGTGGAAGAGCCACGGCACATTGAGATCCAGATCCTGGCTGATTCTTACGGAAACACCGTCTACCTCTCGGATAGGGAGTGTTCCATCCAGAGAAGGCACCAGAAGCTAATCGAAGAAGCGCCTTCCCCGATCATGACTCCCGAACTCCGGAAAGAGATGGGGGACTCGGCAGTAAAGGTCGCAAAAGCTATCGGGTATGTGAACGCAGGAACTGTGGAGTTCCTTTATTCGAAAGGCAACTACTATTTCCTTGAAGTCAACACCCGCCTGCAGGTCGAGCATGGGATCACGGAGATGGTAACAGGGATAGATATCGTGAAGGAACAGCTCAGGGTAGCCTGCGGAGAAAAACTCGAACTTGAGCAGGAAGATATCACCATTGACGGGCATGCGATCGAATGCAGGATCAACGCTGAAGACCCCCTCAATGACTTTGCTCCCTCTCCGGGGAAGATCCGGAGATACCGCTCGGCAGGCGGGCCCGGTGTCAGGGTTGACAGCGGGGTGCACATGGGTTACACAATCTCCCCGTTTTATGATTCAATGATCTCAAAGCTCTGCGTATGGGGCAGGACCCGGGATGAAGCAATCGCCAGGATGCAAAGAGCCCTCTACGAATACGTGGTTGTAGGGGTAACTACCAATATTCCCTTCCATAAGGCGGTCATGCGAAACCCGGCATTCAGGAAAGGTGACCTTACAACCGGTTTTATCGAGGAGCAGAATATCCTGGAAGCCGTGGAAGAGGTTGTCATGTCCGAGTCCGAAAAAGGGGTTACTCTGGCTTCGGCTCTGGAGGCAAAGGACAAGAAAGTTGCAGCGATTGCAGCCGCCGTAGAGAGCTATGTCAGCATGGCCAAGAAGACCCAGCGATAACTGGTATTTCTCCCGAAAAACGTGGTATGTAATGTGAAAATGCCAGAAACTCCGGTCTGTTTGGTATGAAGTACATGTTTGAACTAAGGTATTATACTGTGGAAAGCATACATTTGTATGGGGTGCACGGATGGGAGATAAACGCTCTAGGATAATTAAGGCGCTTAAGGACGCACAGAATACCCCCGTCTCAGGGGAAGAACTGGGACTCGAACTCGGAATTTCCAGGACGATGGTCTGGAAGTACATCAAGTCCCTCCAGGCTGACGGCTATGAAATCGAATCGTCTCCCAAGAGGGGATACGTCCTGAAATCCGTGCCCCAGCTCCTCTATCCGGAGGAAATCAAGATGGGGCTTACAACGACCCTTCTCGGGAAAAATATCCATTATTTCGATGAAGTAAGCTCCACAAACAGTCTCGCAAAAGAGATCGGAGCGTCCGAGGAAGAAGGGACGCTTGTGATCGCCGAGGTGCAGAAGGGTGGAAGAGGCCGTATGGGAAGGGAATGGGTTTCCCCACATGGTGGGATCTGGATGTCCGTGCTCCTCAAACCCGGGATCCCGCTCAGGCATGCCTCCCGTCTGACTCTTGTTGCGGGGCTTGCGGTTGCCAATGTAATGCGGGACCTTGGACTCGATGCCCGTATTAAGTGGCCCAATGATGTACGCATCAACGGGAAGAAAGTTTGCGGAATTCTGACCGAGGCAAAAGCTGAAGTGGACCGTGTGGACTACGTGGTGCTGGGGATCGGCATCAATGCCAACATGGACTTAAAAGATATCCCCGAGCCCTTACGTGCCGGTTCCACGACTCTGAAGGCGGAACTGGGCAGGCATATAAAGAGGGTGCAGTTTCTTCAGGACTTGCTTTTCGAACTGGAACAGCAGTACATCCTTTTCAAGACCCAGCCCTTTTCCCAGATCCTTAACGACTGGCTTGCGCTTTCCGATACAATCGGAAGGGATGTCAAAGTCACGACCCCTTCGCGGATTATCGAAGGCAAAGCAGTAGGGGTCACCTCGGACGGAGCTCTTGTGATAAGGAAAGCCGACAATACGAAAGAAGAGGTCATTGCAGGTAGATGTATCTATGCGCGGCCTAAATAAGTCTCGGGGGAGGTCTCGGGGAAGCGAAAAAAGTGGAATGCAGTTTTTCCCCGTCTTCCTTTTTTCCCTTCTGATCCTCCTTTTTTTCCTGATTCATATCTGTTATGCAGCCTCTCCGGCAGCGGCTGCCGTGAATAAAGAGGATCGGCTTTCCATTATCCTGATTGATGGGGAGGACCTCTATGTAAGGTCCGGAGACTCCCACACCTTTTACCAGAGTTATGAGCTTTACGTGAAAGGTGCGGATGCCGATGCAAGCCGTGTCTGGCTTGAACTCCGCAGGGAGGGTGTTTCCCTTGAAGATACCATCGCCACCGAAGGCACTAGTCTTGTTTATTCCCGGAACTCTACGGTATTCCTGAACATAACTGTGGATACCATATATGTAGGTACGGACGGAGCACTGGTCAGGTTTTCTCCGGTTTACCAGTACCTTGACCCGAAATATCCCAGGCCCCAAACTCCCACGTCCCCTCTTCCCGAAAGTTCCGAAAACAACTCTTCCTTGCCCAGTGGCCCTGAATATCAGGCAAAAGGTTTTAACGCATCCTTTTTCTTCCTTATTTTGGGGAGCTTGCTCTTCTTTATTGGTATTTTTGCAGGGCGAACTAAATAACAAAAGTAGAGATGGGAATCAATAAAAGAACTCAATAAAAGAACTCAATAAAAGAACTCAATAAAAGAACTCAATAAAAGAACTCAATAAAAGAACTCAATAAAAGAACTCAATAAAATAAAAATAACGAAACCCGCCTTAAGGACGGGCTCTTCACCGGGTGGTTCCGGCCGCCTTGCTTTTTTACTTTTTTGAGTTGAACTTGACATCTCCTTTTTCAATCAGGAGTTTCAGGTCTTCAAGGCTCATGCGGGCATTTTTCTGAAGTTTTTCCCGGGCTGTACTGTGTTTCTGGCTAACCTTGTTCTCGTCTTTTGTCAGCTGGACGTCCTTCAACTTATCGAGATATAAGGAAAGGTCTTTTCTGGCGCTGGCAATTCCTGTCTTCAGGGGATCTATTTTTTCTTTGATTGCGTTTATGCTTGAGAACTTGTCCGTGAGCTGGGCATGGTACATGTTTGCTTCTTTCCGGATTTCGTCGGCTGCCTTGAAGTTTTCCAGCATTTCAAGGTGACAGGCCTGGGACTCATCGGAAAGAGCCTGGATCTTTTCGTGAAGTTCATCGCCTTCCAGGTGGATTTCCTTGGATTCCGTGTAGCTTTCCTGGATCTGGGCGTGAAGCTCGTTTGCTTTCCTGGCAGACTCAAGGCGTATTCCCAAGTCATTTAGTTTCTGGTAGATCTTTATCTCAACGGCAAGAGGGAGTTCTTTATCAAAGAATGTTTGTAGTTCGGCCAGGTAGGCTTTGGAAAGGGATTCTACGCTTCCATGGGAAAGCCTGTTGTACTCGTCCCTTTTCTCCTTAAGTTCTGCAATTCCTGTAAACAGATCCTGTGTTTTGGAGTTTACGCTGCCTCTTTTTTCCTTGTACTCGGATATCTGGTCGTTAATTCCATCCCGCTTTTTCCTGAGTTCCTGCGCTTTCCTGACCCGTTCCCTGACCTGCTGGTTCAAAGAGTCCCGTTTTTCTTTCAGTTCGTCGATATCGGTCCTGTTATTTTTCAGTTCCTTGAAAACCGAACTTAACTGCCTCTCACTCTTCTCTATCCTGTTCCTGAGCTCGTTTACCTTATTCTTCAGCTCCCGTTCGCTGAGGTCTGAAAGGTCGGCCGTTGCAATTTCTTCTGTTGAAACGTCGTTGTCCATGTACTACCACCCGCATGTTTCCGGAAGTTCTTAAACTGCCAGTGTTTCCCAGTATTTAAGCGCCTCTTCATGGCTTTTTATTTTGCTTTTGAGCAGCTTGTGCTGGGGCTTGCCTTTTGACAATTCCTCGCTCTTGCTGCCGTGGGATTCTTCCAGCTGTTTTTCGGATTCCTCAATCTTTTTGAGTTCCTGGTTAGAGTTTTTTGCCTCTTCTATTTTAGCCCCAACCTGCTGAACAATGCTTTCTTCAAGGTCCGCTTTCCGGGATGCCTCCAGGAAGCTTCCTATAAACGCTCCAGCAAACTCCTGTTCTTCTCCCGGCTCTATCTGGGCCTTAAGTTTCTTTATTTCTTCTAGGAGTTTATCGGTAGATATCTGGTCGATTTTCGGAAAAAGCTCCTTTTCAAGCAGTCCTTCTACCTGATGGTAGAACTGCTGCCTTTTTTCCTTAAGAACCTCCTTTCTCTCGAGCATCTGGCTCCTGAAGTTCTTCGAGTTCTTGACTTCGCCTTCGATCTCGTTCAGCCGGCTTTCCAGCTCTTCGAATTCCTTTCTGTATTCTTCCAGGAATCGCCTGTGTTTACCCACAACCCCGGCAACCAGTTCCCCTGATGTTGATGTCCTGATTCCGGTGTTTTCGCTGCTTTCGTTCACTGTATCACTATTTGCAGTTTAATTTTATAAATATATTCTAGGATGATCTTCTCTTCCTTTGAGAGATGCCGGACCAGGTTGCGAGATCGCCTTTTTGCTATCCTCGCCCTTTTCCTGAAGCATCACATACTCGCAGGCTTCATACCCTGAAAATCTGGGCATGGGGTACTCCATCGATCATGATCACGGATCCCTGATCGACAAGTTCGCACTTTATGGCACACTGGATGGTTTTTTCTCCAAAGAGGTTGGCAGTTGTGGCTTTCCACAGGGCTTCCTGAAGTTCAGGTTCCGAAACCTTTTTACCTTCGTAAAAATTCCGGTCTATTTCCACACTGGTACTGCCGTGTTTCAGTGTTTTTCCAAGCACTTCGCTGTCGCAAGCCGCTACCAAAAAGTTTTTTCCGTTTTCATAGATCTTTAAGTACATATTTTACCCTTTTAGTATTTACAGCTTAACCATTTTCACTTTATTTATAGGTAAATTTACATTCAGGATGCATAGCTCCTTCAAAATATTCCGCAGGTCTTCTAACTATCAATAAGTTCATTTAATAATTATCGGAAATTTCCAAAGATACGCAGGCTTTACTAACTGGTGCCCGCTTATTTGTTGACGATCTTTACGTGATCTTTGTCCGGGGCAAAAAGGTCTCCCCTCTGCCTCATTTTACCTATGTGTTCTTCGGCATGAGCCCTGTCGATACCGCACTCTTTTTGCGCTTCGGAATAGACCTCTTCCAGGGGAGCTTTCCCATGAGGGTGCTTTTCACATACCTTTTTGATAATGTTTTTCAGGAGTTTTATCTTGTCCCTCTGGTTCTTGCTTGTGCCGGTCGCGATGATATCAGCGTCAAGAGCCCCTGTTTCCGGGTCCACGCCTACGTTCTTCAGGCAGTTCATGACGATTCTGATAGTCCTTCTTGCATCTTCCAGGGTGACCCTATTGCTAAGTCGGACTCTTGCGCTGGCTTCCGAGAGACGGACCAGGGCTTCGAGCTGCCTGGCGGTAACAGGTACGGGGGTATTCTTTCCCTCTCCGGTTTTCCTGAGATCCGTATAAAAGTTTATCAGGTACTGCCGGGTGTCGTCTTCCATTGCGGGATATACGTTTTTCCGGGCGTATGCGACGTATTTTCGCATGATTTCAGCATCGATGTCAGGTTCGATAACTTCCAGTTCGGCGTTTACTAATTCTTCGCTTATCTCGCAGCCGGGAAGTTTCTGCCTTTGTTCAAAGAGTTCCCCTGCGTAATGGGACTGGAGGATATGGTTGGCAATTTTGCTATCCATGGCGTGGTTAGGGGTATCTAGCAGGACAAATATAAGGTCAAAACGGGAGAGAAGGGCCGGTGGCATGTTTATCTGCTCTGCCAGACCTTCATATCGGTCAAAACGTCCGTACTTAGGGTTTGCCGCTCCCAGAAGGGCGCAGCGGGACTTCAGAGTTGCGATGATCCCTGCCTTGGCTATGCTGATGGTCTGTTGTTCCATTGCCTCGTGCAGGGCGCTTTTATCCTCTGTCCGCATCTTGTCCATCTCGTCAACGGCGGCAATTCCCATATCTGCCATCACGAGGGCCCCCCCTTCAATGGTCCATCTGCCGTCGTTCATGTCGTCTTTCACGGCAGCAGCTGTCAATCCGCTTGCAGAAGCACTTCTCCCTGACGCGAACACGCCTCTGGGGGAAAGCTTGACAACGTAGCGGAGGAGCTGGCTTTTAGCGATACCCGGGTCTCCCACGAGCATCATGTGAATATCTCCCCTGGTCCTGGAACCGTCGGGCAGGTTTTTCACGACTCCTGAAAAGAGCTGGAGGGCCAGGGCTTCCTTTATGTCCTCATACCCGTAAATTGAAGGGGCAATCGAGCCTATGATTTTTCCGTATATCTCCGGATCCCTGGAAAGTTCCAGAATCTGTTCTTCGTCTTCCTGGGTGATTTCCAGTTCATCATAGTCCTTGTCCAGCTTTTCGATAGAGTTTGCCTCAAGGACAAGGTCATAGAACGTGGACTTCCCGTCCCTGAGGGTACGCTGCCTGGATATAAGGACTCCATTTATAAGTACCCGGTCTCCGGGGGTGACATCTCCCGTAAGGTCGTCTTCCGCGTCCACTTCAAGGCTCTGGGGCTGGGAGCCACCTTTCAGGTTTTCGGGGGACTCCTGGACCTGGAGTTTCTGGGCATCGACAAAAGTGGATTCTTCAATCAAGACCTTGAAGGGGCCTTTCTTCCCGCAGGTCTCTTTTTCACAGCCCCCGTAAGGCTCTTCGAATTTGAAGCTGTTTTGCTCCACAAGGGTTATATGTCCGCAGCGGAGGCACTGGAAGGCGGCTTTTGTGATTCTGGGCCTTACTTCCGTGGCTTTCCGTATCATCCCCTCGATTGCAACGAACCTGGCCAGGTGCTTGCTGCGCAGGTCCCGGATTGGGACTCTGTTCGGGACCTTTATAATCCTTACATGGGCCTGTTCAAAGTCTTTTTCCACGGGGAGGTCAATTTCTTTCAGTGCGGCTTCGGCTGCTTCTACAAGTTCTCGGGGGTGGTCAAGAAACTCCTTTGAGAGCTCCCTGTCGAACTTCTCGATATCGGTGAAGTCCACGGTGAGGCTTCTTAAGTCCGGGTACTCGTTTGCAAGCTGGAGGATTTCGTTCCAGTAATAATCTTTAAAAAATTTCTTTAGTTTTTCATTCCACTTGCTTTCTGTCTCTGTCATAATCTTCCCGGATCTTTTAACATCTTAAATATTATCTAGGATTTTTGAAAAAATCTTCATTTCATTAACCAGGCCTCTCCGTTCAGAACAGCTTGCTCAAAAAGCGTTAAAAAAAATGTACATTGAAGCTCCGAATGTAAGAGAGGCTTATTCTGATATGAACTTTTCTATGTCTTCCTCTCCTTCGTTTTTCTGCAGAGAGTCCTGAATTTTTCCGGAGGGGTCGTCGATCTTCCTTTCTATTTTCCTTATCACTCCTCGCAGGGTCTGGACTTCCCTCGGGGTCAGCCCGGCCCTTCCGAAGATCCTCCTCAGCATCAGGAAAGTCTTGTCCTTTTTGTGGGAGGGATATTCTATATTTTCAAGAAGTTCTCCTAAGTGCCCGTACAATAACTGCAGGTCAAAACCTTCCGCAAGGGGGTTTTCCCCGCTTTCAATCCCGGAAAGTTCGTAAAGCAGCACTGCAACGGCATGGGATATGTTCATTACGGGATATTCTTCCGATGTAGGGACCGTAACAAGCATGTCAAAGCTTTTGATTTCCTCGTTCCGGAAACCGTTATCTTCGCGTCCGAAGAGGACTGCAACTGTCCCGCTGTAACCTTTGAGCCTCTCCTTGATTTCGGGGGGTGTATATAGAGGGAGCCGGATATGTTCTCCTGCCTTAAGGCTAGGGATTCACGTGGTCCCTATGACAAGGTTTGCGCCTTTCACGGCTTCTTCGACCGTTGAGGTAATCCTGGCTCCTTCCAGTACTTCCCTGGCATGAGAGGCCATGGCTCTTGCCTGTCCTTCCAGCTTGCAGGGGTTTACAAGGGCAAGGTCCGAATATCCGAAGTTTTTCATGGCTCTTGCTACCGAGCCAACGTTTCCCTGGTACATGGGCTCCACAAGCACTACGCGTATCTCAAGTGACAAGGTTTCTCAAATCCTGACTGCGCTTTTTTGGTTTTAAAAATCAGTTCACGAGGGTAATTGCGTCTTCCATGCAGACTGTTGTGCACATCCTGCAGCCCAGGCAGTATGAGGCATCCTTTACGACGCAGACCTTTTTCCCGTTCTTTTTTTCGATGGAATAAACCCTCGGGCCTTTCGGGCAGGCGGCCTTGCATGCCCCGCAGCCTGTACATTTCTCTTCATCAATATAAATCTTCATATGGCGATTTCTCTTCAGGAGACTTATTGTTCTTGATAATCAGATAAATCTTTTTCCTTGGTGTTTTGGTTTATGTTATCCCTTAGATATTTATTTATTATCTATTATTATATTATTGTTGAGCTCCTAATCGGGTCATAAACTTAAATATGACATTGAATAAGAAATGGTGCAGTTTTATCTCTCAAGCGGGAAGAGCCCTTCCTCAAAAATCTGAGCCTTTAGGCGAAGTTTTTAGGGAGGGTTAGTTTGCAAGGTGACGTCTGGACGTAGAATGTCTGGACATAGATTTACATATATGTTAGAAATAGAATGTCTGGACATAGATTCATATATGTCAGAAAAGTGAATATTTTCTTAATTAATCTGGAAGTGGTATTTAATGAGTCTTGAAAAGATCTTAAAGGACACGTTCAATGGGGAGACAACTGAAGTCGGATGGTATCTTGCAATGTCCAAAGTTGCGGAACAGGAAGGATTTGCTGATGTTGCGGTCTATCTCCGCCAGATCGCAATGGACGAAGCCTGGCACGCAACCGAGGTCGCCGAGATCCTGGGCCTGGTCAAAGGGTCTACAGTAGAAAACCTTGAAATGATGCTCGAGGGAGAAAGCAAAGCTGAGATAGAAAAGGCTGAAGCCGCGGAAATTGCCCGGACGGAAGGCAACACGAGGGCTGCCCTCTTCTTTGAACGTGCCTCCCTGGACGAAGCTCGTCATAAGGCAGGCCTTAAGGGCTTCCTGAAGCGGATGAAAGAGCAGAAGTGAACTACTGAAAACGGGTCTTTAGACCCTTTTCTTTCTCTTTTCTTTCTCTTTTCTTTTTCCTTCTCTTTTCTTTGGGCTTTTATGCACTCATTTTTAGAGTGCATGCATTGTGTACAGACAATTTATATTATCCGGATCATATCTGAGTATATCGGGTTATTGTCCGGTAAATTGACTGGATTGGTGCCGGTACACCGGGGGTACGTTGCCGGATAGGTAGGGGGGTTGCTACTGGATTCGGGTATTTTTCCCTGGAAATGAAGGTCTCAGGCCAGGCTATCGATTTCCGATGTCGGATTTCTGATTTGTCGATTATTGCTTGACCGGTTATCAATTGGTTCAGCCTATATCTTAACAGAAATGGATTTTAGGAGATGTGTAAAGCATGAAAGGAGATATTCCTGAGAAAGGTGCTATTGTGCAAAGAGACGGGGAAACCTATGCAATTGCTCCTCATATTCCGGGGGGAATCGTGTACCCGGAGACACTTCGAAAGATTGCGGACATTGCAGAGAAATACGGGGCTGCAGCCCTGAAACTTACTTCCGCCCAGCGGGTTGCCATCGTCGGGTTAAAAGAGGAAGATCTGGACGCTGCCTGGGGGGAACTGGACATGAAGCCCGGGGCTGCTATCGGGCTTTGCGTGCGGAGCATCAAGCTCTGTCCCGGTACAACATTCTGCAAGCGAGGGAAGCAGGATGCCGTTGGGCTTGGCCTGAAACTCGATGAAATGTACCATGGTATGGAGCTGCCTTCAAAGTTTAAGATGGCAGTTTCCGGCTGTCCGAATTCCTGTTCCGAACCTGCCATTAAAGACCTGGGGATAATGGGTACGGCAAAGGGCTACACTCTTATGGTGGGAGGTAGTGCAGGTCCGAGCCCCCGGATCGGCGATGTGGTGGCAAAGGACCTGTCTGAGGAAGAGGTTCTGAAACTTGTGGAAATAATCATTAATTTCTACAAAGGTTATGGAAAAGCCAAAAGGCTCGGAAAGGTCATCGACGAAATGGGGCTTGAGAAATTTAAGGAAGAAATAGGGCTTTAATCCAGTATGAGTTTTAATAATATCATTCCTTCCATATTTTGCTCTGTCTGGCTATTTACTTTTTCATTTTTTATTTTTTCCGGCACTTTGTATTCTTCTCAATTTTTTTCTGTGCAGTTCTCTCTTTCCTCTGTCCTCAGAAAATTTTCATCATTTCCAATATATTATATTTAAGAAAATTTCATCACTTCTTGCTTATATTCCTGTCTCTTTCATAACTACTATATTATATTTATCACAATTTATTTTTGCTTTTTTCCTTCTCCTTTTCTTCTCTTTTGTTAACGGGAACCTTACTTTTTAGGCTCCCGAAGGCTTTTCGATCTATGAAAAGTTAAAGATAACGTTTAAATATAATAGATACAAAGACTAAACAAACCTTATGCAGACAGTCGCTACGGCAGTCTCTCGATCTTTAATGTTATTTATGTCCTGTAACAGCGATTATAATTCTACAAATCAGTATCAGTTTTCAGTTTTTGACCCATACATAGGAGGAATAAATTATTAGTGAGATGGCATATTTTTCTGGACTTTCGGATGCTCTCAGGATCACGTTTGTCCAGATGATGATAGTCAGTTTTATCGCTATGGTGATTTTCGTATACGGCATGATCATTAATTTACAGAAATGGGGTGCCGGCGTCACAGGCTATGCTCTTGAACCCGAAGCCGGGAGCAAGGGAAGCGCAATCCGGTTCTTAAAGACCTGGTGGAAACAGGTAACAGAAGAATCCCATCATGGGCACGGAAAACCTATTCTTGAGACTCTCGTCCTCGACATCCTCTTCCAGAGGAGAATTCTCCTGAGGAGCCCTGTCCGCTGGTTCATGCACTTTACAATTTTCGCCGGTTGGATGACCCTTTTCGCCATGTCGGGCATGATGTTTGCAGTGGAAATGACAGAAAGGTTTATTGAGCTGCCTTTCACCGCGGCTCAGTTCAGGGAAGTCCTTCAGCTCCCGAACGATATCTTCGGGTACATCCTGCTTATCGGTGTGGTAATTGCATTGGTCAGGAGACTTTTTGTTTCGGAAGTCAGAGAAGCTTCTATCATGTATGACTGGGTCCTTATAGGAGTGGTCTTCATCGTCACCGTTTCCGGTTTCGTCGCTGACGGGATCAGGACAGGGGACATCGTCTGGAATATTGGCATGTCCGGAGAGACCGCAATGGCCTATGCCCCCCCTGCAGCACTCTTCCACTCCGTGATATCCCTGCTCTTCTGTATCGCTTTTATCCCCTATTCAAAGTACATCCATATAATAGCCACTCCACTTGCGATTCTCGCAAACAAGGGAGGAGAATAAAATGGCAAAAAAACAACCCTCAATTGACACCAAAAACCTGACAGCAGTCCAGCTCATGGAGCTCGACTCCTGTACCCGATGCGGAGAATGTGTCAAATGGTGTCCCACTTACGCCGCTTCCGGCCAGAAACCAGGCCTTGCCCCCAGGGACAAGATCCTGCGCTGGAGGCAGTTTATGAACAAGTCCTACGGGGTCAAGGCAAAGCTCTTTGGCCCGTCGGAGATCCCCGATGCCGAACTCGAAGAGTTCAAGGACGACGTCCACGGCTGTACTACCTGTGGTATCTGTGCAACTGTCTGTGAGTCCGGGATCAACACCGTGGAACTCTGGGAGTCCATGAGGACAAACCTTGTGAAGAAAGGAATCGGTCCCTTCGGAAAGCAGGGCATGTTCCCAAAACTCATCGGACAGTACAGGAACCCTTACCTGCTTGACCAGAAGGCCAGGCTTGACTGGGTTCCTGAAGACGTGAAGATCGCAGACAAGGCCAACATCGTCTACTTCACCGGCTGTACTGCCGGGTACAAGCAGCTAGCCCTTGCTTTTGCAACCTCTCGCGTGCTCAACAAGCTGGGTATCGAGTTCACAATGCTCGGGGAAGACGAATGGTGCTGCGGCTCCGCCCTTATCAGGACCGGACAGGTCCATGTCGATGAAGTGGCCCGGACCCTTGCCAAGCACAATGTGGAAGCCATTAAGGCAAAGGGCGCCACAAAAGTCCTTTACGCCTGTGCTGGCTGCTTCCGTGCTTCAAAGGTCGACTGGCCGAGGCTTCTCGGCGAAGAACTGCCCTTCGAGGTAATCCACATCACCGAGTTCTTGCAAGACCTTATCAAGAAAGATAAGATTAAATGGGAAACTTCCATTGACAAGACCGTTACATACCACGACCCCTGCCACCTTGGCCGCCACGTAGGCGTCTACGATGCCCCCAGGTTTGTGCTTGAACACATCCCGGGTGTTAAGTTCGTAGAAATGGACAGGGTCAAGGAATTCCAGCGCTGCTGTGGAGCCGGTGGTGGTGTAAAGGCAGGTATCCCTGACCTTGCCCTCGGTGTTGCCGAATCCAGAGTCAAGGATGCCCTTGATACCAACGCAGATATCCTCTCCAGTGCATGTCCCTTCTGTAAGAGGAACCTCTCTGACGGCCGTGATTCCCTCAAAGCTGATATTGAGGTTGAGGACGTCATTGTGCTGGTCGCCCAGGCTCTGGGTCTCAGTGTTGAAGAACCGAAAAGTGAATGAAGGCTGGTTTTCCAGGCCTTCTTTTCTTTCTATCCTTTTTTGGCTCTGTTTTCGTTTTATAGTAACGTTTAAATACAGACGTCTCCCTCAACTTGAATATGCAGATCCCTTACGAATTACTTGGAAAATTATTCGTATTCCTGGTGCTTCTCGCCATGGCAGGGACAGTTTTTGCTCTCCTGCTAGGTGCCTATTCCTTTAAGAAGCGCAGGATTGTTTTTCCGAGTTTCGTGCTTTTCACACTCTATATCTTTTATTCCCCTGCAAGGTGGCTGTGCAGAGTCTTTCGAATCCGGGAAACTCTTGTGGATGATATCCTGATTGATCTCCGGAATGCAATTTCGCTGGAAGATTTCATACATACGAAGGAGGGGAGGGTTGTTCTTCTGCCGCAGTGCATGCGCCATCCGAATTGCAAGGCAAGGTGTGACCCCTTGCACGGCTACGAGTGCAAACGCTGCGGACTCTGCGATATTTCAAAGATCTGTGAAGCCGGGGACAAATACAATTTTGAGGTTTTTGTAATCCCCGGGGGCAGTTTTGTCAAAAAAATTTTCAAGAAATACGGGCCTAAAGCCTGCCTGGGGGTTGCCTGCTACAACGAGCTTGCAGAAGATATGCAGGAAGTGTCTTTTGTCCCGGTTCAGGGCGTTCTTCTCTTAAAAGACGGCTGTTTCAATACGGAAGCAAACGTGGATGAAATTATTAGAAGGATGGAGATGTGCGATGTATAACTTTATCGGGAAGACACTGTTCATTGTCATAATAATGTCCCTGTCCCTCTCATTCCTGGCTCTGGTCATGAGCTACAGGAACCTTACAAATAAGGTCTGGCTGGCTGGTTTCTTTGCGAACATACTTGATTTTTTCTATCTTCCTCTAAGGCATTTCTTCATTAAATTTTCGGATTCCCGCACTCTGGACAAGTGGATGTCTTCCCTTAAAAATGAGGCTCATAAAGGCGCTTTTGCAAAAACAAGGCAGAGGGTCATCCTGGCTCCTCACTGCATGCGGGCTATGGACTGCCCTGCCCATTCCACAAGGGAGGGTATCCAGTGCAAGTCCTGCGGAAAATGTGTGTTTACGCAGCTGGAAAAGGATGCGGAAAAGTATGGATATAAATTATTCATCATCACGGGTTCTTCTTTTGTCAAACGCACCTTGCAGATGGAAAAAGCCGAGGGGGTGCTCCTGATAGCCTGTGACTACGAAATCAACAAGGTCATGCGTGCAATCGGTAAAAAAGTCGTGACTTATGGGGTCCCGATGGAAAGAGACGGCTGCTTCGGAACAGAAGTGGATTACCGAAAGGTTCTGGATGCTTTCGAAACTTTCAAGTAATGGAGCTCTTTTCCTTCTCCGGGTAAAAAGCAACTTTTTTCCCGGCTGCAAATCGATACTTTAAATACGTTCTTCTCCAAATTAATATGTGACTCTGAATTCATTTAAGGATATTTTTTAAAGGTGTTTCTTTATGTATGATGTTATTATTGTAGGTGGCGGCCCCTCCGGCGCCTCGGCCGGAAGACGTGCGGGAATACGTGGGCTTAATGCATTGCTGCTTGAAAAAGAGGATTTTCCGAGGTACAAGCCCTGCGGAGGAGCTCTTTCTGACCATGCGATTTCTTATCTTGATTTCGAGCTCCCTGAAGAGGTCATTGAGTGGGAGGTCACGGGCGCAAAGGTTATTTTCAAAGAGCAGATGATTGAAGCCCACAAGGACTACAGGCTCTCCACTCTTGTTTCCAGAGACGTTTTTGACAATCTCCTGCTCGAAAAAGCAAAAGAAACCGGGATAAAAGTCCATACCCGGGAAAAGGTCCTAAACTGCAGGGAGACGCCCGAATTTGTGGAGGTAGAAACAAAGGAGAATACCTACCGGGCAAAATTCGTGATTATTTCCGAGGGTGCGCACGGTCTCCTCAAGACCTGTTTACGGCCTGCGGACACGAAAGAAGAGTACGGGGTTTGTGTGGTCACTGAGGTGCCTGCAGAGGAAAAGGAAATCGAAGAGAGGTTGGGGAAGGCTATTGAAATGCATTTCGGGGTTGCAGGCGGAGGATACGGCTGGGTCTTTCCTCATAAAACTTATTATTCTGTAGGAATTGGTGGAGTCGTTAAAGACCTTCCTCACCCAAAAGAAGCCATGCTAGAATTCCTGAAGGAAAATGGCTTTGAGGGTGAGTACAAACTTCACGGACACAAGATCCCCAGGGGCGGGATTAAAAGGAAAGTAGTCGGTTCGAGAATTCTACTTTGCGGGGATGCTGCAGGGTTTGTGGATGCTTTTTCCGGGGAGGGGCTCGCTTATGCCATCCGTTCCGGGCAGCTTGCAGTGGAAGTAATTTCCGGGATTTGCCTGGAAGGGGGAAAGGCAAAGGACCTCAAAAAATACGAGTCCCTATGCCAGGCCGATTTTGGGAGCCACCTGAAATATTCCCTGATGTTCTCAAAAGTGATGCACCGCTTCCCTGAAAGGACGTTCAGAATTTTCACCTCCAGCGAGAAAATGGTCGATAAGTACCTTGAGGTTGTGGGTCTAAGTATGGATTATAAGGATTTCCTTCGATGGTCACTCCTGAATTTCAAGTTTAAGTAATGGCCACTCATTAAACTAAATCTAAATCTAAATCTAAATCTAAAACTAAAACTAAAACTAAAACTAAATCTATAGTCCCGAGCGTAAATATTTACACTTACGTTAAAACCACGGAAGACACGGAAAGCACGGAATGATTGTGCCCCTATTTCCTTTATTCCGCGTTTTCCGTGCTTTCTGTGGTTAGACTTTCACTTAGGTTGGTGAAGTAATTTGGGTCATTGACTATAAGCTAAACTAAACCTAAAACTAAAAAAGCAGTTTATTAATTTTAGTGCGAGTGAGGTCCGTAAGCTCCCTTCTGTTCCTGCAATGATTCCCGGCACCAAGCAGTGAGGGGAACGGTCCTTTGGGACTCTTGCAGTGACGGCATTCGGCTAAGCGTTTCAAAACAAATCGGGTGATTCCGGACTGCTCATATAATCCCGATTTCCAACTTGCACCCACGAGGATTCACCGTTTCATCCGCAGCCCCTGCGACCTCAGCTTTTCGCATCATTGCATTAACAGGGGACGGTTCCGTTTCTGTGCCAGAGCCCGGGCTCTCGCCCGACACCCTTTACAGGTGTTCGTGTGTCCGGAGCGGAGGGGAGACTTTCCTCAGACCCTGGGGTCCGGCAGCCGTCCGACCTCTCTCACACTTTATTTAATACGGAACTTCTATATACTTTTTGTTAGTATATCTATTTTTTGGCAGTCAGTAGAGAATCTGCTATTTTTTGTAAAGTATTCGGTCTGATAGGTGATCTGTTTCCGTGTCCTTCTTATATTATTTGCGTGTTTGACCTCTGACCAAATATTAATATATATGCATTGTAATCGATAATTTGGGTTATTGCTTTAAACCCTCTGTCCATATTATCAGAAAAAAACGTTATCGTTACTTTAATATGAGACTATAGTTATCATTTTTGTAATTCAGTTCCAGGCTTATTTTTGAAGAGGTAAAATATGAGTGATGATCTGTTCAATCTGCATGTTGGTTATGTCCGTTTTAAAAATCCTATCGCACTGGCTCCGATGGCAGGGATTGCCGACAGTGCGTTTGCCAACCAACGTGCAGGTGATGCCGGGCTTGTTATACTGGAGGCCTTTAACCTTGACGAAGGTTCCATGAAAGTTGCGTCAGAGCTTGCAGCCCGGGGTAGAAAAGAATTCATTTCCGATGAACCAATGGAGTTTATCAAAAAGGAAATTCAGGCGGTCAAGTCCGGAGGTGCCGTTGCGGTCAACGTGCGGAGCACTACGCTTGGACCCCTGATCGAAGCTGCAAAACTTGTCAAAGAAGAGGGTGCAATCCTCGAGTTAAACGCTCATTGCAGGCAGCCCGAGATGCTTGATGCGGGCCTGGGAGAAGCACTTCTCCAGGACCTCCCCCGGCTTTCCGAATGGATCCGTGCCATCAAGGAAACCGGGGTAGTGCTTTCCGTAAAGGTCCGGGCTAATATCGTGGACGATGCCCAGCTTGCCCGGATTATCGATAAGGCAGGCGCCGATATCATTCACGTTGACGCCATGCTGGAAGGCTTTGGCACTGACCTTGATGCAATCATGACGTACAGGGATGCAACAAGAAAGTTTCTCATAGGCAACAACTCGGTAACGGATTTTGCTGATGCTAAGGAGATGTTTTCCTGGGGTGCGGATATGGTTTCGGTTGCCAGGGGCGTTCTGGAAGACCCCGAACTTATCCGGAACCTGGTTGAAAGTGTCACCTCCTACCAGCAGGTCATAGGCTGGTACAACGCCCCGAAGCATATTTGCAGCAACGGGGACTTCAGAGGGCTTGCTTTTTGTTGCCTTCCCGTAAAACCCTGTCCGGTACATGAAAAGTTCAGGAAATTGGGGTACACCGCCGAGGAGTTTGCCAGGGCAAAGCTGGAATTTGCTGCGGGAACAATGCTCGAATTCGGGCAGGATACCTGTTTCGGGAGCCTTGTGTGGTGTTGCAAGGTTACGAAGCCCTGCTGGATCCGGGACGGGGCATTAAATACCCTGGACCTCTCCGATGCCGAGTATATGAAACTTAAGGAACAACTGGCAAAATATATATTGGATCATGCCAAAATCCCGGTAAATGAATCCTGAATACGATGATATACCCGGCCATCTGGCCGGTAGGGAATCTTCTCTCCATGTTTCCGGTCACATTGCCCGCTGTGCCCAGCTTGCCATGCTGCTGGAGGTCTCGGCTTCCCCCAAGCCCGGAAATGTGGACAGGGAGCATGATTACCCTGATACCTGTTTTGAACATTTCGTGGCTTCCTCCGTGGGCGTGTACCCTGCTCTCGAACAGGCTGCAAGGAGCAGGGAAGGGATAGGTTATCTCATAAAAACAGCAGTCTACGAGAGTGCCGCCTGGCAGAATGGAGGCAACACCCATTTCGGGGCTTTTCTTTTACTCATTCCCCTTGCCATGGCTGCAGGGGAAATTCTTGCAGGAAAAAAGCCTGAAAACGGCTTTAACAAGCTTGAACCAGGGGACCTGGAAAGCCTGGCCGAAAGGGCTCTTGTTTTTGTCCGGGAGACGGGCTGCGAGGACGCGGTAGAGTTCTACAGGGCGTTCGGGGCTGCCGGTGTCCGTGTAAACAGTGTAGAGGAATTTGACCTTAAAGACCCGGAGTCGACCGGGGCTCTTTGTGAAAATGCCATAACCCTTTATGACCTGATGGTGATTTCGGAGGGTTACGACATGATCGCAAATGAGTGGACAACAGGTTTCAGGCGCTGTCTTGAGGGAGCAAGAACTGTCCTGGGGTTTATGCATGCCCGGAATGGGGACTGCGGAAATCCTTCCCCTGACCGTTCAGGAACCGGGATCAATGAAGCCGTGGTATACACATTCCTTAAACTGCTTTCCAGGCACAGGGACACCTTTATCCAGACAAAGTTCGATGCCGACACTGCGGACAACGTTTCTTCCAGGGCTCGTGAGATCCTTTCGGAATGGGAGAAAACAGGCTCCTGTCGCCCATCTGATTCCTATTGTTCCTTAGATTGCCCTCAGGATCCCGATTGCACCTCTGATTGCTCTTTGGATTCCGATTGCATCTCAGATTGCTTCCCGGATTCTGATTGTTCCCTGGATTATCCTTCGGATGCCTTTTATGATTGTCCTTTGGAAAATCGAGATTTCTCTTCCCTGCTGCCCTCAGTGCGGGATTTTGATTCCGAGCTTCTTGAAAAGGGAATTAATCCCGGTTCTACTGCCGATATCATTATCGCCGGACTTTTCATCGCTTTACTTGGAGGACTCCGTTTTTGACCGAAACTGAACTTGAATGTGAGGACTACGAGTACATTATTCCCGATTCCGACCTTTCCACATCCGGAATCAAGGAAGGGATTTCCGAAACGATCGTGACTACCGGGTTTGATGTGCCAAATGCCGCACCTATCGGAATAATCAGGAAAAACGGGAAAACTTTTGTCCGGCTCTTCAAGGGCAGCCATACCTGGGGAAACGTTTCGAAAGAACGTTACCTTGCTGCAAACGTTGTGTATGACCCTCTGCTCCTTGTGCGGTCCACTTTTTTCGACCTTGACCTTTCGGAGTTCACGTTCGTGGCCGTGGATGGCCGCAAATTTCCCGTCCTTAAAGAAGCGTCCGCATGGGTTGTTTTTCAATGTGCAAACATGAAAAATACGGACCAGGCCGTGGTAACAGACCTGGTCTACCTGGCTTCAGGCCGCAGGGAAAGGGATAAAAATATTCTTATGGTTCCGAACCGCGGCTTTAATGCCGTGCTCGAGGCAGCCGTGCACGCAACCCGTTACCAGCTTTCAGGGGATGAAAAATACCTGGAATGGATCCGCCACTATGAATCCCTGGCTTCCAAATGCGGAGGCGAAAAAGAGAGGCAGGCTATGAAACTGATTTACGAGGTGCTCGGAATCTGAGGTTCTTGTTTGAGTTCTCTGATTCTCCTCTCCCTCTTTGCTCTCTGATCTTTTTTTGATTTTCGATTTTTTGTTTTCGTTTTTCCGCTTTTTTCGCTTTCTGTTTAGAAAATTATATTATCCCCCTCCTGCATGATTTCTTTACATGAATTTTCAGAGAATCGCATGGGGCATTACCGGTGCGGGACATTTCCTGGACCGGAGCTACCAGGTCTTTAAGGAGCTCAAGCTGAAGGATAGGGATATTTCCGTGAATACCTATGTCTCAAGGGCTGCCGAGGAAGTCCTGCGGATGTACGGGCTTGAGCAGAAACTGGTTAAGATCTCAGGTGGGGACTATCTTGAAGAGATTTTCCGGGAAAGTGAACAGGGGTCGAGTTCCCCCAAGGTGGGGCGTTTCCTCCTTGACAGGTACGATGTCCTCTTTATTACGCCTGCGACCTCAAACACGGTTTCGAAGATCGCCTACGGGATTGCAGACTCCCTGGTTACGAACGCAGTTGCCCAGGCTGTGAAAGGCAGGGTTCCGGTCTATGTGGTGCCTGTGGATATTGAAGGTTCTATCGTCTCTGAGATGCCCTACAATATAGACAGGAAACAGTGCCGGCACTGCGAGGACTGTCCCCCGCGGGATAACTGCCCCCACGGCGCCATCACCGAAAGGAACGGGATCACGGACCAGATCGACCTCCTGAATTGCAAGGGCTGCGGGATCTGTAAGGAACTCTGCCCCTATTCCGCGATCAAGGGCGGACCTGTGGACGTCCTGGTCCGGGACGTGGATATGAAGAACGTCGAAACCGTAAAAAGCCTGCAAGGAATCACTGTTCTCGAAAGTCCGGAAGCTATCCTGGAGCTATTTTGAATCAGAAGACTTTGAATCAGAAGAAGCTTTAATGTCCGGGGTTTTCAGGCCGGATGTTTTTAATTTTCTTTGTTGAAAAAAGGAATAAAGGCTCAGGTGAATTTTCTCACCCGGATCCTTTATTTTATGTTTTTTTTGCTTTTTGCTTGTTTTTACTTTTACTTTTTACTTTCTACTTTTGTCTTTTTCACCCTTTTTTGCTTTTTACCTCTTTTTATTCTGTTTTTTTACTTTCTCACTCTTTCTCACTCATTTCGGGTTTTTATGCTCCCATTATTCATTCCCTGTGGGGAGCACAGAGTTCCCCGTTGTTGTACATGTCCAGCATTGTGTACAGGTACTCACCCTGTTCTGCCAGAGGCTCTCCTTCTTCTACTTTCCAGGCGTCTTCATTTGCCTTCACCCCGCTGCTCAACGGACCGTACTTTTCCATCCATTCATCTGCAGCAGCGACGACGTCGTCAATGCAGGAGTGCGTGTTGCCCACAAAGATGTTCAGTTTGGTTGAAACAAGAGCCCTGAACATGGTATTGGTCTTGTCCCCGTCGGGAAGGCTCATGTACTCTATTGCTTCTTCTTTTGTGTAGGTCACTCCTCCGATTTCGATCTCATCCACAGGCCATGCCTCAGGATGGTTCTTCCAGTATCCCGGAGTTCCGGTTCCCGGTCCCTCGGTCCCGAAGTAGTGGCTCGGGTCAATGTCCGTTACAGGCATTTCTCCGTAATACCCTGTGGCCGTACCGTTGTTTGCATACTGGCCTGCCATTGCAACACCTGTTGCGTTGAAGACCCGGTACTCTCCCGGTTCCAGGATCTCGTCCCCGTTGCCTTTGCTGACAGTGCTGGTTATGGCTCCCTGAATATCATCGGTTACGTTGATGGTTGTCAGGTTCACGTTCCCTGTGTTGGTGACATTATAGGTCCATTCTACTGCATCTCCAACCGCAACTTCAGGCCCTGTAGGCTCGTCAGCGTCAAATCCGTTTGTGGATTTCTCGATGTCGATTGCAGGGGCTGCTCCGAAGTAGTGGCTCGGGTCTGCGTCCGAGACCTGCATGCCGTCATAGTTGCCTGTGACTGTCCCGAGGTTCTCGTATTGCCCTGCCACTGCAACGCCGCTGGCTGTACAGGTCATGGACTCTCCGGGTGCAAGGGTATCAGTGGGACAGCTAACCGCAACTCCCTGGCTGTCAGTCACAACAATGCCTGTCAGCTGCACGTTTCCTGTGTTGGTTACAACGTACTCCCAGGTCACAGGCTCACCAACCGGGATATATGGTCCGGTGGGTTCATCGGCATCTTCACCGTTTGTGGATTTCTCGATGTCGATAGCAGGCACTGGCTCTACATAGTAGTGGCTTGGGTCCTCGTCACTGACAGTCATGCCGTCGTATGTGCCCGTTGCATTACCAGTATTTGCGTATTGTCCAACCTCAGCTGTGCCGGTAGCAGTGCATGCCTGGCTGTCACCCGGCATCAGTTCGGGTATCGTGCATATCTCTCCGAGCTGGTCATCCGTGACAACTATGTCAGTCAGAGGCACATTCCCTGTGTTTGTCACTACATATTCCCAGGTCACGGTGTCTCCAACTGCGAGTACCGGTCCTGTGGGCGTGTCTGCGTCTTCACCGTTGGTTGATTTCTCAATGTCTATTGCAGGTTCTGCCCCGAAGTAATGGCTCGGGTCCGTGTCAGAAACGTTTGTTTGCCCGTATTCTCCGGTTGCAGTTCCCAGGTTCTCATACTGGCCCGGGGTTGCCGTACCTGTTGCTGTACATGTCATTGATTCTCCCGGGGCAAGCGTGTCAATCGGGCAGTTTACCGTAACGCCCTGGTCATCGACAACTGCAACATTTGCCAGGGGCACGTTTCCGGTGTTGATCACCACATAGGTCCATTCCACAGTCCCTCCTGCCCCGATCACGGGTCCGGGTGCTGCGTCTGCGTCTTCCCCGTTAGTGGCTTTCTCGATGTCGATTGCGGGTGCTGCTCCGAAGTAATGGCTCGGGTCTTCGTCCGACACAGGCATGTTTTCATAGTACCCTGTTGCATTTCCAAGGTTTGCATATTGGCCTGCTTCTGCCGTTCCGGTAGCTGTGTATGTTTGATTGTCGCCAGGCATCAGTTCGGGTATCGTGGATATTTCTCCGAGCTTGTCGTCCGTAACGACTATGTTAGTCAGCGGCACGTTCCCTGTGTTTGTTACGACATATTCCCAGGTCACAGTGTCTCCCTCTGCGAGCACCGGTCCGGTAGGCGTGTCCGCATCTTCCCCGTTAGTGGATTTTTCGATGTCAATTGCAGGTACTGCTCCGAAGTAGTGGCTCGGATCGGTATCTGTTACTTCTGCTTCACCATAGTTTCCGGTTGCCGTACCGTTGTTCGCATACTGTCCTGCTGTTGCAGTCCCTGTTGCGGTACATGTCATTGATTCTCCCGGGGCAAGTGTGTCAGTCGGGCAACTTACCGCGAGTCCCTGGTCATCAACAACGTTAATATTCTCCAGTGGCACGTTTCCTGTGTTTGTTACGTTGTATGTCCACTCGACTTCATTTCCAACCGGGATGTAGGGTCCCGTGGGTTCATCGGCATCTTCGCCGTTAGTGGCTTTCTCGATGTCGATTGCAGGTGCTGCTTCAAACATTCCTGCGTCCCAGCTGGGGTCGTTCTCTTCCGGTCCGAGGGTCGTGCAGGCTGCCTGTCCCGTTACGGGGTCAGCATCGCTGTCCAGAGTGTCATCGCCGCCCTGGTCCTGCGGGCTGAAGACATAGCCTGGCAGAAGCATGAACTCCACATGGTAGTCCCCGGGCACAACTTCGAAATTATAGTAACCGTTTGCATCCGTGCTTGCGCTGGCAATTGGAGTTGTCCCGTCTCATTCGTAGAGGTTTACGGTTACTCCCGGGATTCCGGGTTCGTTTTCGTCCTGTATTCCGTCCGTGTCCAGGTCATTCCAGACAAAGTCCCCGATGTTTGCCCTGAGCAGGTACACCCCGGCGTCCAGTGTGAGGTCGGTTTCGCCCGACTCGAGCAGTGTGCATGCCGTCTCTCCTGTTGTGGGGTCTGCATCGCTGTCAAGCGCGTCATCAGCTCCCTGGTCCTGCGGGCTGAAAGCGTATCCTGCCGGGAGTACGAACTCTACATAATATTCTCCGGGAACCAGCCCTGTGAACAGGTACATCCCGTCTGGGTCCGTGGTCGTGGTGGCAACAGGAGTCGTTCCTTCACATTCGTAGAGGTTTACGGTCACGCCTGCAATGCCCGGTTCGCCTGCATCCTGGATTCCGTCTTCGTCCAGGTCATCCCATACGAAGTCTCCGATGGAAACCTGCTGGTAAAGACCTGCGTCCCAGGTAAGGTCGTTCTCTCCGGGTTCCAGGGTGGTGCACACGGTCTTTCCTGTTGTGGGGTCTGCGTCGTTATCGAGTGCATCGTCGGCCCCTTCGTCCTGAGCTGTGAACTCGTAGCCTGCCGGGGCAATGAATTCCACATAGTATTCCCCGGGACCCACTGTGAAACCGTAGTATCCTGTGGCGTCTGTTGTGGCAGTTGCAACGAAGTTATCGGCACAGTCGTAGAGGTTAACGGTCACGCCTTCAATTCCCGGTTCCCCTTCGTCCTGGAGACCGTTTCCATTCAGGTCTTCCCACACAAAGTCGCTGATGGAGGTAAGTTTAATCGATGTTGGGAAACCTGGCAGGAAGTCTTCCCCGATTCCGGCATCTTCGAAAGAACCCATAAAAGAGTTAACACTGAAACTGTTTGGGTCCGGATCGTTTCCTGAAGATACCGGCAGTTCGGAGATATTGAGAATGGTGAACTCGATATCCGGTGCTCCTGCAGATGGGCTTGCAAAGAGGCTTCCCGTGTTTGCAGGTAGCGGTGCAGCGAACTGGCCTGCCGGGGGTGTCAGGAAGAGATTAGCGTGCTGGTTGACAGAGAACCCGGAGGTATCAGTCAGCCCAGAAACACCGGCTATTGCATCATATGTTCCGTCTTCGTCGATATCAAGCATTAGTGCAAAGGACTCGGTACCCCCGAAGTTTGGATTGTCCTGACCTGCGATGCCTGCCAGCCACGCACTTGTGGCTCCGGGATCGCCGTCCCCGTCGACGTCACCTGCGATCACATAAGTATTAATCCCCACGTAAAGGGTATCTGTCGCGGGGTCGTAAAACAGGCGGAGCTCCTCCATATCATTTCCGCTGATTGTTCCTGCAGGGGCTGCTGTGGGAACCCCTACATCTACCATTCCGGGATCGGTAATGGTGAATGTGCCTGTTTTTGTGAAGTCTGCCGGGACGTCGCCCGTAAACCCCAAACCTGCAGCCGCCGGCATGCAGAAAAGGAGCGTGATCAGGAGTGTCAAATATGTTAGAGGCCGTATTTTTTGGGCCTGTTTTTGACAATAGCTCTCGCTATTCGTGCGTTTCATCTTTTTAAACCCCTCCGATTTTTTTACCACTAGTTCTTATAGATATGGAGGAGTTTCCGGGTCATCTTCTTTAAATTAATAATTCATATCAGGCAGGAATACCTGATTTTATTCTTCAGGTAATTGTAATTTTTTGCTGAGATATATCTGAAACCCGGAGCTCTATACAGTTCTATCTGTATTCGCAGTCTCCCCCAATCCAAATATTAATTTGTTTTACAAGTATATAATAGTTATTATATTAAAACCCAATAATTACAAGCACCTACAAATATATAAACGTTTCTGAGAAAACCGGAAACTAAAGAGATAGAGCTAAGAGGGAAACAAGCAGGATAGAAAAAACGGATAAAAGACAAATAAAGTGGAGATCAACTAAAAACAAATTGAATTAAAAAGTATATTGGATAAAAAATGAAGTAGGATTGGGAAGAAAATCAAATCAAAAATCAAAT
>DUKH01000059.1 GCA_013329415.1 Methanosarcinaceae archaeon | reverse complement strand
TATATTTTCACCATTCCTTAGCAATATCCTTAGCAATATCCTTAGCAATATCCACCAAAACAGAATTGAGATTCTTTTTTAAAGAAGTAGAATAGACGCAGAATTATCCTTAGATATTCGCGAGCAAGGCCAGAGAAATGAGTATTGAAACTCAGGAAGTTTCACGACCTTTTTTTCAGTTGCCTTTAAATCCCAGAAACCTCCTACTATCCCGTGATTGACGTGGCACGGAAAAAGCAGTTTGAAAAGCCCCTGCACGGGGACAAGGAAAGTCTGCGCTTCGCGACCCCGGAACCGATTGCTCGGTACAGGGCGCAGCGCCTGAAATGCAGGACCCTGGCTGACATCAGCTGCGGGATCGGAGGGCAGACTGTGTTTTTTGCACAGCAGTGCGAGTTTGTGTATGCGGTGGAAATAAACCCGGAGAAAATCGAGTACGCAAAACAGAACTGTGAGATGTACGGGCTCGACAACGTGAAGTTCATCTGCGGGGACGCCCTGGACCCGGAAGTCATCGCGCAGATCCCGGAAATTGATATCGTGTTTTCGGACCCCTTCCGCCCGCCTGAGGAAGAGGAGAGAAAAGTCTCAAGCATCGAGCCAGGGATTCCGAACGTGCTTGAAGCTTACGGGGAGAAGACTAAAAACTTTGCCTTCGAAGCCCCACCCCAGATGCCGCCCGAGAGGATTCCCTTTGACTGCGAAAAAGAATACATCTCCCTTGAAGGACAGCTCAACCGCCTGACTCTCTACTTCGGGGGACTGAAGCAGTTTGACCGGCTGGCAGTGGCGCTTCCGGCGGGAGAAGGCCTGATCCCCAAGGACTGGCCGAATTCAAAAATCCGGGAAACCGACAAAATTAAACTCTACGCTTATGAGCCTGAACCTTCGGTTACGGCAGCGAAACTGCGTCCCGAACTTATAGACTCCATGATAGAACTTACGGGTCCCCTTGCAGGAGGTTTCGATATCTTCAGGGTAGACAAAAAAAGGCTTTTGCTGACCTCGGACATCCTGGCAAAACAGTCCATGATCAAGAACCACTACCTTGTGCTCAAGACCTGCCCGTTCGAACCCCGGGAAATAAACGAGTTCTTAAAGAACAATAATGTCGGGTCAGTGGTCCTGAGGGCAGGGGTAAAGCCCGAAGACTACTGGGAAGTCCGGAATGAGGTAGAAAAAGGGCTTGAAGGGAAAAAGACCATACACCTCTTTGTAAAAGATGGCATTGCAATCCTCTGCGAAGTGCTCTTTAAGGACTGAGAAAGCTAAGGATTGAAAATTTTCAAAATTCTAGAAGGCAATGAATAAGCCAGAAACTGAAAATTAAAAAATGGAGAGAAAAACCCGGGTCAAAAAAGAAACCCGGGGTTTCCCGGGGTTTTTTAGTTAGTGGGCTAAACTTGCCCACCCTTTTCTTTACTTTACCCTTATTTTTCCGTACAGGCTTCTTTTACGAGCTCGAGCCCGCGGGCAAGGGCGTCTTCGATCCTGGTCGGGTCAGTCCCGCCGCCCATGGCAAGGTCCGGCTTTCCGCCGCCGCCGCCACCTACGACATTTGACATCTCACGGACCAGGGTACCTGCATTGACTCCGCATTCGATCGCTTTCCTGCCGGCGGATGCAACGATTTTCACGCCTGAGGCGTCGCTAACAAGGAGGGTAACAACATCCTCGTTTTTCAGGAACTCCGTTGCGATCTTCTGGAGCTCTTTGGAATCGGCACCCGGGATTGCTTTTGCAACTACCCTGAGGCCTGCGACCTCGCTTGCAGTTCCGAGCATCTGGTAGACCCTGGCGCGGGCAAGTTCTTCTTTGAGCCGCTCGTTTTCCTTCTGCAGGGACTTCCATTCCCCGAAGAAACGGTCCACGCTTGCCGGGAGGTGGTCTGGCGGGATGCTCAGGGTCTTTGCGGAATCGACCAGGAGGGACTCCATCTTCTGCATGGCCCTGACAGCTGCGGTCCCTGCTGCGAATTCGAGCCTCTCAACCCCGTCCTGGATGCGCTCGGTCTTCAGGATCTTGATGGGCCCGATAACACCCGTAGTGAGGCAGTGGGTCCCGGCGCAAGCTTCCACGTCATCACCCACTTTTACGACCCTGATCTTCTCTCCTGGGGGAACACCGCCCTGGTAGAGCCCGAAGCCGTATTCCTGTTCGGCGTCTGTCCTGGCCATCCACTCGGTGATCACGCGCTTGTTTTCCATAACCGTCAGGTTGGCCAGGAGTTCGATCTGCCTCAGTTCATCGGGGGAGATGTGCTTGTAGTGGGAAAGGTCAAGCCTGGAATGGTCTTCGAACTTCTGGGCTCCTGCCTGCCAGATGTGGTTCCCGAGGACTTTCCTTGCAGCATCGTTCACGATGTGGGTTGCGGTGTGGTGCCTGGCAAGAGTCATCCTCCGCTCTTCGTCCACATTACCCATAATCAGATCGCCTTTGCCGATATCAATTCCTTCGTCGGGCTTTTCCACGGTATGGACAATGACGCCGTTGAAGACCTGAACGTCCACCACTTTGTACACGGCGTCCCCGGCTGTGATGGTTCCGGCATCAGCGGGCTGACCTCCGCCTTCCGCATAGAAGAAAGTGCTGTCCAGCACTAGATGGTTGTCAAAGACATCCAGGACAACAGCCTCGAATTCCATACGAGTAGGCTCGTCGTAGAAGAGGCGCTTGGTCATCGGGAGGTGCTTGAGCCGCTCGGCAAAGGGATTTTCTTCCACTACCTTTTCTTCCGCCTTGTTGTGAAGCTCACCGATGATGGAATAGAAGTTGTCCGGGAACTCCACGCCCACCCCAAGATCGGATGCTACTTCCTTTGCCATCTCAGGAGGTATCCCATGGGAATCATAGAGTTCGGTTAACTGGGACAGGGGGATCTTTTCTCCACTCTTCTTGAAATGGCCTGCAGATTTCTGGATGATCCTGCGGCCCCTTTCCATGGTGCTGTTGAACTTTTCTTCTTCCGACTCCAGGATATCCTGGATGACCGGGAAGTTATCCCTGAACTCGGGGTACTCGGGCATGTTCTTGATGTGCATGTCCACAATTTCGGACAGCGGGGTCCTGACATCCAGGTCCTTCATCATGCGCAGCGTCCTTCTGAGGACCAGGCGGGCAAGGTATCCACCCTTGACGTTCGAGGGGATGACCCCGTCCCCGAGCATGAAGGTAAGGCAGCGGGTGTGGTCTGCGATCGAGTAGACTTTCTCCACGGGCTCCATGATGGTCGCAAGTTTGTCCACGGTCATCCCGATGTTTGAAGCCACCTGTTTCCTGAGTTCCAGCATGTTTGCCTTTTCGCTCACATCCATGAGTCCTGCAAGCCTTGCGTTCTGGGCAAGGATGTTTGCGTATTCGGGATCTTTGAGTTCGTGTTCGATTCCTGCAAGACCCATGAGTTCGGTTACGATTTCGGGGAAAATTGCATCATAGATGGTCGGAGAACCTTTGGACGCCCAGACAAAGCGCTCAAGCCCGTATCCGGTGTCCACGATGTAGTTGTCCATCTTCGAGTAGTTCTCGCCCTTGATCGGGATGTCCCCGTTCTTATCGGCCTTCAAATTCATGAACACCAGGGTTGCAAGCTCGAGCCCATGCACGATTACTTCCACACAGGGCCCGGCGTTTCCTCCGCCTGCCCAGGGCTCTTCCTTATAGGTAACGGCAAAGGGGTCGACCTTGAGAGAGCTCAGGAGCTCGTCACAGAGTTCCAGGGTCCTGTCCTTCCAGTAAATCTCATTACCCGTGCGGTTGAAGGCATGGTGCGCCATCATTTCAAAGGTTGTAAGGTGGCGCCCGCTCCTGCCCACCGAGTCCAGGTCGTTTAAGCGGATACAGGGCTGGGAAATCGTGAGGGGATTTGCGGGGGGAGGGACCTGCCCTGAAGTGACGAAGGGCTGGAAGTCGGCAATGGATGCAATGGTCAGATAGATATCGTCCCTCCAGCGAGCAACCACCGGATAGCGTTCAACCCGGGTGTGCTCCTGGGATTCGAAGAAGGAGAGGTAATACTCACGCATCTCTGCGACATTGAATTCCCTGGAAAAAGCCGGGGTTCCGATAAAGGAATAAGGATCGCAGGGCGCATCTCCGCATGTCTCGCGGTCAAGGTCGCGCGTCCAGAAGAATGCCCCGCATTTGGAACACTGTTTCCGAACGAACCCATTATTTTTGAAAAAGTCAAGTTGATACTCGTCTTCAAGCATAATAATCACTCCGGATGCGTGGGGGTGCACTCTGCCCCGGAACGGCTGAAAATAAAAGGAAAGCAGAAAAACCCCCGCTCAACCGTTTAAAAGGATTTGACGCGTTTTAATGTGCTTTATCCGGTTATATTAATCGATTGTGTGTCAATCAAACTTGTGTTATCACAGTTATATGTTATCACGATAATGTTATCACGATATATGGTGTCACAGTGTACGTTACAGTGTACGTTACAGTGTACGATCACAGCGTAAGTCAATCACCGTATCCATTGTTGCTGCACCCAACTTAAAGTTTGGGAACCTAACATAAATATTGTGAACTTAACCGGGTTTAATGTGCCAGATAATTTATACAATTTAAACCGCTCTTGCAGCACAAACACTTACACAACATTGGATAAATTATATAATAATGTTGCATCAAGGATAACCCGGATTTGAGGGTCCTAACCTATAAGTGTTAATTCTACACAAAAACCTTATTCTTTTTTTTAAAGATGAAAATTATTTTTTAGGCGTATGAACGGGGCTCTCCACACAAGCAACATAAGAACGGTCTTCCCGGGAAATACAAAAACCCTGAATATGGGACTACAAAAACATCAGGGTCTACAAAACCTAATCATTTCGCCAGATTTCATACTTTCGGGCTTATGACCATTAACTTACGGCCACTAACTTATGAACATTAACTTACGGCTACTAACTTATGACCATTAACTTACGGCCATTAACTTACGGCCATTAACTTACGGCCATTAACTTACGGCCATTAACTTGCTGCCGCCTGCACTGCCCCGAACCTATTTCCGGGATAGTTACCTGTACAGTACAACGGTCCTTCCGCGCACCTCAATCAGCGTGGAATGAGTGCTCTCCGCCAGTTCTTCAGCTATGTCTTTAAGGTCTTTTTCGGATTCCGCACTTTTGAGCACTTTTACTTTCACAAGTCTGTTAGCCTTTATGTGTTTCTTCAGTTCTTCGACTACAGAGTCAGTTACCCCGTTCTTTCCGATATTGATGATCGGGGAAAGTTTGCTGGCCTCGGCTTTTAGTTTGTATAGCTTGTCTTTCTCCATTGCCCTTCCTCTCAGTTATTAACGATGAAAAGAATTACTGTTACTCTGAGTTAATTCTGCCCTCAGCTCAGAGATTTTCTCTGTTCTCATCTCAGCCTCTATATCAACGTTTTCCCGATAAACCCGATGGGTTATTGAACCCCGGCTTATTTGAACAGGAACTCATTCAGGTTCCGGGTAATGGACAGCAGTTTTACAGTAGAACATATTAGAAACATTTATCAAACATATTCAAGATTATATATTAGTGTAGACTTCGTGTATAGTGTTTGCCTATAGTGTTTGTCTATAGTGTTTGCCTATAGTGTTTGT
>DUKH01000050.1 GCA_013329415.1 Methanosarcinaceae archaeon | reverse complement strand
GCTGTAACATTGTATGTAGCTGTGTCAATTACAGAGACGTTGTAGCTGCCATAGTTCGCCACATATACCTTTTTCCCATCCGGCGTGACTGCAACCCCCCTGGGACAGCTGCCGACAGACACCGTGGATGTAACAGTGTTTGTGGCTGTATCAATTACAGAGACGTTATCACTCCAGTGGTTCGCCACATATACCTTTGTTCCTGCCTGGTTGACTGCAACTCCCTCAGGACAGCTTCCGACAGGCACCGTGGATGTAACAGTGTTTGTAGCTGTATCAATTACAGAGACGTTGTTGCTGTCATAGTTCGTCACATATACCTTTGTTCCTGCCTGGTTGACTGCAACTCCCCAGGGACAGCTTACAGCATTCACCGTTGTAACATTGTTTGTAGCTGTATCAATTACAGAGACATTGTTGCTTTCATAGTTCGCCACATATACCTTTGTTCCTGCCTGGTTGATTGCAACTCCCCAGGGATAGCTGCCGACAGGCACCGTGGCTGTGATATTGTTTGTAGCTGTGTCAATTACAGAGACGTTATCGCTCCGGTGGTTCACCACATATACTTTTTTTCCATCCGACGTGACAGCAACTCCCCAGGGACAGGTTCCTACAGGCACCGTGGCTGTAACATTGTTTGTGGAGGTGTTAATTACAGAGACACTGTCGTTGCCCAGGTTCGTAATATATAATGCATATGGCATGTCGGGATCGGGCGTGTCGGGAAATTTCTGAACGGTTATTGTGGCATGTGTTGAGTTTGTACCGTTTTTATTGATTGCTGTCAGGTTAACGTTATAGATTCCTGCTGTAGAGTAAGTATGCGTTGGATTCTGTGTGGGTGAATTTGCTTCGTCTCCAAAGTCCCAGTTCCATTCTGTTGCATTTTCAGAGAGGTCTGTAAACTGCACAGAAAGGGGAACATAACCCTGCGTGACATTGCTGATGAAATTTGCAACAGGAAGGACGGAAGGCGGAGAAGGAGGAGGAGGAGGTTTCGGAACGGTTATTGTGTAATTTATTGAATTTGTACCGTTTTTATTGATTGCTGTCAAGTTAACGTTATAGATTCCTGCTGTAGAGTAAGTATGCGTTGGATTCTGTGTGGGTGAATTTGCTTCGTCTCCAAAGTCCCAGTTCCATCCTTTTGCGTTTTTTGAGAGGTCTGTAAACTGCACAGAAAGAGGATTACCCCGCGTGACATTGCTGATGAAATTTGCAACCGGAAGTACAGGAGGTACATTTTGTCCAGGATCCTCCGTACTTCTATTGTGGCACTTTTTGAATCCGCACCGTCTGTATTGGTTACAGTTAGCGCAACGGTATAGATTCCTAATGTAGAGTAAGTATGCGTTGGATTCTGCTGGGTTGAATTTGCTTCGTCTCCAAAGTCCCAGTTCCATCCTTTTGCATTTTTTGAGAGGTCTGTAAACTGCACAGAAAGAGGATTACCCCGCGTGACATTGTATCTGAAATCTGCAACAGGAGGGTCAGGAGGCGGAGGCGGAGGCGAGGAAGGATTATAAACGGTTATGTTGGCAAGTTTTGAATCTGTGCCGTTTGCATTGGATACTGTCAGGTTAACGGTATAGTTTCCTGCTGTAGAGTAAGTATGCGTTGTATTCTTCCAGGTTGTATTCTTCCAGGTTGAATTCGTTCCGTCTCCAAAGTCCCATTTCCATCCTTTTGCATTTTTGGAGAGGTCTGTAAACTGCACAGAAAGGGGACTACCCGGCGTGACATTGTATCTGAAATCTGCAACAGGAGGGGTGGAAGGCGGAGGCGGCGGAGGTTTCGGAACGGTTATTTGTCGAAGTGTTGAATTTTTATATATTCCATTGGTTACAGTTAGCGTAACGGTATAGTTTCCTGCTGTAGAGTAAGTATGCGTTGTATTCTGCTCGGGTGAAGAATTATTGTCTCCAAAGTCCAAGTTCCGTTCTGTTGCATTGCCCGATCGGTCTAAAAACGGTATAGGGAGATCACAATAATTTATGACACTGCTACTGAAATTTTCTACATGAAGGATTCCTGCTTTAGAGTAATTATGCGTTGAATTCTGCTGGGTTGAATTCGTTCCGTCTCCAAAGTCCCAGTTCCATTCTTTTGCATTTTTTGAGAGGTCTGTAAACTGTACAGAAAGGGGAGCATAACCCTGCGTGACATTGCTGATGAAATTTGCAACAGGAAGGACGGAAGGCGGCGGAGGTTTCGGAACGGTTATTGTGGCGTTCTTTGAATCTGTACTTATTCCATTGGTTACGGTTAGCGTAACGGTATAGTTTCCTGCTGTAGAGTAAGTGTGCGTTGGATTCTGCTGGGTTGAATTCGCTCCGTCTCCAAAGTCCCAGTTCCATCCGGTTTCATTTTCAGAGAGGTCTGTAAACTGTACAGAAAGAGGGACAGAACCACATGTGAAGTTGCTGCTGAAGTTTGCAACAGGTGGTTTCTCACCATCATTTACCATGGAAAAGCCGATCATGGCCAATAGTGCTATACAAACTACGATCGCCAGGATCACTCTATGAGCTGGCCAGAATAAGATCTTTGTCAAGTCCTTACTATAAGTATCCTCATAAACCGACTGAAAATTCTCCATCCAGGACCCTGGAACATTTTCCGGTGGGATATCATTAACCGACTTTATAGTATTTTCCAGTGCATTCTTGAAGTAAGGATCGTTCTCAAAATATTGTTCCAGCTGATCATCCGACATATTTTTAATCTTGGCTTCGAATATCTTTTTCTGGCTTTCTGTTAGGCTTTTCATCAGTTTCTTGGTTGACTCCCTGACTACATTGCTGACAGCAGTCTGAGTGAAAACTTTTACACTAACCTTTACATCCGGTTTAATGTCACTCATGATCAACCCTTTTGTTGTCGAGTTTACAATCAATCTCTTTGCAGATCCTTTTCTCACACACTTCCACATTCTTTTTCAGGTCCTTGTTGAACTCATCCTGCAGGCAGTCTAAAAAGCTACCGAATACCACGTCAGTAGGGAAATTATTTCTCATACTTCCACAGGCATTCCCGACACACACTTTAATCGTTTTAGCCGAAGCGTCGACACAGCCTTTTAACTCAGAGGCAGACCTCTTATCCAGCTCGATATCAGCGTCCCTTATTTCCTCAACTGCCTTTTTACATGCCTCTTCCATTTTCTGCTTAAAAGAAGGGCCAATCTTCGCCCTGTATTCGTTACTGACGGTCTGCTTAATCGTGACGCACACAGTCTCGTCTGAAGCAGTCTCGCAGGCATCTTTCAGAATTCTCTCCAGGCATTTCACATCGAGATTATCGAATCCCGCAGTCCTGCACTCACTGACACCGGCTGCGAATCCCTTCTTTATACCTTCTCTAAGACCTTCGCTGAAACCCTCATCCATGCCTTCGAGGATGTCCTTTACCACCGTTTCGTAACTGCGGCAATAACCATCCAAAGAAGCCTCTATCTCCGTCAAAGTATGACCCCCACATCATGAAATTATAATTTATTACAGGAAGGAATTGGACCTTGTGAATGAGTTATTAATTTAATATTGAAAACCGAGCACAACCCGGTGTTTGGGAAAATGTTGAGATTCTTATGCTTATGGTTTTCAGTGCCACCCTTATGCTTATGGTTTTCAGTGCCACCCCACGAACCATCCGGGATCAGCCTTTAGATCCCGAACTTCTTCCCTTACCTCATTAAATTCAATCTCAAGACTCCCTATATGGTCAACAATGGTCTCCGGATTAGAGTGATATATGAACAGGATTTCAGCACGCTCTGTTCAAAACTCAAAATGAATGATTTTTTTTATATAGTTTTATATTAGTCATATGAAAATTATCAGTATTTAGTGTAGCAGAAAAATAAGTTCGAAGCAAGGTAGCTGAATAAATTGTAGAAAATGAAAAATAAGTTACGAATCTCATTTTGGAATGTAAAAGGTAAAAAGATAAGCTGAAAACAGGTCATTTGAAAATATTATTACTTATATGAAATGGATATTAGGATTCAAAAAAAGCTGAAGGCTAAAAAACATAATCCGGATTGAAATACTATTGACAAACTTCCTATTGACAAACTTCCTATTGACAAACTTCGATCTCTCAATCCGGTTCCAGACTCTCAGGCAAAGGATCTCCAAACAAAATATGAAAAATCCTTCGGGGAGATTAATTAACCGATGTCAGGCAGTTCGAATTCCGCAATCACCGGTGCATGGTCTGATTCAGGAAACTTCGTCTCTGTCGCAAAGGCTATAGATTCGTCATGCAGTAGCTCATTGTGCACTTCGGAACATTTATAGTGCGCCAGCATACTTCTGGAAACCAGCAGGTGGTCAAGCATCCGCCCTCTGCCCCGGTGGTAAAGCGAAAAACGGGCGGATTCGGGGATGCTCATTTCACAGGGCAGCATGACGCGCCTTGCCAGCCCGCCGTTGCCTGTGTCTTCGACATTCCCCCGGATTGCTTCCACAGGCACCTCATCAAAGTCCGCATTGAAGTCCCCACAGACCACTATCCAGGCGGCTTCGTCTGCATCGAACAGCTTGTCAATCAGCATGCGGGTTTCCAGGGCCTGTCCTACTCTTTTCATGGAAGAAAGGAAGAAACCCTCAGCCCAGCCGGAGGCGGTCTTCCAGGTGAACCTGTCCACTTTCTGGCCCTCTATGTCCGTGGGCAGCCTTGACTTTAAATGAAGGTTGATGACGTCAAGTGTCCGGTCCCCAAATCTGACCCGGGCATGAAGGATCGGCCTCTCCCAGCTTACTTTTTTGGCTTTTTGTTCTTCCCCTCCGGTCGTCTCCGCTGTTACTATCCTGTAATGCGGGGCAGGAGCATAATAGTGCCTGTACTGGTGGTGCTCCTGAATCTCATAGCGGCTTAAGATTACAAGATTGCGTTCATCACAGACCTCTGCCCCATCTCCGGTCATAGTAGATACCCTGTGGAAACCTGCATATGGGGTATCCCGGAGAAGGGAGTCCAGAGCCAGCAGCCGGCGAGGGTGCCCTGCCTCTTCCTGCCCGTTGACCTCCTGAAGGCAGAGGATGTCGGCATTGAGCCGGAGCAGTTGCGTGCGAATTACGGAAATGCGTTCTTCCAGTGTCGGCTTCTGGCCGGGCTTATCGTCAAGGTTTTCCAGGTTAAAGGTTGCTATGCGTAGTTTACTCAAGATAGTACCTCCTGAAGCTTTACCATAATTTTAGATCACAGGGGATGGGAAAACAAATAACCTGTAGTAATCAAAAAGAGGTTTCAATTATGACCTGCGGGGTGCTATAAAAAAGAATTTTGAAATTCATCATCGAATATCGAATGTTTTAGGAATAATTGAAATACAACTTCAAGCTTTCACTTCTGGAATTGCTCTATAATTCCATTTCCTCAAATACTCATCAAAGACAATTTTCATTTTTTCCTTGAAATTTTCACTTACTTTTCTAACCGTGGCATAAACTTTATCCTTGATAGATTAAAACCGGCGTTAGATGCCCTGGAATACCATGTAGTTGGATTTGTACACACCCAAATCTATATGCATCTTCAATGTTACGCCCTCCTCCTAATGCCTGGTAAAAACCAATAGCGAAGGCGATAGCAGCTTCATCGCCGATTGCCTGGTTCATGCCAATGACATATTTGATGTGTTTAGCGATGGCTTTTGCCTGAATCTCTGCGTAACAAGCGTTCAATATTACACAATTCACCTGACCGCTAAATTGTTCAAACAATGCAGCCAACGCATCAGGCTCGATTGGGTGGGTTTTCCCTGCCAGATCCTCAAAGCACAACGCACCGGTAGGTGTGCCATGACCGGAAAAATGGACGATTTGCGGCCGTGCATCGAGCAAAGCCTGGGATATATCTGATGGGCGAACCGACAACTGTGGCAATTCTAACATAAAGTTATCCCGAAGTCTGGCCAATTTCAGTTTTTCTTTAATCTCACGAAATTCTTCACCAAGCCGCAGGCGAGATGCGTCAGTGGGATCGGCTGCTAAGAAGAGTATCGAAACCTTATCGGCTTCTTCTTTTGCCTGACCTGGTCGCTTATACTCCTTCTTAAGCCGGTCAATATTTGCCGTATCGGCCTCTTTTTTTATGGTAGCACGATTGAAAGCCTCCCATCTCGTTTTCAATTCTGCGGCAAATTCGTGGCAATCGTGCCAGTATACCTGGATACGAAGATTTTCAAAATAACGATCCAGATATTTCTGAACATTTTCTCTTTGGGTATCAGGAACATTCCCTGGAACGAGCTGCACGGATATGTGCTTTCTACCAATACTTCTTCCTAAGTATCCGGCAAGAATCCGGGAAAGAACACGGAAATCCCAATCAGTTATCTTGTAGCCTAGAAGAAGAAGAGATGTGCCTGTAAATGCCTCCTGAATACGCGGAGGAAGCAGGTTTTGTTCCATTGAAATGGCAACAAGGAAGTCCAGATAGTCGTCCTCTGTTAAAACCAGCGACTCTGGTTTTTTATAGTAGCCGTGAAGATGAAATACTAAAGGTTTTTCAGGAGTAGGGTCGAAGTCTGATGACGTCGGTTTGCGTTGCACGAGGTATTCATTCCACCGACATATTTCCTGGATTGGTTCTTTGTTACGGCTTTTAAGAGCCCGCACCATAAGGTCATCGTAAGTTGTGGTAATATAAACTGGCAGTGGGAGATCGGCCAGCACTCCGTGAATTTCATCAGGAGTTTCAAAGTATGTTGGTGTGACTTCTTCTGACAGTTTAGTGATTTCATTACAAATCTCATCCCTCGGAAACATCTCGTCTTCTTCGGTCACAGCCACAAACTGAGCCACCCGTGTCAGGTCATCCGAGTCTTCCATTGGGTAGTCGTACTCTTCTGCCCATTCATTTGCAATCTGGGAACTAACAGAAATATTTTCAGAACATGTCCCAGATCCAAGAAAAGGAGTACACTTCCCATTCTTGATTCTCCGAAGAAGAAGGTCCCAATCCTTCTCTCCCAGCATCTTTGGCATTACTAATACCCTCCACAAAGTTAAATTTTCGTCTCAATTTTTCCAGTTTTTATTCTCCCCACTCGTTGAACCGGTCCATTATTTTAGAAGCAGATTAAAAATCAGGGCACGGAATGGAAACGTTTTCAATTCTTCCCTTTTTCAACTCTTCCAGGTCAAAGTCACATTAAAGTTAGCACCCGTACCCGCTGCTATAAACATACCGGCTTTTAAATCCATTGAAATGCCAAAAGAAACTCGAACTTCTTCCGGTTTCTTACTGAGGTCTTTTAGCCTATCCAGTATAGTATTTGCAACCGGCTTTACAATAATACCAAGCGATTCTTCAAATGTCTGATTTGTGATATCCACAATCTCATGAGGTGCGGATGGACGTGAAACACGAAACATTTCCTCTTCAACTTCAGTCTCTTCTGCTTCTATTAATACAGTGCTGCCGTCTTCCAGAGTAAATTTTACAAGGCGTTTCATAAAAACCACAATATGAAATATTTATTATTAAAAGGGCATTTTTATTGAATAATTAAAGTATATTTACTAATATATGAGAGATAATTATTTAATTGACAAGAAAAAGACGTCAGAATTACAGATAAAAGAATAGTTGTTTTGAATGGATTGAAAATAATTGCTTAGTTATAAAGTAGTCAGGCCAAAAAGAGAAACTTCAAGCTTGAATGTTATTTTTCAACAACAAATGTTTCTAAATTTTAGATATGTACTTTAGGGATAAGTCAAATATAA
>DUKH01000016.1 GCA_013329415.1 Methanosarcinaceae archaeon | reverse complement strand
ACCATTGGAAAACCATTGGAAATGCTGTTTTTGCTGTATTGCTTCCTCAATGTTGAAGAACTATCCCTATATCAGTCCTTTTTCATATCAATTTTCTTTGATACCGGGCTCATGGTTTTAATATATGTTTTTTCTAACATTCATTAAGGGTTTTTCGAGAAATTCAATGGTTGAAGGAGGATGAAAATGGAAGATGAAAAGAAGGCAGTTCCGGAAGACAAAAGTCCTGATGAAGGGGCGGAAACCGATGAAGAAGACCTTCTGTACACGCATAGGCCGGAATCCCTAGACAGCAGTATGCGCTGGAACAGCACTTTATGCCGAAAGCCGGGGCGTTGAAATTCAGGCGTGTTGCCTGAGCCTGAACGTTTTAATGATAACTCAACATCAAGAAATCAATATTCAATAATTTGCTTCAAATTGAAACGGGTTCAATGTATAATTTTGATTAATATTTGTCTAAACCGGAGGATAATATTATGTCATTTCTGAATGAAATGCTGCCTGAAACAGAGAAAGCTTTTGGACAGATGAGAAATTCCATATTCAAAGACGGGTTCCTTGACCTCAAAACAAAAGAACTAATCGCCGTTTCTTCCTCGGTGCTCATGCGTTGCCAGTTCTGCGTTGACGTGCACTCCCAGCGGGCTGTTGCTGCAGGGGCTACAAAGGGAGAGATCGCAGAAGCCATATCTGTTGCGATGTTTGTGGCTGCCGGGTCGCAGATAGGGTGGACGAACATATACGGGGAAAACGTATACGATAAGATTTTTGAAAAGGATAAGGAAGAATAGGACTGCTGCTGTTGCTGTGATGACTGAAACCTTTCCTTCCACTAACTTTATTTTTACTTTATTCGCGGGTTATTAGCTGGGTCCATTGTCTGCTCGATTCCATCGTCTGCCCGATTCCATTGTCTGCCCGGTTCTATTATCTACCAGGATTTTTATTCCGGTTTTTTGTCCTGCATTTGTTTTACAATCTTCAAAATACTTCCAAATTCAGGGTTAAGCCTGTAAAACCGCCATTTTGAACTATTGTAGGGTTCAATGATCCCGCAGTTTTTCATAATCGTAAGGTGGTGTGAGACCAGGTTTTGCCTCTCGTTCAACTTAAAAATAAGTTCGCAAACACAGTGGTCCCTCCGGGAAAGAAAGTAGGCAATTTTCAACCTTATCGGGTGCCCGAGAGCGCTGAATACCTCGCTCTCTTTCCTTATGTCGTTTTCAAGGAAATCTATCTCTTCGAGCATCTTTTCTTCCCATTCTTTTTTCATTTCGGGGTCCGCGGGGCAGCAGTAGTTCATAAGTAAAAAAAGTTAAGCTTTCTAAATAAGGATTTTTACTCCACTCTGAGGAGACCTACCTCTTGAAAAATTAAAACGGGAGGTAAATTTCCCTGTTTTTAGACTTCATCGAACTCGATACTGATACTGCCTGCTTTTTTTGCCAGGGATTTTGCAAGGAAACCGCTTTCCAGTTTGCAGAGGTTGAGCACCGCACAGGGCACCAGGCAGTTTGAGGAACACTGGGCCTCTTTTGCCCTGTCCATCACGTAATTGTCCTTGATGTCCATTGTTTCCATCATGGGAATTTCCATGTGGGAAAATTTCTTTATTTTTTCGCAGGGGGTGTCGATATCAACGATGATTTTCCCGCCCTTCAAACTTCCGCGGATTTTGTGGACAAAACCGCATATTGTGGAATTTACTGTAATCTCTGTCAAATGGTCACCTTGGGATGTTTTTTTGTTTTACAAGTTTTTTTGCAAATTTTTTTGAAATCCTTTTCTTCAGTGTTTTTAGGTTCTTGCTTGTTCTATTTCTTTTTTATTATTTTTCTTCATTTTTCACCCCTTTCTGGCCGGACCAACATTTTTCCCTTTCCTTAAAACCTGAACTTCTCCCTGTTCCTGTCCATTATCTTCACCAGGGAGAGCATCACGGGCACTTCCACCAGCACTCCCACAACCGTAGCAAGGGCAGCTCCGGATTCCATCCCGAAAAGGATCAGGGCTACTGCTACTGCCAGCTCGAAGAAGTTGCTGGCCCCTATAAAAGTGGAAGGGGCAGCTTCCATATAAGGGATTTTCAGGAACTTTGCCCCTGCGTACCCGATGGAGAAGATCAGGTAGGTCTGCAGGACGAGGGGAATTGCGATCAGCAGGATGTGCAGGGGGTAGTTGATGATGTTGTCCCCCTGGAAGACAAAGATCAGGACGAGGGTGATTAAAAGCCCGACCGGGGTAACCCATTCGATCTTTTTTATCAGGCGGTTTTCAAACCAGGTAATGCCTTTTTTCCTTATTACAAGCTGCCTTGTCAGCATCGCCAGCCCCAGGGGGATTGCCACGTAAAAGAGGACCGAGACGAAGATGGTCATCAGGGGCACGGGAAAGTCCGTGGTTACGCCCAGGAGGAATTTGCCGAGCGGGGCAAAAAGGACCAGGATGATCAGGTCGTTTACCGAGACCTGGATCAGGGCATAGTTGATGTTTGCCCGGGCAAGATAGGTCCAGACAAGCACCATTGCCGTGCAGGGGGCAAGTCCGAGCAGGATCATGCCAGCGATGTACTGAGCCTGGAGGTCGGCAGGAATAAGGTCTGCAAAAAAGACGCGCATGAAAAGCCAGGCAACAAAAGCCATCGTAAAAGGTTTGATTGCCCAGTTTACTACCAGGGTGAGGGCGAGGGGCTTGAGGTTTGCTTTTACGTTCAGGAGTTCCTCAAAATTGATCTTCAGCATGACCGGGTACATCATTATCAGGAGCACGACCGCAACCGGGACCGAGACTTTTGCGATTTCGATCCCGCCCAGCGCATCCGCAAAGCCTGGAAAGGCATAGCCTATTGCTGTGCCGAGGACGATGCAGATTGCGACCCAGACCGAGAGGTATTTGCTGAAAAAATCAAGTTCTCTTTCTTCCTGCTCTTCCGGCATTAGCTGGCCTCCGGATTTTCTTCTTCCCTCTCGTCTTTGCTTTCAGTTTTCTCCCCTTTCTCCTTTTCTTCCTCTTTTTCGTCTCTTCCCTCTTTTTCTTCTCTCACCCCCTTCCCTCCCGGGATCAGCAGGACGGGTTTTGTAGTCTTCCTGAGCACATTTTCTGCCGTGCTCCCCAGCAGGAGCTCTTCAATAATTCCTCTCCAGCGGGCGGTCATCATGATCAGGGTGACTTCTTCTGTCAGGGCGAGCCGGCTTATTTCATCGGAAGGGATGCCTTCGACAACCCGGTAGCGGACATCAAAGCCCTTCAGCTCGTCTCCGATCTTTCGAAGCATCTCAAGCACTTCTTCCCTTTGCTCTTCCAGGAAATCCAGGTCTTTTATGTTCTCTATGACGTGCACGAGCAGGACTTCTCGTGTAATTCCTTCAAAAGAGGAAAGCACCCTTACAGCCCGCATGGCTTCGGCGGAACAGTCCATTGGCACGAGTACCCTTGAAAAGGTTGCAGTGCATGCCTTGGCATAAGCTTCTTTTCCTTCTTTCAGGGCATCGTACTTTTCCACGAGGACCATCTTTTTTGATTTCCGGACGATATACTCCGTGGTCCTCCCGAGCAGTTTTCCCCTGATTATTCCGGGGGTGGTCGTTCCCATCACGATAAGGTCCACCCCCTTTTTTTCCGCAAGCTCCGCAATCGTCCTTTTGACGTCCCCCACCACAACCGAGGTCTCGGCTTCAAGCTCCAGCTCCCGGACAAAGTCCGCATATTCCTCGATCTTTTCCCGGGCGTTTCGCTCGAACATGGGTGTGAGCCCGTGGGCCTTCAGGATGTCCACAACGTGCAGCAATATCACTTTCTTCAGCCCGACGTGCTGCAGTTCCCCTATGCAGCCCAGCAAGTCTTCGGTTTCTATGGTAAAGTCCGTAGGAACGAGTACCGTACTTATCAATTAATGCCCCCCAATAATCCCCCCGTCAATTACTATTAAACTCAGCCCTTCCCAATACATTACTGAGTTCTCAGATGTGAATTTCAGGTAAATTCTGATTTCAGGTACATTTGGATTTCAGGTAAATTTGGATTTCAGGTAAATTTGGATTCTAGGCAAATTCTGATT
>DUKH01000038.1:1720-8603 GCA_013329415.1 Methanosarcinaceae archaeon | reverse complement strand
AAATGAATCAGTTAAGTGGATATCTTCCTACGGAAGAGTATACATATTTTAATGGCCCCTCTTGCCTTTCGAGGCCCACTATTTAAAAAAAAATGACAGATAGATCAAATTTACGGAAGAAGATTTTTACTGTTTTTCTGCTACTGTGAACCTTATAATGAATTGTGTTCCGGAATCTATTTTTAACTCAAGTTCGCCATCTAACTGACCTACCAGGATGGACACCAGCTGTATTCCAAGAGTATCAGAATTTTCCGGATTAAAGTTTTCAGGCATACCCACCCCATTATCCAAAACTGTTAGAACAAAATTAGTGCCTTTGCCCCCTTCTTTTTTGCTTCCCGTTATATAATTTGTACATCCTGCGTTGTTTGTACATCCTGCGGTTTTTTCCCTGCAAAGCTTGATCTGGATTACCCCTCGATCCCTGCCCTGAAATGCATGCTTGAGGGAGTTTGAAACAAGTTCGTTAATGATTATGCCCAGCGGAACTGCAGTATCCATATCAAGGAAGATGTTTTCTTCCAGATCGACATTCAATCTTGTGTCGGCATTTCCAAGTGTATAAGTCTGGAAAAGATTCCTGGCAAGCCTCTTCAGGTACGGTGAAAAATTAAGTGTGTCGTTTCTTTTGTCTTCGTGCAGTTCTTCGTGAATCAAGGCAATAGATATTACTCTGTCCTGGCTTTCCCTGAAGGCTTCCATAATTTCCGAATCTTCAACATGTTCCCTGTTATTGAACTTTTCAGCCTGAAGGTCAAGAAGGGAGGAAATTACCTGCAGGTTATTCTTGATCCTGTGATGAATTTCTTTTTTGCGGCACTCTCAAGGTTCACCAGAGCCTTCTCGGCTTTTTTACGTTCGGTAATGTCCTGAACCGTCCCCTTTAGTCGAACAGGGACATTCTCTTCATTAAAAATAACTTCGGATTGCAGGTGGATCGTGCGCTCTTCCCCACTAGCTAAAATAATCCTCTGGTCGGTGCTGTAAGGTTTTCCCTCTACGGCACCCTTGTGGGAATCATCATAGTAGCCCCGGTCATCGGGATGTATGTAACTTAAATACTCTTTGTAAGGTGGAGCTATTTCCTGGGGTTCACGTCCGAAGATACGGTACATTTCCTCAGACCAGTACGCTTTATCGCTTGCAATATCCCATTCCCAGTTCCCGATATGGGCCATTTTTTGAGCTTCAGCAAGCCCTTTTTCACTTTCTTTCAATAAGTTATACGCTTTCTCAAGCTGCGCTGTTCTTTCTTCAACTAATTTTTCTAAATTGTCATGTGCTTCTTTCAACCTAACTTCTGCTTCTTTTATATCTGTAATATCACGGGAAATGGCAAGAACGGAAGTCACTTCGCCGTCAACAAACTCCGGTACTACTCGTGTATTGAAGTGGTATTCTTTTCCCTGGGGCGATGTATGCCGGAGTTCCATTGTTTCGGGTTTGCCTGTGGTAAAAACATTTTCATAATAACCTTCCCAGAACTTTACCTGCTCAGGGCTCATTTCCAGTTCACTATTGGTTTTACCAATCATTTCCTCCAGAGAATGCCCAGAAGGTTCCACAGCAGCAGGATTGGCATATATATATCGCTTTTGCCTGTCAAATCGGGCAATTATGTCGGGAGAATTTTCAGCCAATGTACGGAATTTGTTCTCATTCCTTACCAGGGCCTTTTCAACCTGCTTGTGCTCGGTAATGTCGCGGACGATACCTCCCCTGAAGAGGGGCCTGCTATTATGATCCTTGATCTCCGTGAAGTGATCTGCAAGCCAGCGGTATTTTTCATCCCTGCACCTGAACCGGTACTCTATGGTCCCACGACCTGCATCTAATGCCCGGGCCAGTTCCACGCTAACCAGGGGGAGGTCGTCGGGATGAATGCGACCAAGAACTTCATTTATGCTCATCGTGCTCATCTCCCGGGCAGAGAAGCCTGTTATTTGCTTTATCACCGGGCTCATGTAATCATAGCTATCAGTCTGAAGGTTTCGCCGGTACGCCGCATCGAGGGAGTGCTCAAGAACCGAGCGGAACCGCTCTTCACTCTCCCGCGCCGCGTCCAACAGGGTATCACGTTCCGAAAGCGACTGGGCCATTTTGATATTGCTGTAGCCTAGCTGCGAGATCATGTGGGCAAGCTTCATGAAAAAGGACATACATGTGCCTACAGTCTCCCTGCTCAAGCGCGGAACTTTTTCAAGCGCCGCTATGTATTCCTCCTCGTTGAAGCCGTATTTTCTGGCCTGGGATCGGAAAAGCTCATAGTCTGGGGTCTCCCCCTCAAAAAAGAACTGCCCTGAGAAGATATTGCCGACATGCCGGCCGTCCACTATGATAGGGGTTGCTACGTCCCACATGTTGTTTTTGCATTTGTACAGCTTAAATTCTCCAGGAGCAACGCCAGCGGACAGTTTTGTGTCGCTTTCTACGCAGTGCTTGCAGGTTTCGGGGTGGACCCTGTGGAACCTGGTGCAGATTTCCTGCCATCCAACATTTACCAGAACATTGCCTTTGAGGTCCACCAGGGCCATGGTAATGTGAGAAAAGTTATAGAAATCATCCATCAGGGAATGGATCGCCTGGGCATTAATGATATCAGCAAGTTTCAGGTTTGCCATCTGCCGGGGAGGCGAGGTGGGCGAAAGCATGTTCTCCGGCTTCAGCCTGACGCGCTGTTCACTCTTGCGTAGCATCTTCTCCGCTTTCTTTCGCTTTGAACTTTCCATCTGCTCCCATTTTCCTTCCTTTTTAATCAAAGCGAATTGATGATTGTTGACCACGTCGATGATCTCAGTTGCACCGCACCTGTCGAGAGAATAAGTACATAGAGCCATCATATTATAGTTACCAATGACTCCATCCATTTCTTCCTCATATTGAACAAAATTATTCCAATCCTTTTCTTCCAGCCAGAAAGTGTTTCCTGTAAATCTCAAACCTTCGTAGCCGCTGGCCAGGGCCTTATTGAGTTTTTCAACCCAGCCGTTCAATACACTCTCCAAGTCGAAAATACCCTCTTTTACGTACTAGTGTGTGAAGGGAATAATTTCGATTTGCCCTATTTCCAGATAAAAATCAAAATCAGATACAGCCTTTTTAAGGGCTTCTTTTGCATCTTCCACTTCCAGGGGCTGTGATGTGACCCACATACAGAATTCGTTATTCTCCAGCCCTGCTTTAAAGTACGGGACAAGTATGTCTATTAAATCTTCCCGGGTCTGGTAGAACTGGCAGAAATGCGTCCCCCAGGCAAAATCTCCAATAATGTCAATGCCAGACTTTCTAAGGTTATCTCTCATTCCACACCCTCTCCACCCATTAATATTTTTTCCTGAAATTTTTTTATTGTCCCCGAGGATCATGTTTTGGATCATGTTTTATTTCAGAAACATTGCAAACTTTTCTGAAATCTCTGTCAGATCAGGCAGTGTATACCTTATGGTCTTTAGCATGAAAGTTCCGTGACTCTACAGGTACTTTCATACTTTTTGTGCCTGTTATTTAATGAATAATAGCATCTTGTAGCAGATCTCAAAGAAGTGTGGCATTTACTTATAATTCAGATTTCAGTTATAATTTACTTAAAATAAAAATGTTTATACATTTCTTAAAAACAAAACTCAATTTACTTTTTTGAGATTTCTATTAATAAATCATATACATTTCAAAGCTGGTAATGATCGCTGGCTTATGTATTGCCTACAATAAATCTTAAAAGTATTTACATTTTGCTGAAAATAATTTAAAAAGAAGTGCAGTAAATACTATTACTTTTCCAAAAAATGGAAAGCAATTCCGCATTCACTGCGAAAGGGTCAGAAATGCCGGGTTACTGAAAATAATCTCTTTTGCTTCTTTTGCAAATTATGTCCCGCACTCCCAGCCATTCATGTACTTTTCCTGTTCCAGGGTGAATTCGTCTATGCTGATGCCCATGGACTCAAGCTTTATTTTTGCAACGTAGGTGTCGAGTTCCAGGGGGACCCGGTGGACGCCGTTCAAAAGCTTGTTTTCGGCGATGTGGCGGACGCAGAGGGCCTGGTCGGCAAAGCTCATGTCCATGACTTCGGCAGGGTGCCCGTCGCCTGCTGCCAGGTTCACGAGCCTGCCATCGGCGATTACGTTGATCCGGCGGTTCCCTATATCGTATTCCTTGATGTTCTGCCGGACGGCCCTGACGGATTTTGCAAGGGATGCCAGGGCTACCATGTCAATTTCCACGTTGAAGTGCCCGGAGTTTGCAAGGATTGCCCCGTCCCGCATGACCTTGAAGTGTTCAGCGGTAAGGATGTCCCTGTTTCCGGTGGTGGTCACGAAAATGTCCCCGAGCTTTGCGGCTTCGCTCATTTTCATGGGCCTGTACCCGTCCATCCTGGCTTCAAGAGCCCTGATGGGGTCGACTTCAGTGACGATGACGTTTGCCCCGAGGCCTGCTGCCCGCATGGCAACTCCTCTTCCGCACCAGCCGTAGCCACCCACGACCACGTTTTTGCCGGCGACCAGGAGGTTTGTGGTCCGGTTGATCCCGTCCCAGGCCGATTGCCCTGTCCCGTAGCGGTTGTCAAAAAGGTACTTCGTCATGGCGTCGTTTACGGCGATAACGGGCATTTTCAGGGCCCCTTCTTTTTCCATCGCGTGCAGCCTGTGGACCCCTGTGGTGGTCTCCTCGCAGCCTCCCAGGATGTTGGGGAGGAGATCGGTCCTTTCCATGTGAAGCTTGAAAATCAGGTCCGCCCCGTCATCGATGGTGATGTCGGGTTCGAAGTCCAGCACCCTGTCAATGGCGTCGTAATACTCCTGGGAACTGCACCCGTATCTTGAAAAACAGGAAACATTTTCCCTGGTGTCCAGCGCCATGGCGACATCGTCCTGGGTACTTAAGGGGTTGCAGCCCGTAATCGCTACTTTTGCGCCCCCTGCTGCAAGGGTTTCCACCAGGACAGCGGTCTTTGCTTCCACGTGGAGGGCCATCCCGATGGTGTGTCCTTTCAGGGGTTTTTCTTCTATGAACTGTTCCCTGATAATTGCGAGCACAGGCATGTGGTTCCTGGCCCATTCCATCTTCATGTTCCCGGATTCTATGAGTTCTTTCTCGTTCATGGTAATCCCGTTGATATCGGATAAGCTTAGATCGGATTGAATTGACTTCCAGGTCGGATTATAGTCAAGGACCCAAATTCCTTCACCAATCTCAGGTGAAACTTTAACCACTGAAAGCACAGAAAACACTGAATAAAGGAAATTGGAGCACAATCCTTCCGTGCTTTCCGTGTCTTCCGTGGTTAGTAAGTGTAAATATTTGCGTTCGGACTATAAATTGACTGATTAAATTGACTGCTGTTTAATTTCAGGTTCTACGTATTTATCTTTCCGGTGGCAAATAGCCGTTTCAGGCATTTGCTTTCAGGCGTTGACCCTGTCAACAAGGGCTTCGGCAGCTTTCCGGGCTTCTTCGATTACCTTTTCTTCATCAAGTGCGAGCACTTTGTAATTGTCCATCAGGACTTTTCCGTCCGCAATAGTGGTCCGGACATCGCAGCCGTTTACGGAGTACACAAGGTGTGAAGGTACGTCGAAACAGGGGGTCAGGTGAGGTTTTTTCATGTCCACAAGGATCATGTCCGCTTTTTTTCCGACTTTCAGCATGCCGGTCTCGGGGTCGATTACCTTTGCCCCGTTTACGGTTGCCATTTCGAGCACCTTCCGGGCAGGGAGGACTGTCGGGTCGAAGGTGTTTACCTTGTGGAGCAGGGCTGCGGTTTTCATCTCCCCGAAAATGTCCAGGTTGTTGTTTGAGGCGCACCCGTCGGTCCCCAGAGTGACGTTTACCCCTTTATCGAGCATCTTATGGATGGGAGCGATTCCGGAAGCCAGTTTCATGTTGCTTACGGCATTGTGGGAGACGTTGACCCCTCTTTTCCGCAGGATTTCGATGTCCCCGTCCGAGAGCCAGACGCAGTGGGCAGCAAGCACGTCCGGGCCGAAAAAGCCGATGTCTTCGAGCATGTTCACGGAACACTTCCCGTACCTGCCTTTCATCTCGTTCAGTTCGGCTTCGGTTTCGAGTACGTGAATGTGGATGCCAACCCCGTCTTTGTCAGCTTCTTCCCTGACTTTCGTAAGGAACTCTTGCGAGCAGGTGTTCGGGGCGTGGGGGCCGTACATGGGAGTGATCCTGCCGCTGGCTGCCCCTTTCCATTCCCGGACAAAGCGCTTGCCTTCCTTGAGGTCGGCTGCTCCTTTCTCTTCATTCCAGAGCTCGATCATGCCGTGGGAAAGGGCAGCCCGAAGCCCGGCTTCCTCCACCGCTTTTGCAGTTTCGTCCATGAAGAAGTACATGTCTGCAAAGGAGGTTGTCCCTGACCTGATCATCTCCAGGCAGGCGAGCAGCGTGCCCGCGTAAACATCCGATGCCTGGAGCTGGGCCTCTGCAGGCCAGATGTGTTCCTGGAGCCATTCGGCAAGCTGGAGGTCATCGGCGTAGCCCCGGAAAAGGGTCATTCCGGCGTGGGTGTGGGTATTTACGAGCCCCGGCATCAGCACCGAGCCTTTCGCATCGATCACGGTGTCGGCACTTTCACCCGTACTTTCCCCTATTTCCGTAATCTTTCCGTCTTCGACTACAACGGTTCCCTGCTTGAGGTCGCCTGCCTCGGGGTCCATCGTTAAAACGTAAGCGTTCTTTATGATTATGTCAGCCATGTGATCACACCTGATTGGTCTGTGAAACTTTTTTGGATCTTGAATTAGATGTATATTCAGAATTCGAATGGAAACCCAACTTCAATTAAATATTGAACAGGAATTTAAGAACATATCATAAAAAAGTTGTTGCTGGTTTTGTGGCCGGGAGAGTTACGAATAAAGTTGCCATATT
>DUKH01000038.1:0-1399 GCA_013329415.1 Methanosarcinaceae archaeon | reverse complement strand
ACGAATAAAGTTGCCATATTACCATTAAAGTCGCTGTGTTACCTTTTAAGGTTCCCACAGTAACTTGTAAAGTTGCTGTAATACCGTTCAAGGTTTAACACGATAACTTTTGAAGTTGCCGCAATATCGATAAAGGTCTCAGCAGTAATTTTAAAAGTTATGGTATTACCTTTAAGATCCCCACAGTAACTTTTGAAGTTATTGTATTGCACATAAAAGTCTCAGCAGTAACCTTTGAAGCTATTGTATAGCCGTTCAAGGTCTCCACAGTACATTTAAAAGTTACTGCAATGCATGCACGGATAAAAAGGAAGCCTGCCTTATCAGGGGTTGTTTCCTTCTAGTCCTGATTCCCGGTTCAGGGCTTTGAGGTACAGGCGCATGACCTTCAGTCTTTCTTCAGCAATCTTTTTAGCGGTTCCGGTATTCAGTTTTTCGGGGATTGTGAAAGGCTTGTAGTGCATGTATTCGTTAAAGCCGGCAACAGGGTCTTTTTTGTACACGGTTTTTTTGGACGCCCCCTTATCGATTCCCGTGGTGTGCTTGAGCATCCTGAGGGCTCCCATGGAAAGGACCGCCCTGAAAATCCCAATAGCTCCCAGTGCATCGAGCCGGTCGGCGTCCTGCAAAATCCGGGCTTCGACGGTTTCGGGGCTGTGCCCTCCGCTGAAGCGGTGGGTCCGGATGCAGTATGTCACCCGGTCAATCACCTTTTCCGGGACGCCTGCTTTTCCCAGGAATTCAGAGGCAATTTCCGCGCTGTACTCGGCGTGGTCCCCTCCCTCTTCATGTTCCTTTATTACTCCCACATCGTGGAGCAGGGCTGCCAGGCGGAGGACCCGGGGGTCCCCACCTTCTTTTTCCCGGATTTCCATGCAGAGGGCTTCCACCCTGTTGATGTGGGACATGTCGTGGGAACTCGGCTCATCTTCAAGGAAAGTGGTCACGAATTCCCGGGTCTTTTCTATCAGTTCCATTTACAGCACCCTGTTTTTGGCATCCCGTTTCTGCACTCAGCACCCATTTAAGAGTTCAGAATCCTGTTTCTGTACTCAGCACCCATTTAAGAGTTCAGGATACCGTCTCCAGATTCAGTATTCCGTTTAAGTATTGAGGATGCAGTCTCCGGATTCAGCACCAATTTAAGTTATCAGGATGCCGTCTCCGGATTCAGTATTCCGTTTAAGTTAAGTATTCCACTCAGGCTTTCAATATTCCACTTCAGCAGCCAGGTTTTTGAGGTGCTCCTGGATTTCGGAGATGGCTTCGGAAAGGACTTTTTTGTTGTTGTAAGACGTGATCAGGTTTACAAGTTCGTCCTTCCTTTCGTTTCTCATTTCCCCTGCAAACTTTGCCATGTTCTCGAGAGCCCTGGTAAGGTTGTCTACAATTGAGATCG
>DUKH01000058.1:2383-7172 GCA_013329415.1 Methanosarcinaceae archaeon | reverse complement strand
AGACGTCCGGCGAGGCAATGGGTGACTATAGTCCCTGACGCAAATATTTACACTTACATTATCACCACGGAAGACACGGAAAGCACGGAAGGATTGTACCCCTATTACCTTTATTCCGTGTTTTCCGTGCTTTCGGTGGTTAAACTTTCACTTGAGATTGGAAGGAATTTGGGGCATTGACTATACTTATTTCCACTTCTTTCTTAAACCCTTTTTTAAGCCCTTTCAGGCCCTGCCGAGCAGTTTGCAGGCCTGGCAGATGTCTTCGGTGCAGGTCTCGCCGCATATCCGGCATTTTTCGATCTTTGCGGGGGGGAGTTCTTTTGCAAGGGCTCCGACCACCTTGTCAAAGCCGCGGAGCAGGGAGTGCCTGGTCCCGGGGTGCTTTGCTTCGAAATCGTTTAGCATTTCCCGGATTTCTTTTCTCATGGCTTCTCCTGCATAGGGGCATTCGCTGAAGTCCACGGGCAGGTCGTTTACCAGGGCGTAGAGGGCTACTTCTTTTTCAGGGATGTTTCTGAGGGGTTTTGCCCGGAGCACCAGCCCTTCCACGGCAACCGGGGGAGCAAGCCTTACCATGCGTTCCATGTCCCCTCTGAAGTGGTTCAGGAGAATGGTCTGGGCTTCGTCGTCCAGGTTGTGCCCGGTGACAAGTTTCGTTGCCCCGATATCGAGAGCGACCCTGTTCAGGATGTTTTTCCGGAGCACCCCGCAGTAGGAACAGGCCCCTTTTTCCCGGTCCATGGCAGCAATCTCGTCCATGGTGGTCCCGTGCTCTTCTTTGAAAGACCTGATTATGTGGCGCACTCCGAGCTGCTCGGTCAACTTCTTTGCGGTTTCCAGGGACTGCGGGCGGTACCCGTGGATCCCCTCGTCCACGGAGATTGCCACAAGCTCGATATCGGGCCTTTCCCCGAGGATCTTGTGCATTATAAAGAGGGCTGCCGAACTGTCCTTTCCACCGCTCAGGGCCACGGCGATTACGTCGTTTTTCCGGATGTTGTAGCTTTTCCGGATGGTAAGCTTGATCTTCCGCTCAACGTCCTCCACAAAATGCTTCTTGCAGAGGTGCATCCCGGAATATTTCTGAAAAATGATTGCTTCACTGTTGCATTTCTTGCATTTGATAGTCATGCGAAATCCTTTTTTCTTCCGGGCCCCAGGTATGGATGTGAAAAACGGGAAAACGTATTAAGAAGTCCGTATTGAATAATCCGTTTTGATGGGTTTTCCGGTACTGAGATTTTTCTTTATGATCGATATTTTACTAGGAAAAGGACCGATTCTATATATGGCTTATTATGTTCTATTCCTCATTCGTATCCTCTTCACTTCATCCTATGGCTTATTATGCTCTTTTCACTTCTTCCGTATTCTCTTCATCCTGCAAATGTTCTTCAAGTATTGGGGGAATCTTATAGTATTGAAGGAGTAACGTCAATTTTGTAATCAATTAACAGGGAGTCATTTTATGCTCAGAATAATTCCGGCAGAGATGAGGCATTTTTCGGATTTCGGCTGGTTGAATAGTTACTGGCTCTTTTCTTTTTCAAACTATTACGACCCGGAAAATATCAGTTTCGGAGACCTCCGGGTGTTCAATGACGATACGGTGAAACCGGGCAGGGGTTTTCCACCCCACCGGCATTCCGAAATGGAAATCGTGACTGTCGTGCTTGAAGGGGAGATTACCCATGAGGACAGCAGGGGCAATTCAACGGTTCTCGAGGAGGGGGAGGTGCAGTGCATCTCCGCAGGTCCCGGGATCGAACACTCGGAGTTCAACCTGGGAAGCAAGCCTCTGCACTTCTACCAGATCTGGATCTACCCTGTCCGGAGCCTCCCGAAGCCGGTATACTCCCAGAAAAAGTTCGAGGCTTCGGAATGGAAAAACCGGTTTTTGCCCCTGGTTTCGGGCCAGGGACTTCCGGACGTCATGCCGATGAACGCCGATGCGACAGTTTACAGGGCAGGGCTCGAACCGAAAGAAACCCTTCATTATGAGACCAGCGAGTGTCGCCGTATTTTTATCTACCCTGGTTCGGGAGAACTCCTTGTCAACGGGCAGAGGCTCAGGCAGGGGGACCAGGCCCGTGCAGACCTTGTAAAGACCCTCCACATTGAGGCAGTCAGTCCCGGAGAATAGCCTGCGGATTTTGTCCTGATTGATGTCCCATCCTGCAAAGGCTGGGGACTTGACGAAAAAACGCTTATGGGCGGGAGAAAGAGCATAAGAGAATAAGGGAGAAACAGTGATTGGGATAGTAATTGGTGCTATACCGGACTAAAGACTGTAGAAAAGTAAAATGGAGTGGAGTAGAAGTGAGATAGAAAAAAGTTTGAGAGAGGGTTGTTCTCACTTCTACCACGGGTTTTGACGATTTTCGGATCGGAGAGTAAGGATATGGCAAACCTCATCTTCTCCGGTTTCCGCCTTGAGTCCATCTGACCCCGGGGGGCAAGGAATGGCACACCTCGCCAGCCCCTCATCAGGGACTTAATCGCCTATGGAGGTAAGGGGTTGAGGAATGGCGAACCTCTTCTTCCCTTATTCTGCTGTTTTTCAGCTAAATGCTCTCATGAACCCCATTCAATAATAGCATTTAAAACTGCATTTAATACTTTATCTATAAGATATAAAACATAAATGGAATTGATTTTTCTTTTTCCTTGATGTGATAAATCGCATTCAAAATTTTCAAGTCACTGATCTGATCAGGAAACTTGAATTGTTTGCTGTTACAACGATCATTAATTATATATGTGGGCAGAAAGGCATCGGGTTTGGAAAACCTTCCTGAACACATAGAAAACTTTTTATACACAAAAAATTCCCTGAAACCTCCGGATTTCCGGCTTTGTTCAAATTTACTTAACTTGCCAGAATCATTCCAGTGCTTATCTTTTTCTGTCATCCGGGGTGCATTTTTTTGTCACGGCTCCAGGTATAATTTATTCAAGGATCACTTCACAAGGTCTCAAATAACTATATATAGAAAAAAACTTGAATATGTTTGGCGCATATTCAGGCAAACTGCTTTTCAGCTGGGTCTCGCTCCCCCTACAAGGTGGAGTTGCGGCAGCCGGGACTTAATTCCGGGACCGCAGGGCCAGGGTTGAACTGATACCGCAGCAAGGGGGTGCCGCGCGAATGACTGCCGCAACTATCTAACATTTGCATGGGGGACCAGCAGGCAGACCTTAAGGAGATTCAGGTTAGCAGGCAGGCCGGGGGTACAGCCTGGTGGGCAGGCAGACTTCAAGGGGGTACAGGCTTAATCGGGGGTATAAACTAAATGCCGGAAATTTCTTTTGCTTTGCTTTTTATCGCTGTTTTCGGGGGCTACCTGCTCGGGATCTTTTCGGGACTTCTTCCGGGGATTCACACGAATAACTTTGCCCTTGCCCTTGCAGCCTTTGCTCCCTTCCTGGCAGACCAGGGCATTCCTCCCTTTTACATCGTAATTACTGTCCTTTCGAATGCCATCTCCCATACTTTTCACGATATCATCCCCTCCGTCTTCCTGGGAGCTCCCGACGGGGACACCGCCCTTGCCGTCCTCCCGGGACACAGGCTGCTCCTCGAAGGCGCCGGGGCGGAAGCGGTCCGGCTCTCAGCCCTGGGAAGTGCGGGTTCTGTGGCTGCGTCCCTCCTCTTCGTGCTGCCCCTCTCCTTATTTTTCAAAGCCGCGTACCCTTTCCTGGAAGAATACATGGCCTGGGTCCTGCTCTCGGTTGTGTTCATAATGCTTGCCGGGGAAAAAGTGGGGCAGGTGCCAGGACAGGGCCTCCTCGCAAAATACAGGTACAAAATCTCTGCCCTCTTTCTGTTTTTGATCACAGGTTTCCTGGGACTCTTTGCCTTTGCCCGGGAAGATCTCCTGTCCCCGGTTATCAATTTCGGGACAGCAACCGTGCTCCTGCCCCTCCTCAGCGGGCTTTTCGGAGCTTCCCAGCTGGTCATAAGCCTGTTTACGGGTTCGGAAATTCCCGAGGAGTCTACTTCAGGCTTGAAGCTTTCCCGAAAGAGAATCATGAGGGGAATTTTTACGGGCAGTGCCGCAGGTTCCCTGGTCGCCTGGCTGCCGGGGGGCTCTTCCTCCATTGCGGCTCTTCTGGCACGGCTTTTCGTAAAAGAGGATTTCGACCGGAAAGACCTTGACCGGAAAGATCTTGACCGGAAAGATCTTGACCGGAAAGACCTTGACCGGAAAAATCCGGGTCCGAAGGGCGTTAAAAAAGCTGAGGAAACCGGAAAAAGCGGGACATCTCTGTTCCGGGACCCCGAAGCCGACCCCGAGCTCCTCGACAGCTCAAAGGAATTTATCGTCTCGGTTTCCGGGGTAAACACCTCGAATGCGATTTTCGGGCTGGTAGCCTTTCTGGTCATAGGAAAGACCCGGAGCGGGGCAATGGCAGCAGTAAGTGAAATTCTGGGTGTGGGAGCTTTCGACATCCCAACCGTACTCCTCTGTTTTTTCGCAGTCCTCCTGGCTTCCCTGTTTTCCTACTTTTCCACGGTTTACATAGGAAACAACGCTCATCGGGTACTCCGGAAACTCGATTATACAAAACTATGCGCAGGCGTCCTCTTCGGGCTTGCCGTTATGGTCCTTCTCTTTACAGGCCTCTTCGGTTTCTTCCTCTTCCTTATCTCCACCCCGATCGGGATGCTCCCCTCGTTCATGAAAGTCCGGAAATCCCATGCCATGGGCGTTATTTTGCTGCCGGTGATCCTGTATTTCCTGGGGTACTAAGGCTTCTGAGGCTTCTGGAGTTCTAAGCTTCT
>DUKH01000058.1:0-2048 GCA_013329415.1 Methanosarcinaceae archaeon | reverse complement strand
TTCTAAGCTTCTGGAGTTCTAATGTCCGGAATTAGTGTTCCAGGATTTTGCTGCCGGTTCATTAGGGTTTTTAAGCCATGGACTGTTTTACGGCATTTTGTAAGACGGAATTATAGGGAGCTGGTTATTTCGGCCCCTGGGCCTTACCCGACAACCACTCTCAGCCCTTCAACAAGGTCTTTGAGAAGTTTGGCAGGGAGACCTACGGTCAGTTCCGAGTCCGCCATATTGGTATGCTTCCGGCTCCCGCTGCAGCCCACGGTAATTCCCATCTTGCCGCTCAGGTAAGGTTCGGCAACGGCATCGGAGCAGAGGCTCTGCTTGCCTGCAAACTCGGCCTCTACCCTGCCCCCTTCGTTGTAGAGGATTGCCTGGGTAAGGAGCATCATCTGTTTCGGGGAGCAGATAATCACCACAACGTCCGGCACGAAACTTGCGCTTTCCAGGGGTGCGTAAATTGTCCCTACCATGGACTCCGCTTCGAGCATCGGGATTCTCTCAATCGTCTTTTGGGCGGCTTCCAGGGTCCTGAAATGTTTCAGTTTTTCGTAGTAAAAGTCCCCGCTGGCAAGTTTGGGGGGCATGTGCCCGAGGCCCAGGGCAGCAGCGCCCCCTTTGCAGGTCTGGTCGTCCAGCAGGGCGTAGAACTCTTCTCCGGAACTTCTCACCCGGTCGACCATCTGGCAGTGCTTCATTCCCCCTTCGATCCTTTTGATCCCCTCGGGGATTTCCCCTTCTTTCGGGACGAGCCCCCCCGCAACAGCAGAAGTCTCAAGTTTCAGCAGTTTGATTATCTCTTTTCCGTATCCGTTTATTTCCTCTATTTGCTCAGGACTTGCCGGTTCCGTATTGTAACCCCCTTATGAAAATAACTGGCATGTGGAATTTGAGTCGTATTTGAGTTGCATTTGAGTTATATTTGAGCGGCATATAGTATCCTCTCCTATAGCGTTCTGTCCTGATCGAATAAAAAGAAATCAGAAGCAAGGGTTCTTTTATCATCTCCTTTACCCGGGCTATTATAGTCAATGACCCAAATTCCTTCACCAATCTCAAGTGAAAGTTTACCACAGAAAGCACGGAAAACACAGATAAAGGAAATTGGGGCGCAATCCTTCCGTGCTTTCCGGGTCTTCCGTGGTTTAAATTAAGTGTAAATATTTACGTTTGGGACTATAGTTGGGTTCGTTGGGTTCGTTAATTTCTTTAATTTTGTTGAGTTCGTTAATTTCGTCAATTTTGTTGGGTTCGTTAGGTTCGTTGGGCTAGTTGGGCTTCAGGGGTGTTCTGACTGGTGCATAAAAATATAAAACTTAAAATGGGTTGGATGATAAGGAAGTATAGCGGATAAAATCAAAAGGGTTGAATAAAAAGCCGAATTATTGAATAAAAGTAAAAGTTTGATAAAAGGCTCAACCGGAATGTATCAAAATCTGAATGTATCAAAATCTGAATGTACCGAAAATGAGGGGTTCGTAAGAATATGAAGGTGCAGCTGGAAAAGCGTTTGAAGGAACTCAGGAACGAATACGAGTTCGGGGAAAAGACCCTGGACGACATTGAAACAGCTCTTGCGGAGCTCGAAGTCCGGAAGGAAAAACTGAATGAGACTCTCCTCCGGATCAGTGGCGCGATCGAGGTGCTGGAAGAGGTGCTGGGAGTGGAAAGTAAAGTCAGCGCTCCGGAGACCTCAGGAGCCGGGGAAACAGAGTCAGAAAACATCGTTGAAGTTCCCAGTGTTATACGGAAACCTCTTGACCATGCCCGGAAAATACTGGAAGATGCCGGGTTAACCGTGGGGGAAGTTACCGAAAAGAGTATTTTTGTAGCCGGGATCCTGTTCGGAGACGTGGTCCGGCAGGAGCCTAAATGGGAAACGAAAGTAAAGCCCGGCTCAGCCGTGAATCTTGTTATAGCGAAAAAGGGAAAAATAAAACCCGATTTGAGTAAGAATTCCAAACTATGTCCTTTCAACAACACTGAAAATCACTATAAGGCACTGACAGATATTGATAGGGACTGAGCAGAACCGGACAGAACTGGACCGA
>DUKH01000124.1 GCA_013329415.1 Methanosarcinaceae archaeon | reverse complement strand
AATTAAACGACAAAATTAAATGACAAAATTAAACGACAAAATTAAGTAACAAAATATTTTTAGAAAAGAATTGGGTTTGGTGCTCCGGCCGGGATTCGAACCCGAGTCTTCGGCTCGAAAGGCCGGAATGATTGGCCGGACTACACTACCGGAGCACGTTGTCTGTGTTCAAGTTAGGGGTCTTTTAGCCCTTATTGAACGGGGTCTTCAATAAGGACTTTTTGTATATATACTTATCGCTTGTCGATCCGGTTTTCCACTTTTCCTTTATTATGGATTCTTCCGTTCCTCCGGAGGCTTAAGCTTCCTCGGGCTCTTCTACATCTTCGGCTTCTTCAAGCACTTCGGCTTCCCCGACCCCTTCCTCTTCTGTCGGGAGGTTTGCGATCCACTCGGAAAGCCTTCCGCAGTACTCGGGCTGGCAGTCGCCGGTACAGCTGGTGCAGGCCGAAAACATTTCTCCGGAAAGCAGGAGGTCGTATTTCTCCTTGGCTTCTTCCTTTGCCCTCAGGAGATAGGTTCTTGCCCCGTTGGAAACGGCAACTTCACGGATGATCAGGCCCTTGTCCTGAAGCTTTTTTATGAGCCGCGAGCATTTCCTGCTGTCGATGTCCAGCTCTTTCCAGATAGTGTTCTGGAATATGCCTTCCTTATGTTTACTTATAATTTTGAATGCTTCTTCTTCGAGATCCATGCCTGTTTCCACTCTTTAGCCAATCCTGTTCGGACGCTTCAGTCTTCTACAGGAGTAATCAGTATGATGTTATTTCCCCTCAGGACCACGGAACCGAGGGAGCGGACTTTTTCTCCTTTCACGATCTCCATTGTGTCCACAAGATGGAGGTTCATGTAGTCATCCACACTCTTGAGAGTGCCTTCAAGCAAGTTCAGGTCGCCTTTCATCTCTACCTGGATTTTGGATCCTACGATTTTCTGGACTTTTTTATTTGGGAACAAAATTAATCCCTCGCTGCTTAATGATTATTATTGAATATTGATTTCCCGTACTCCCGGGTGCTATCTCTTCAATCCAGAAGCCGGGGCTGCGCAAACTGCAAAATAGACAGTGCATTTCCAGTCGCATGCTTCCTTATTCAGCCGCCTCAATAAGCAGCCGAAATTAATAAAGCGTTCTCACTCCACCGGCTTTCAAGAAAACTGAGAAATACATATCCCCTTCAAAGATATATAACCATCGATGTCCGGGCTTCCCTTAAACTTTGTCCTGTCCGGGGGTTTTGGTCTGGAAATTCGGGTTTCCGGTATTTATACTGGTTTTCGGTTCTTAATTTCGCTGCCGGTGTTCCGGTCCGTGTTTTTACCTGTATCAGGTGTACAATTGGATCTAATCCGTTTTTAAGTCTCCAAAGACCTGCCGATTTTTTAAGATATTTGGGCAATTTATCGATTTTATGCTGTTAAACGGTTGTTTTGGGAAGTTGCGGCAGGCAGGGGGGAGTCAGGGCAACGGGATGGTGACAAAAAAGGAAATTTTACTTGTTAATTGAATCCGGGTAAAAAACGAAGAATTCTAAAAAGATAAAAGATCCGCCCCATAACCGAGGCAGAGCTTTCAACTTAGAACATACTCAACTCAAACCCTTATTTTCAAACCCTGTAGTTCCTGACCGAGTGGAAAAGGATCAGGGCAAAGAAGCCCACGATCAGGAGCATGAGGGAGAAGTAGCCTATGGGGTCCCAGACGAAGCCTATGCCAGCTCCGCCTTCTTCCCAGGAGACCAGGACTGCGCCCTGGAGGGTTGTGGGGACAACCAGGCAGACGAAGGCCAGCACGAAGATGAAGGCGATGTCAAAGACCTGGGCAAGCAGGCTTTTTTCCTTTCTTTTTGCGCTCTTTTTTACAGTTTTGTTTACGCTCATTTGGAGGTGCCTCCTTAGTCGTAGTAGCGGAATTCGTGCATGTGCTGCTTTATGGAATGGCGGACTTTCAGGCAGCCGATGGTCTCGATAGTGAACATCAGGCCTATGAAGAGCAGGTAGATAGGGGTAAGTCCGGGGAATTCCGCGAGCACGGGTTTTGTTGCGGTGAGGACCGAGTAGACCAGGAAGAGCTGGGCTCCGTAGAGGAGGCAGAGCATGATTGCAATCAGGACGGAGTCCAGGTTCAGCTTGCCCCGGTATTTTGCCTGCAGAGCGGCATTTCCTGTTATGTTGCCGGCTGCTGAATTTCCAGTTATTTTACCTGTCGCTGCACTCAATGCAACTCACCTCCTTTAAGTTCCTGCTGTTTGCCTGTTCGGGTTCCGGCCATCCGAGTTCGCTCCAGAGGGGGTCGTTTCCGGTCGTGTTCTTGCGTTTTGAAGAGAAGTAGAAGTACGCAATGGCATAGAAGAGGAGTCCGAAGATCAGGTTATACCTGTAGCCCCAGAAGAGGGTGGACATGATCAGCATGGCTATCCCTATCGCGAAGTAGGAGATGTAGGGCTGGAGCGGGGAGGCAAAGGGCCTGATCTTGCTTGTGGTTTCCGGGAAAAGTTTCCTGAAGCGGATCAGGGAGAAGGGGATGAGCACATAGCAGAGCAGGCCCGAGATGATCGAGAAGGTAATGACCTGGTCAAGAAAGCCGCTGAATGCAAAGGCAACGGCAATCGGGGCCGTAAAGATCACTGCCCTGTAGGGTGTGCTGTATTTCGGATGCACTTTCGAAAACCAGGGGGAGACGTATTCATCCCTGGAAAGGGCGTACCAGGACCTTGAGGCGTCGCAGATGCAGCCGTTGGCGCTGGCAACGCAGGTCAGGAGGGTCCCCACTCCCAGGAGGGCGATGAAGACGAAAAGGCCTCCGTTCTGGGCAGCTTCAAAAAGCGGGTAGACGGAAACTCCGAGCACGTCCGTGGGGATCAGCGAGGTGCAGAGGTAGAGGGTCATTGCGGCTCCTACCAGGAGGGTTATCATCCCTGCCTGCTGGCCCAGGGGGACAGCTCTTGAGGGGTGCTTGCACTCCTCTGCGCACATTGCCGCTCCTTCGATTCCGAGGAAAAACCAGGGCCCGAACTGCAGCGCTGCAAAAAGCCCGATCAGGCCGTTTGGCATTGCTCCCTCAAAGAGGTATTCGGGGTGGACTTCCAGGCCTCCGAGGCCGAGGGTACTTGCGAAGAAGAAGGTGATAATTGCAAAGAAAGCCAGCATTGTAAGGGCAAAGTTAAGGGTAGGGCTCCCACGACTCCCCGGTAGTTGATAAAGGTCAAAAGTGAAATCACAAAAAGGGTTATGGGGAATACCTGAAGCTGGGGAAAGATCTCAGTTGCAATGAAAGCGACGACAATAGCATCTGCCGCCTCAAGGGCGATAAATTCCATATATACCGCAAGTCCTACGATTGCCGCGGCTCCCGGCCCTACAAAGAGCCTTGCCCAGTCATTGGGGCCTCCAGCAAGCTTTGTTGCCGAGCCGAGTTCGCTTGCACAGAGCGAAATAACCGTGTACATGGTCCCTGCCACAAGCATGGCGAAAAGGGAGCCTAAAACACCACCTTTCGCAATCGTAAAGTTCCAGCCCATATACTCTCCCACAAGCACGATTCCCACGCCTAAAGCCCAGACGTGATACGGCCTGAGAGTTTTTACAAGGCCTCCGCTATGCGCGGTCTCTGATGTCGATTCTGCCATTTTTTTAAAACCTCCGTTTTTAATATCTTATGGGGTCCTCTAACACAATATCATTTTTTTGAAGCTCTGCTTGCATCCAGCAGCACCCAGCCAAAAAGGGCAAAGGAAGCTAGATAGATCAAGCCGTTTACAAGAGTCCATATATCCATGGATACACTCCATATTTTTGTAGGTCGTGTGTCAGTTAACACTCTTCAAACGTCCTCTCAAAAACGTTTTTGAACAGCAAGTTCCCGAAGATGTCAAACACACTTTTTATTATGTGTTTTATGCGGTTTTATACGCGTTTATGTACGTTTTATTTTGCCATTTTTATAACTTCTAATTGTACAGGCATTTTCATTATATTAACTATTCGCCTAAAATTTCCCGTAAATAGATTTATGTATAAATAGATATGTATTTTCTCAAGTCTCTGAATGCAAAATTATATATACTATATCTATATAAACTACATTTCCTAGGAAAATGTATATACACTTAGTCCCTGCGGCATGCGATCAATATTTTCAGCCTGCAAAAAAGTAGTTAGGGGTAAAAGGTCCGGGGAAATTCTATTTCCTCAGCCTCCTTAATCTTACAAAATCTGCCCTGTTCGGGAATTCTAATCAGGATATTACTGTTTGAATAATTCCTTTCAGAAACTTTCTCTCGGAAACTTTCTCTCAGAACAGCTTCGAGCAGGATAATTCCTGCCCGGAAATTCCTATCTGAATAATTTCAATCCGGACCTGCTGTCCGGAGTTTTCGGTCAGGGGTTCAGATGTACCCCTGGAGTTCGGTGCTGTCAACGGTTTTGGGTGGTTCTTTCTTTGGCCTCATGATAGTTCTGGAAATTGGGCCGAAAACGGATTCGTATTCGTTTATGTGCTGGGTCAGCCAGCGGTTCAGTTCAAGAGCGGCTACCGGAGAAAGTATGACTTCGGTTTCTACACGCCTTTCGATGACCCTTGATTCGGAAGAGTCCCCGAACATCTTGGGTGTGTCGTTGTAAAAACCGATCCTGAAATCGTAAGGACTGTGCCCGCCTGCGGCTCCTATGGCGTAAATCTGCCGGAAGTCATCGGGCTTTAAGAATTCGATGGTTATGCCTTTTTTTGCTTTTTTGGGGGTCACACTTTCTTTATCTTCCCTTGATTTGACATCCTCTGTCATGAAATTTACCTCCTTGCTTGCTTGCTTGTTTGCTTATTTGCTTGCTGCTCCTCAAATTCCGGAGACTGGGGTCCTGTTCCAATGTTGTCCGGTTTTCCCTCTCAATATTGCCTGGTATTTAAATCTTCATAATTATATTAACTTTTGATCTTACATCTCTATTCTTATATTGACTTCCTATCTGCAAAAACGTTGCGATTTTCATGTCCTGATTTTTAGCCCTGGATCTGTTTTTTCAACTTGTGGGCTTCTTCAGCAATTCCTTTTTTGGAATGAACTTTTGCAATCAGTTCCACCGCGTCAAGGTTTCTCACCGCGCCATCCAGATACCCGAAAATGTCCCCCTGATATGCGGAAATCCCGTACTTATCTTCAAGCTTTTTCACTATCCTGGCAGGGTCCAGCCCCTCTGTCCGCAGCAGGACTATTTTCTCGGAAAACTTTTGCTCGGCACAGCCGCAATATGGCGAATCTTTGCAGGTGCAGGTAAGGAAATCATCGGCAAAACTCATTAGAAGGTCCTGGAGTTTCATGTTGAGAAGAGCCAGGGATTCTCCGTCAAAAACGATGTCAAGGGCAGCTCCCTGGAAAACCCTTGACGGCATGTTCACGTGGAGGGTGCTTCCTATCTGGTTGGCGTACTTAAAATATGCGGCATCGAAAAATTCCAGGTTCGTCACGATCTTCAGGGGGCTGTTTTCCATAAGCACGGCGTCCCTTATCAGGAAGGCTTTCGAGAGCGAAAGGAAGTGGGCGGAAACGATCTTTCCAAAGCGGGTAAGCGTTACCCTGTCTCCTTTTTTTTCTATAAAGCGGTACTTCTGGAGCCGGGAAACCAGTTTTTCCAGTTCGAAGCTCCCGAACATAAGTTGATGGATGCTTTTCAGGTCCCGGACCGAGGCGGTCACGGCAACTGATGCCAGAACTTCTTCCAGCTGTTCAGCTTCCCCGTATTCGACCCCTGAGGAGAGCATCTCTCCCTGCAGGAGCTTGATTGCAACCTCTTCTTCCGTTTCCGACTGGGAACTGGCGTAGGATTTTCCGGGGACCGGCATGAGCACGACCACACCCCTGTCGTGGTAATCGGGTCTTCCTGCCCTCCCGCTCATCTGGAGGAAGTCCTGGACCGAGAGCCAGTCGATTCCCATTGCAAGGGACTCGAAAATAACCTGGGACGCCGGGAAGTCCACGCCTGCGGCCAGGGCTGCGGTGGTCACTATGACCGGGAGTTTTCCTTCTCCGAATTGGGTTTCCACTTTTTTGCGTTCGTACTGGGAAAGCCCTGCATGGTAGGGGGATGCCTGGATCGATATTGCGGAAGCTATCCTATGACAGTTTCTTCTAGAGTTTGTAAAGACAATGGTCTGTCCGCGGTGCTTCTTTGAAGAGATCCTGGAGTATTCTTCCTTTGAAAGTCGGGTAATTAGCCGGGTTTTCTCACTTTCCTGACAGAAGAGCAGGTGCCGGTCAATGGGTACAGGACGGTGTTCGTAGAGGATCAGTTCTGCACCGAGCTTTTTTGCATAGGACCCGGGGCTTGCAACGGTTGCGGAAAGATAGATGAACTGGGCTTCCGGAGCGATATAGCGCAGCCTTGCGATGGTCCCGTCCAGCCTGTGTCCCCGTTCCTGGTCTTCCAGGGTATGGACTTCGTCAATTACTACAGTTCCTATTTTCCCGAGGAAGTCCGCATTTCCGGACCGGAGGATGTGGTCCAGCCCTTCGTAGGTCCCGACTATGATGTCCGAGTTCAGGGTGGTATGCATCTTCACCCTTTGGGATGTCTTGATAAGGATTGCCCCGATTTTAATGGATGTGGTGAGCCCGAGTTTCGTGTAACGTGCTGTGAACTGGTCGTATTTCTGGTTTGCCAGGGCAACCAGAGGGACCAGGTAGAGCATTTTTCCTTTCCTGTTCAGGAGGTTCTGAACCCCTGCCATCTCCCCTATGAGGGTCTTCCCTGTTGCCGTTGCCGAGACTACGAACTGGTTTTTCCCCTCCAGCAGTCCGGCCTCCACGGAAAGTGCCTGTACGGGAAGCAGGGTCTCGGATTTTTCCAGGAGCATTTGCTTGAATTTTTTTGCAAGGGGCAGCTCCTTTATCTGCATCGAAGTCGTCGAGGGGTTTGTTTCGATGGTATCGTAACGAGTGAACTCCGGATCCAGTCGCTCAGGAGTAAGCATCCGGAGGGTCCGGTCCAGGTCCCTGGTCTTGAGCAGGACCTGTTCCAGGAATTCTATGGACTTTTCCCCGTAATTTCCTTCCGCGGTCCGTACTCCTCTCAGGAGTTCTTCTTTTGCACATTCCCTGCAGATGAATTCGTTGTGGAATTTGATTGATTTTTTGTTGACAAAGTTAAAGCGTTTATTGAGCAGGCAGTGCCTGCAAATATCAACTTTGTCTGCCTTCAACTGAAAACCTTCCAGCATTTCCAGGAAAGCAGCCGAATTTGCAGGGTCTTCTCCCTCTGCCAGCATGATCCTGTTTGCACTGCGGAGCAGTTCTACGAATTTCTGAGGCGGAAGAAACTCCTCTTTTTTCTTTTTGTTCGCAAGAACCCTTATCTTGTGTGGACGCGGTCCCTTTGACCCGTTTTTCAGGACGAGTTCAGCCACCGTGAGAGGTTGTTTCATCCGGTCCTTTATCGTCATTAAGGTTAGTTTCGATTTTTCAGCGGAGATGAGGACCCAGAGCGTCATTGCATACCCAGTTATGTGAATGCTATAAGTAAGCTTCCTTCACAGGCCTGTTTCAGGAAGCTTGCTTCAGAATTTTTGTTTTTCAGAATTTGTTTTTCTGAATGAATACGATACCTTTACAATGTCCTTTGCAATGTATTTTACAATGCTTTTTACCATGCCTTTTTTAGAAGGTATCCATTTGCCATCACAGGATAGAATCTTCTTGCATATATATTCTATCACTAACTAATTATATTTTTTAACTTTCTCGGAGACTTCCCTGACACAAAAAGCTACGTGTCAAACCCCCTCCTGAAAGATAGTCTCCCTTAATCCTAAAAAATAGTTCCCCTTAACCATGAAAGAAGGTCTTCCTCGGATGATTTTTAAACAAACTCACTCCAGAGAAGGCAGGTTTAAAAGCAGCCTCACTCTGAAAGGAGAGCCGGTTTAAAGGTGAAACCATTCCAGAGAAGGCAGGCTTAAAGACAGGCCCCAACCTTTGCAAACCTGCACCTGCAGTTCCGGGTTTCGGGGATGTTTTCGATTGTATCGGAAAGGATCTCGAAGATTGCGTCCTGGGCTTTTCCCACAACTTCCGTAACCTCATCGGCTGTCAGTTTTTCTGTGGTCATTCCGCAGGCCTGGTTCGTGACAATGGCAAGAGAAGAGTAGCAGAGGCTGAGTTCTTTTGCAAGGGTGACTTCCGGGACGCCGGTCATGCCCACGACGTCGGCAAACTGGCTCATCATGCGGATTTCTGCCCTGGTCTCGAAGCGGGGGCCTTCAGTGCAGGCGTAGATGCCTTCTGTATGGGCTATCCCCTGTTTTTCAAGGGCCTTTACGAGGCTTTCCTTGATTTCCGGACAGTAGGGCTCCGAGACGTCGACATGGACGGTATTCTCGTCGTAAAAGGTTGAAACCCTGCTCCTGGTAAAGTCAACGAAGTCGTCGAGCACGACAAAGCTGCCCACGGGGTGTCCCCACATGGACCCTACTGAGTTTGTGGAAATGATGCGTTCAGCTCCCAGGGCCTGCACGGCCCAGACGTTGGCCCTGTAGTTGATCCTGTGAGGAGGGATGTGGTTCTTGCCGGCATGCCGGGGGATTACCGCGATGTTTTTGCCTTTTATGTCGGTTAAATAGGCGCTTACTTCCCCGTAAGGGGTCTCAACTTTTCGTTTTTCAAAGTCCCTGTATGAATCGAAACCAACGCCCCCCAGAACTGCAATCTCAACTTTTTCGGCTGTTTTTTCCATTTCCTTTCTCCTCTCCTTTTCTGCCTGCATTTATAGTCAAAGACCCAAATTCCTTCACCAATCTCAAATGAAAGTTTAACCACAGAAAGCACGGAAAACACGGAAAACACGGAATAAAGGAAAATAGGGGCACAATCCTTCCGTGGTTTCTGTGTCTTCCGTGGTTATATGTAAGTGTAAATATTTACGTCCGGGACTATAAGCTATTTTAG
>DUKH01000184.1:10040-13608 GCA_013329415.1 Methanosarcinaceae archaeon | reverse complement strand
ACGTTTACCATTTTTAATCATCTCCTCTTCTGTAGAAAGAGTCCCGGCGGGAATCGGTGTCGTAAGAGTCAGACTCACTGGAAGTCCCATCATAGGAATCCGTACCATCACCTTTTCGGTCATCGGATTCTCCGCCATCGGAACCTCCGCCGCCCTGTATGTAAAAAGGCCTTGAAGAGTCAGGGAACCCGGGTTCCACACATGCTATGCACGGAGAACCTGCCTGGACACACATGCTGGTCCCGCCGTTCCACTTCCGGATCGAACAATCCGCATTTGCACGTTTACCTTTACATCCGAGTTTGAAAAGGCACTTATACCCTCCAATCTCGGTATCGAATTCATCTCTCTCATAATATTCATGGCGGGGACATTCCTCATGGACAACTTCACTGAAATAGGCTTTTGGACGCCCGTAACCGTCCAGGACCGAGGAAAGGTCCCCCGAAATATTGATTTTCCCGAGGACAACTGCACTTAGCGTCAATAAGATCCAGTCCGGATGCGCCGGACAGCCGGGGATGTTAATGACCGGTTTATTTACGCCAAGCTCCTGGAGCATGCCCCCGGAACTGTCATTCTTTGTAAAAGCCACTCCCCTGTAGTCCGTAAGCTGGGCAATTGCACTGTTTGCGGAGTTGATGCCGCCGTAGGCCGCACAGGTCCCGACCGCAAGGATTGCATCTGCGTTCCCGGCAGCTTTTGCAAAGAGTTCCTTGAAGGTCCGGTTCCCGACCATGAAAAAACGCCCCGAACCCTCGGGCCCGTTCGGGATTGCCCCTTCCACGACCAGGATGTAGTTGCCTTCTTCGATTAGTTCGTCAACAAGAATCTCGGAATTGAGTTCAGCCGTGTTTGCAGGCTGCCCGTCCACAAAGATGCCCTGCCCCGCAAGGAGGGTCTCATGATAGGCAAGCTTTGCGTCAAGCGCCTGGAGAGCTGAAAGCACATCGGGGTCTCCCCCATTTAAGAGGGACTCGGTACAGCCCGTACATTCCGCCCCGTGCAACCAGATAAGCTTTGTCTCTGCCGTTTCGAGCGCCCTTACGATTTCTGTTCGGTACGTTCCCAGAAATGCAGATGCCCCAAGGAGGCACGCAGTCTTCAGGAACGTTCTTCTGTCCATTTTAAAAAAATCGGGTTTTTCCGTTTTTACAGATACATCGGAAGTGTTTTTGTTCATGGGGATCACAAAATGATTTTATTAGAAGTTACCGGGAAACAGTAGTTCAAACATTCATTCAAATATTTAGAGCCGGAATTAAGCCCGGTTGGATTAAGAGTAATCAATGAATTTTTTAGTAAAGAAAAATATAATTTAAGAATAGATAAATTTTTTCAAATACTTTTGAAATGCCGCAGGATAGCTACAAAACAATATTAAAAGTTTTAACCAAAAAGAGAAAACAAAAAGGTTATAAAATAGAACTATAAAAATGCAGAAAATAATTTTGGGTATATATTTATTTTGAAAAAAAAAGTGTGAAAGGTTTGAAGAAGGCTTTGCGGCATGCCATGTAGGCCTCCTGCAAATGGTAAACTGCAGAAAAACCGCTAAACCTTGAGAGATAAACGGTTATAAAGTGCAGAGAATACATAATATAGGGAGAACAGGGAAAATTACAATCTGGAGATAGGTGCAGGAACTCACCGGAAAAGTTACCGGGACTTACCTGAAACGGACCCGGGAATTTCTGAAAAGAGCCAGGTACTCACAAAAAAATCCGGCAAACCCCAAAGCCCGGGAAAGGGCCACACAGATTGTTTTCATGCATAAATGTTTCTCACCTGAAATATGGTTCCCATACACTTACGGATTTTAAAAGAAAAAACAGCAGAGGTAACATGTGTATAGCTATTCCTGGAAAAGTTAAGGCGATCGTCAATGAAAACACCGCCACCGTCGATATGGGCGGAGTCCGTAGAGACGTAAACATGGACCTGCTGGGAGGGGCAAGCGAAGCCCTGCTCGGGAAATACGTGCTGGTCCACGTGGGCTATGCCATATCGGAAATCTCCGAAGAAGAAGGAGAAGAAACCATGCGCCTCCTGAAACTGATGGCAGGGCTGGATGACGGAGGGCTCGGTTTTGAGGAGACCTTACCGGAAAACAGGGAAACTGATTGAAATGGCTCCCGAAAAACCCCAATCAAAACAGGGGATTCCCGAAATAGAAAAGAAGCTCCTGGAGAGAATCGAAGCCTCGGCCCGGCCGCTTCGCATAATGCACGTCTGCGGGACTCATGAGCGGACAATAGCGAAATACGGGCTTCGGAGTGTGCTTCCGGAAGAAATAGAAGTGATCAGCGGCCCGGGCTGCCCTGTCTGCGTCACCCCCGAAGCAGATATTGACATTGCAATCGCCCTGGCAAAGAGCGGGGCAAGCGTGGTAACCTTCGGGGACATGATGCGGGTCCCGGGCTCCGCGGGCAGCCTGCTGGACGCAAAAGCCGAAGGTGCGGACGTGAGAATGGTCTACAGCATCGACGATGCCGTAACCCTTGCGGAAAAAAAGCCCGAACAAGAAGTGATCTTCTTCGGGATAGGCTTCGAGACTACGGTCCCTGCCAATGCTGCAGCCCTCCTTCGGGGCGTGCCCGAAAACTTCAGCCTCCTTGTTTCCCAGAAGCGGACCCCTCCGGCAATAGGCCTGCTTGCCCGGGATACCGAAGTGGATGCATTTATTGCCCCGGGACATGTGGCAACCATCATCGGGACAAAGCCTTTCGAGCCCCTTGCAGAGCAGGGTTTTCCCGTAGTTGTGAGCGGGTTTGAAGCGTACGATGTCCTCCTTGGGATTTCGATTCTCCTGGCGCAGATTGAAAAAGGTGATGCAAGAGTTGATAACGGGTACCCGAGGGTCGTGAAGCCCGAAGGGAACCTGATCGCCCTGAAAATGATGAGCGAGGTCTTCGAAACCGCGGATTCCGAATGGAGAGGAATCGGGAATATAGAAAGTTCCGGACTTGTCCTGAAAAAGGAGTTCGAAGAACAGGATTCAGCAAAGAGGCATGAAGATTTCTATGCCGCCGCCCTCGGAGAAATCAGGAAAAAAGCCGAAGGCAGGGATAAAAAGCGTTGCATCTGCGCGGCCATCCTTACCGGGAAAGCAAAACCCCCACAGTGTCCGAACTTCGGAAAGGACTGCACCCCAAAGACCCCTGCAGGCCCATGCATGGTCAGCCAGGAGGGCATGTGCTACAACTGGTTCAAGTACGCCAGAGCAGGAGGCAACGGGCGTGCATGAGTACTCCATTGCCTGCGAAATCTACGAACAGGTGATCGCAACCGCCAGAACCCACGGGGCATCCGAAGTCAGGGCCGTGACCCTTCAGATGGGGAGGCTGACCCACACGAACCCTGAACAGCTCAAGTTCTGTTTCGATGTCCTGGCAGAAGACAGCATTGCCAAAGGGGCGAAATTTTTGGTGGAGATGATCCCCCCAACCGTAGAATGCGAGTGCGGGTACAGGGGTACTGTCGATACCCTCGGGAAGCAAACCGGCCAGTCTGAAGAGGACGGAGGCGAAGAAGGGGGCAAAAGCGGAAGTGGAAGCGGAAGTGGAAG
>DUKH01000184.1:2183-9653 GCA_013329415.1 Methanosarcinaceae archaeon | reverse complement strand
GAAGCGGAAGTGGAAGCGGAAGCGAAAATGGAGACGAAAACAGAGACGAAGCTGAAAACGAAACCGGACTTCACCAGAGCGAACTGCTGGAATACGTTGCAGCCCTTAAATGTCCAGCCTGCGGGAGAGCTGCCCGGATTACGGGAGGACAGGAACTCATCATTAAGACGATAGATATAGAAACTGAAGCAAAAAACTAACCTGAAAACAAATCTTAATCATGATAATTTCAAAGTTAATTTCATCCACAAACGATTTTTAAAAACAATATTTACAAATAAATCAATTATAAATAATTTCCAGAAGTGATTTTTCATGTTAATGCACGTAATCAATGTGGGACACGACGTCTTCGCGGCAAACGACAAGCTTGCCGAAAAAAACCGGAAGGGCCTTGACAAGCAGGGGGTCCTTGCGGTGAACATCATGGGAGCTATAGGCTCCGGAAAGACCACCCTGATCGAGGAAGCCATCAAAGCCCTCAAGGACAAATACAGGATAGCGGTGATCGCAGGGGACGTTATCGCAGAGATGGACGCCTCCCGTTTCCGGAAGCTCGATGTGCCGACCGTCCCTGCAAACACGGGAAAGGAATGCCACCTGGACGCAAAACTTGTCGAGAAAGCCCTGAAAGAAATCGACCTCAAAAACACCGACCTCCTTATAATCGAAAACGTGGGCAACCTGATCTGCCCCGTGGACTTCAAGCTCGGGGAACACCTGAGGATAGTCGCCGTCAGCGTGACCGAAGGAGACGATATCATCCTGAAACACCCCATGATCTTCAAGACCGCCGAACTTGCGATAATAAACAAGATAGACCTTGCGGCAGCCGTGGACGTTGACCCGGAAAAGATGGTATCCGATATCCAGGCCCTGAACCCCGAAGTCCCCATTCTTCTGACCTCAAAACATTCCAGAGAAAGCCTTGACCTGTGGGTAGCCACCCTTGAGGCAGGGCTCGAAAGCAGATAAAAAAGGTTGAAGAAGAGATCAGTATGAAGTCCACTACGATTACTCTGGAACACGGGGCAGGCGGAGAAGTGATGCAGGCCCTGATCGGCGAGATCATCCTGAAAAACTTCAATAGCAAGAACATAGGCTCGGTGGGGCTCGAGAGCCTGGACGACGGCTCCACGGTCAAACTTGAAAATTTTGATTCGAATTCCGAACTGGTCCTGACCACGGACAGCCATGTGATCACTCCTGCTTTTTTCCCGGAAACGAACATAGGCAGGTTAGCCGTTGCAGGCACAATCAACGACCTGACGATGATGGGGGCAAAACCCCTTGCCCTGACCTGTGCGGTCATTGTGCCAGAAGGTTTTCCCATGGACGACTTTGAAGCAATCATCAAGACCATGGCCGACACGGCAGACGAAGCTGACGTCCCGATAATCACGGGGGATACCAAGACCGTGGAAAAGGCCGCTCTTGATTCGATCATCCTGAACACCGCAGGACTCGGGATAACCGCAGCCGAAAAACCCGTAAGGGACTCCGGACTTTCCCCGGGAGACAAAATCCTGGTCACGGGCACCATAGGCGACCACGGGATCTCCCTTATGGCTCACCGGGAAGGCTTTGACTTCGATACCGACCTTGTCTCGGATTCCGCACCCCTCTGGAAGCTCATAGAGCCCCTCCTTGAGCTCAAAACCCCCGAAGGGGCAGCGGTCATAACCGCCATGAAAGACCCGACCCGCGGGGGGCTTGCAAATGCCCTGAACGAGATGGCGGAAAAGAGCAAAGCCGGAATTCTCCTGGAAGAAGAAGACATCCCTTTCAAGCCTGCAGTCTCCGCAGCCTGCGAAATGCTGGGCCTCGACCCCCTGGAAGTCGCAAACGAAGGAAAAGCCGTAATAGGGGTAAAACCCGGCTTCGAAGAAAAAGTGCTGGAAATCCTCAGGAAACACCCCTACGGAAAAGATGCAGCAGTGATAGGAGAAGTGAGCTCCGAAAACAAAGGAGAAGTGGTCCTCAGAAACCGCTTTGGCGGCATGCGCTACGTGGATGTACCTGCAGGAGACCCCATTCCGCGCGTGTGCTAAAATTGAAAATATTGAAAATATTGAAGATATTTAAAGATAGTATAAATGGCCGATGTTCCGGTGGATTATGTTCCGGCGAACATCCCCCAGGACGCCGGGGAGATTTTTCCCGAGGATCTTCCCGAAGATATCTCGGCGATTTCCCCGATTATACTCACCCAGATTTAAAAAATATATTTGTAAGTTTTCTCATTTTTATTTTCTATTTTTATTATACATCCCTGTGAAGGCGGTATCCCCTGTAAAGGACATCTCTCAGGTAAATAGTGTATAAAACGAGGTCTTTAACGAGGCATGGGCTGAGATCCTCATCCAGTTCAAAATCCAGTAAATTATCCCTTAGTTTTTCAAAATTTTCGGGATCTTCCGATTTGAGGTAGTCGCGACCTTTCAATAAAAGAAACAGTGCCCTGCTGTGTATATCAAAACAAGCCTCCTTTCTAATTTCCCTGTTGAAATTAAGAGCTGCTAAAACCTCGGTAATCGGAGAGTCAAGTTCAAGCAGCACATTGCCCAAAGCATCAAAGTCTATGTTACTCACACCAGTATTTTTTACACCCATAGTCTTTACAAAGTATTTTAAAAAATAAAAATATTTCTTAGCATAGAATAAATAAAAATAATTTTAGAATGTTTGATGTTTTTCATCTCAATGGAGGAACTTATACCCATACAAAAATCTGGAATCGGTAACAGGTATCTAATTGCCCTGCATATAATTATCCGGATAATTGCAATGGCGATGCCTTATAAGGCAGTGGAATACCTGATCAGGCAGCGAATGAGCTGAAAATCAAATAAGAATACACTTACGAAAAGATTTACAGGTGGAGAGACAATGACGATGATGGAGTTTAAAGGCAAAACCCCAAAAATCTCCGGGACAGCTTTTGTCGCGGATTCTGCGGACATAATAGGAAACGTCGAGATAGGGGATTTTTCAAGCGTCTGGTTTAATGCTGTGATCCGGGGGGATGAAAACCGTATAAAGATCGGAAACCGGACAAGCATTCAGGATAACGCGGTTATTCATGTGGACACCCATGAAGGGGTTGAGATAGGGGACAACGTGACAGTCGGGCACGGGGCGGTCCTTCACGGGTGCAAAATAGCAGATAACGTGCTGATCGGAATGAATGCAACAGTCCTGAACGGGGCTGAGATCGGGAAAAATTCCATCGTCGGGGCTAATGCGCTTGTGTCGCAGGGGAAGAAATTCCCTGAAAACAGTCTCATTATCGGGGTTCCGGCTGCGGCAAGAAGGGAAACGAACGAAGCGGAGATTGAAGGCATAGTAAAAAATGCGACAGAGTACGTTGAACTGGGCAAAGAGTACAGGAAATAACAGTGAAGTGATCGGAAAACTCGCAACTCATATACCTCTTTCAGCTGTAATTTTCCCGGACTTCGCAGCCTCCACCAGAGCCTGGTAATCGCGTTCCGTCTGGTCGGCGTAGGCCACGGCAAAGTCAGCGATGGCCCTGGAAAGCGCGTCACCCTTGCCGATGTATCCCGAGATGGCTGACGCATCCCCAGTCCTGGCATGAGCCCGGGCAAGGCAGACGCTGCACACCTTAAGGTAGGTCTCCAGGCCGGCCTCATCCAGGGCAGCTACGTCGATAGAACCTTTCATGTCCTTCAACTGGCGCCAGTAGAACTGGATGCCAGTAAGCAAGCCCTTATGCCACCCCAGGAAGATGTCACTGGCGGCCTGCATCAGACGCTGCCCCAGCACCACACGCCGGGCATGGTTGCCATAGTCCCTCTTTATGACGTAAGGCTCCAGGACTGAAGGCCCGGCCTCCTTCAGCTGCAGGATAAGCGCATCATCTTTTGCACCCCCTTCAAGCAGGACAATTAAACAGAGCGTACCGACGCTGCCGACGCCGCCCACCCGCAGGGCCACATCCGAGACCCGGAAGCGCGACAGGAGCAGCCGCCGCTCTTCGGGAAGGCTGGAAAGATATTCCATCCACATCTTTTCGATATCCTGCTCGGTCATCCGGGCTTTCTGTTCCTCGGTCAGCAACTCGCTCAGCCTCACCAGAAGCGGAGGGTCGTTGAGAATCCTCCGCCGCCCATCGACCAACTCGGTGAGCTTTTCCAGGGTCTGCTCATGCGTATGCGTGCGGGCCTTCTTGACCATCTTTCGGGCGCTTTTTCCCGCTTTTCCCGAGGAGCGCTCAAAGGCCTCGAGAACCCTGTCCACCTCCACATGGAAATACCACACGTCCAGGGTTGATGCCCGGGCCAGGCGCACCATAGCATCCCGATAGGTGGTGGTAACCGTCTCTGCCAGTTTCCGGTTCACATCCTCACCAAAACCATTATCCCGGCCGGCGACAAATGCGCTTGCAGCCAGGCGCTTGAGGTCCCACTCCCAGGGCCCGGCGTAAGTCTCATCGAAATCGTTGATGTCGAAAACCAGCTTTCTCTCCGGTGTGGCAAAGACGCCGAAGTTTAAGAGGTGGGCATCCCCGCAGAGCTGCACCTGCAGTCCAGTCACCGGCGTAGAAGCAAGGTCGACTGCCATCACGGCCGCCGAGCCCCTCAGGAAGGCAAAAGGTGATTCCAGCATACGCCCGTACTTAATGGGCAGCAGGTGCTCCAGACGGTCCCTGTCCTGTTCCTGAAGCAGGCTGACCGGGTCGGGACGGCCAGGAGAAGGCTCCCAGATCCCGTGGCTGCTCCGGGGAACCTCCTTGCGCAGGGCTTTGCCCATTTCCCGACGTTCCGGACGGGTAGACATCCTTTCATTGATTGACATTTGTAAGCTCCCCAATTACTCAGCTCCCTCCTTTCGAACTTATTTGTCTGCTATAAATGCTGAGTATTTATATACTGGTTAATATAAAAATTAATCATTTTCGTGTTTTGCATGAAGCGTGAGGAAAATGCACCCCTGGCATTTCATATTCTTCCCCGTTGCGCCACCCATTGAGTGAAACACTTCGACAGGATGTAAGCTAAAATTCCAGTACAGTATAATAAAGATCAAATAGTAAAGCGCCCAATCTAAGGAAAAAAGTAAAAACCTGATGAAGAAGTGTATGGAAGCAAAAATATGAAAACAGACCCGATTGTGGAACAAGAATTATGGCGTTCGGTTTCAGTATACTTTTTTTCCCTTTTAACCATTGGGGCCCTGAATTTGAAAGGATATATCTCAATTGGGGGGATTGAAACTATTCTTCTGGCCTTTCTTGTAACGGCAGCCCACTTCTCACTCATGGTCAGGTACAGGAAAAAAGAGGGCCTGGTCGACTCTTCGATCTTCTCAATAATTGGCTACATTTTTCAATCAGGGTCACCTGAGAAAGGAAAAGCCAGGTGTTCAGCCTCGGGGCAAAAGTCCCGGATCATTCTGGCTATTGCAATCTTCGCATACATTGTTTATCTTGATGCGTCCGTAAAGTACGGGCTGGACCAGCTCTTCTGGCCTCTGGTGCTTGTCTTTTTCGGAGTTTCCCTTTCAGAAGTTGTTTTTTCAGGAGGGAAAAAAGACCATGCCGACCTGCTTAAATGGGGAACTTTCTATGCAATCGTCTCGCTTTTCATATTTGTCCGCTATCTGGTGCTGGGTTACCCTGTTTTACCGGTCCTGAAGGGAGCCATGATTGTTGGGACCGTATTACTGATGTTCCTGCTTTTGATGCAAAAAAGAAACATGCCATGAAAAACACGCTTGATAAAGAAAATATGAAAAAACGTATTTTGAGAAAGAATAACACTTCAAAGAAAGTTTAGTGCGAGGGATGGGATTCGAACCCACGAACTCCTACAAGACTAGGCCCTCAACCTAGCGCCTTTGACCTGGCTGGGCAACCCTCGCTCTTCGATTTTTGGCGCAGCACGCACCTTGCACTCCCTCACAATATCAACGATTATATATAAAGATTTCGAGCCGTGAGGAACGGTAATAATAATTGAAGGAAGACTCCGCAGGTAACTGAATAATCCCGGAGATGTTCAGAGCCCCTAAGGACCTCTTAAGGGCCCCTAATAGTTTCTGAAAACTCCCGGAAAACATCAGAATTTCCGGGATCGGAGAGTAATCAGATAGCATATACTCTACCGATCCCGGAGAAGGGTATGAACCGGCTCTTAGAGCGCGGGCTCAGAGCTGGTCCAGGATACTGAGAAGTCCTTCGGCTTTGCCTTTAACCACATCAGAGGCGTGTAATATGAGGTCTCTGGCGGTATAGGAACCATCGGATTCCATGGTAAAGACAAAAGCGTTTTCATCGAAGCTGACCTTGATGGCATTGATGTCGCATGTCTTTTCACAGAGTCTGCAAAGCGAACACTTGAGGAGGTCCTCTTCGGGTACCATTGCGCCGGATTCTTCGATCCGGATGATGCTCTTGGGGCATTCCGCCGCACAATGTCCACAGGCGTCACAGTTCTCTACGCTTATAATCGGCATGTTCTTATAACCGCATGCAATGCCTGCCTGCCACTTCACGCTATCCCTGCCGTAGCCCATATGAGCTATGGCCTCGAGCACGAGTTTCTGTCCCTTCTTCAGCTCGACGATCGAGATGTTAGCATCTGCGGCCTGTACCATTGGGTCGGAAGAGATAAGATCTCCGGAATGAACGATCGCCGGACCTTCGGAACTCAGGGTAAGGGAGACCTCACAGGCAGGGCAGCCTTCGCCTCCGCAAACCGTGCACTCGGCTTGAGGCACATACGTCTCAATGTCTGTTACAAGCGGGATTAAGGACAGACGGAGAGCCAGCTGCTCGTCATAGAGTACGGAGGTGTTGTCGTAGAGATTTACGTACTCGATCGCAAGGGTAGGGACATCGGCGATCATAGCCCGCCGGATGCCGTTAGCAAAAGCCATGCCGACCTTTGAAAGCACAAACTTTGCAGATCTGTCCGATAACTCCAGAATGTCTACTTCCATCGTCATATACCTTAATTTCCCTTATTTTCCTTATTATACCTTCAAAAAAAGAAAAAATTTGAAGGTTTTGCTTTTCGCTTATACACGCCTTCCGCCCTTGGGGCGGGTGCCGTCATGCGGGACAGGGGTCACGTCTTCGATCCTGCCGATACGAATCCCCGCCCTTGCAAAAGCCCTGATTGCAGCCTGTGCACCAGGACCCGGGCTCCTCTGCTTGTTCCCACCGGGAGCTCTTACCCGGATGTGGATGCCCTTGATGCCCTTGTCCCTAAGCTGGTCTGCAAGCTGGCCTGCCATCTGCATGGCAGTATAGGGAGAACTTTCGTCCCTTGCGGCCTTTACGACCATTCCACCAGAGGACTTTGCAATGGTTTCAGCTCCGGTAATGTCCGTTACCGTGATGTGCGTGTTGTTAAATGAGGACTTGATGTGGGCCACGGCCCATTTCATGTCTGCCATGTTTATCTCCTCCCTCTCTTCTTACCGCCGCCTCTGCCGCCTCTGCCG
>DUKH01000184.1:0-1861 GCA_013329415.1 Methanosarcinaceae archaeon | reverse complement strand
CTCTGCCGCCTCTGCCGCCTCTCTCTGTTTCCTTTGCCTTCTTTTCCGCAGCAACGGTCTTGAGAGTAGTTTCACGGTCTGCAAGGTAGGCTGCAATCTGAACAGGCCTTTCAGGGTGGGATTCGCTAACAAGAGGAGAAGAACCGTAGTATCCAATGCTCATTTCGTCTTCCCTGGTGACCAGCATTCCCGGCACGGTGGCTTTCCTGCCGTTAACCGAAATGTGCCCGTGGGTAATGAACTGGCGGGCCTGGACAACTGTCCTTGCAAGCCCCACGCGGAGGACCTGAGTCTGGAGTCTCCTTTCAAGGATATTCTCGGTCTTCAAGGAAAGGATATCGTCAATGTCAGAGTCGGGCTTGATAATACCGTAACGGATGAGCTTTGAGAGGATCTCTTCAGACTGGGTCTTCAGGTGCCCTTCCAGTCCATCGCCCTTGCTTTCCGCAACCTTTGCGAGCAGGTTCCTGGCTTCGGACCGGTACATCCTGAGCATACTGGCCGCTTTCCAGACTTCCTTTTTGTTCCTGAGGCCATATGCCTTGATCAATTCGACCTCTGCAGCCATCCTGGCTTCCTGCCATGGGTGTCTGGGAGTCTCGTAGCTCTTCTTCTTTTTACCTGGATATGCCATTTATGTCACCTCGACTAAGGAAATCACTTTTTCCTGCGAACCCCAACGGTTGAACCGCGGCGGCCGGTGGATTTTGTCCTCTGTCCCCTTACTTTCAGGCCCCTCTCGTGTCTGAGACCTCTGTAGGCACGGACCTTCTTCAGGTTGTTAATGTCCTCTCTGAAGGTCAGGATGATGTCCGTTCCAAGCAGGTGCTTGTCTTCTCCGCTGGTGGGATCCTTTCTCCTGTTCAGCATCCAGGCAGGGACATTTGCCTCAAAATTCCCTATTGCAGCGTCGAGTTTTACAACGTCCTCGTCGGGCAGGTATCCAAGTACAGCATCGGGGTCAACCTCTGCTCCCTTTGCAATGAGCTTTGCCGTACGCCACCCAATTCCGGGAAGACCGGTCAAAGCATACTGCACGGGTCGCGACCCCTGCAAGTCGGTATTCATGATACGAACAAGATGCCTTAGTTCTTCGTTATGTTCTTCTACCATATACATCCTCCAAGATGTAAACAGCATCCTGTAGCCCCCGGTCGAATACCCATAAATGAATATGCGAAAACTCAGGAGCAGCTCTCAAAAGGAGCTTCTTTACAGTACATACTGATGAGTTCCTTTACATGCCACTGCCAGTATATAAGGTTATCTGCAAGCGCTTTCAAGGCAGGTACAAACCTGAAAATAAAGATCTGGAAGAAACACTAAAAATGAATTGAAGATGAGTTCAAGATGAGTTCAAGATGAGTTCAAGATGAGTTCAAGATGAGTTCAAGATGAGTTCAAGATGAGTTGAAAAAAGCAGAAATTGACAAAGAAATTACAAAGAAATTGATAAAATTTACCAGGAAAACCTGATATTCAAGCCATTCAGAAAAACATAAAAAAATTTAAGCGCCGAGGGGGAGATTTGAACTCCCGAGGGGCTAAGCCCCACAAGCTTTCCAGGCTTGCGCCCTACCACTAGACTACCTCGGCACATGACTTATGGCACGACTTATGCTATAACGGAATAGTGATATATAAACCTTATTCTAGAAATGATGCAAGATAAAGGATTTTTTAAGGTTCGGATTCAACTTATCCTTCATTTTTTATATTTTTATCCGGAATGACCCACTTTTAATCCTTACTTTTAATCCTTACCTTTAATCCTTACCTTTAATCCTTTATACTGCCCACTTTAATCCATAGGATCCTTTTTTAGCCTATTTTATCCTTTGGTCGTCCACTATTTATCGGT
>DUKH01000079.1 GCA_013329415.1 Methanosarcinaceae archaeon | reverse complement strand
GAGTTAATAGAAATTAATAGAGGTTAACAGGGGTTTCAACTCTGATAGAGATGTACCGGTCAGATATCAAAGTTAACCTTTAATACCTCACACGGGGGCATATTTTTAATTTGTACGCCCTCCGGTGTTCCTGTTAGCTCAAGGCTATCAAATTCATTCGAACCGCACAGTACGTCCTGATTAGGGTGCGTACCAGGTGTGATATTGCAACTTAGAACAGTCTTTTTACCAGCCGACACTACGATTGGAAGCCTTGGTGATGCAGGATGGCTCTTTGGAAGAACTATTAATGGGGACCTGATTTCCCGGATCATGAAAAGAACGCATTTAAGCCCTTTCTCAGGCATCTCACCCACCGAAAGCGCAGAAGCAATAATCAGGTCATGCGGTTCCAGTCCGAGCACAATCTCTTCATGTTCAGTTTCCAGAAAGAACTGTCCACGCGGCCCTACTTTCACAATAGCCACTGTTCCTGCCCTGCCGCGCAGGAGAAGCATTTCACTTTCCTTCAGTGAAATGTCTTTAGAAATATCTATAGAAGAGGTCGATTTATTCATTGTAAAAATAAATATCTAAAAAATCCAGTTAATTATTTGACTTCTACATTTTTAGACTGGCAGGAAGGACACTTCACATTCTTGCCAATTCCTTTGAATTTATTATTACAGTCCTTGCATACATAATTTTTAGGCGCCAGCTTACCTTCCAACTCGATATCAAAAGAATCTCCAACACTACACATAATTATTACCTCATGATTTTATCAGGGGACCTGCTGTAATCAGATAACCCACATATTATAACTCATACTTCTCCAATTAATACCTTTGCATATTTATCCCCGGGCAATTTCCGACTGAAGATTTTCACATCCATGCAACCCTTTCCGCAGAAGATTGTGACAGCGGATACTTTCTTCATTATCTCCTGCATATATCACCTGCATATATAGTCTTCAAGAGCCGCTTACGACAGGATACCCTGCTTCTATCCAGTCACTGATTCCGCCCCCCATGTTATAAACATCGGTGTAGCCGGCATCCACCAGCATCTGGCTCGCGACAGCATTTCTGCGCCCGGTCCTGCAGTAGACAAGTACCTTTTCGCCCTCAGGAACTTCGTTTATCCGGGCTTCTAAAAGCTGGTCAGGACCCAGATTTGACCCATACCCGTTTTCAAGCGGGATCAGGACTGCCCCTTCGATATGTGATTCGTTGAACTCGACAGGCGTGCGGACGTCAAGCAGGAAAAAATCGTCTTTTTCAAGCATTTCCCGGGCTTCGTCCACACTCACAGTTTCAAACCCTGAAAGACTGCTTTCAGGCTTTGATGCAAAAATCAACACTACAATCAAAATCACGAAAAAAAGGACGAGGTACGTCAAATTTTGTTTGTTCAAACTGAATCCCCCATTGTTACGTTTGAAACATGAAAAGCTATCATTTTACCTGAAGCTATCTTTTATTTAATACTCATGCTCCTTTTTATAAGATATCCCTTAGTTAATTACCCCACACGCCCTCCTTCGGAGCCGAGGAAGGGGACTTCTGCCACGGAGGTTGAATCCGGGTTTGCAGATGAAGCAGTGGTTCACTATACAGAACATTTATGGAAGTAGGAAAAAAGAAAGGGAAGGCCTTCGATACGCTGTGGATGTAAAAGTTACTTTGAGCTGGCAGATTAACTCAAACTGCGACTCTATAAAAAATATTAGAAGATCAAAAAGTTTTTCCCATGGACTCCTGAAAAAGCGAGCAATAACCACCCACAACTTTTTAGAGGGGGTAGTTATTGCTTACAGATTCATATTTCCTGGTGGTGTGTTCGCTAAAAAAAGGGATTATCTAATTTCTCTAATTACTCTAAATCTTGCTTTCTGATTCCTGTTTCCCTTATTCTTCCTTTTTTAGCCTTATTTCCCTTATTTTTTCTTTTCTTCTTCTTCCGCAAGCTTTACTTTCTTGCCGCAAAGGTTGCAGTTCCCTTCTTCGGTGATGCAGGGCTGTTTCGGAGCTTCTCCACCGCAAATTCCGCACTTTACCAGTACATTTCACCTCCCTTTTACGTGTCTGACGAGGCAGTAGATGCCTCCGCTCAATCTATTAGTCAGTCATTGATATATACTTAATCGGCACAAAAATATACTTAATACAGTCCCGTGCCCCTGAGAGATTTAAGTAAAGGAATGACCTTAAAAGTTATAACAAAAACTATATCAAATAAAACAGGGAATTGTTATAACATGGGAAACAGTAGCAAGGTAAAGGTCCACTCCGAAGCTTCAGGGACCTTCGAAAGTTCCGAAATAGCTGAAATGAAAGCTATCAGGGCAAAACTTTCCGAGATGCACAACGACATAAAAAAAGTTATGGAACACTCGAACAGGGTTACCCTCGAGTCGGCTCTGGCAAGTTCCAGGAACGAATACTCCAGTCTCCTTCTCAGCCACCTTTTCGAAGATATTGATACGGGGCTTGACCGCGGCATGGTCAAAAAATGCCCTGAAAACGGGGACTGCAGGTCCTCTTTCACAGCCCTCTTACAGAACAACGCAGGGCTCATAAAACAGAAGAGTGTGGACGAAACCCTTGTTTCGAAAACAAGGAAGCAGATTGAGGAAATGAGGACCGGAGCTCCTTACAGCAAATGCGAACGCTGCTTTTCCGAAGTATCGGGCCTCTTTGTAAAACAGGTCAACCTGATGCGCTCCATGCGGATCTATGAGGACAACAAGGAACAGAAACAGGACATCTCAACCCTGCAAACGGACACCATTATCAACCAGGTCCTCGAACCCGTCGCCAATAACCAGCGCCTTGAAATCCTGAAAGCCGTGGCCTTCGGAACAAAGAGCTTTTCAGCCTTCTCCGAACTTACCGGCCTGCGGGGCGGAAACCTCCTCTTCCACATCCAGAAACTTATGGAAAGCGGACTAATCCTGCAGCAGCACGAAAGGGGAGATTACATGATTACCGAGAAAGGGTACAAAATCCTGAAAGGCCTGAGCGAGATTTCTTCAGCCCTGCAGGGCTCAACTGAAAGCCTGCCCTCACTGGGAAAAGAATAAAAAACATTTTGGAATAAAAAAGAGTAATAATAACCACCTGCTACCCCTGCTACTCCCTGAGAATCAGGCTCCGAATTACCGGAAACCGGTCACCATATTTTAGGAATTAGCCGATATGTTCTTTTTAAGTAAGCCTCGTAACCTTTTACTTCCCGGATCAAAGTATCCTCTTCTTCCAGTTTAAGCCGGTGTGAACTACCCGCTAAATCTCAAGATTTAACGGGCTTCTTGCTTCATTTC
>DUKH01000034.1:5018-15937 GCA_013329415.1 Methanosarcinaceae archaeon | reverse complement strand
GTTTCACGCTCTTATTTATAAACCGTATCGAACAGTGACTGAAGAAACCGGTCGGATTGAAAGCCTGAAAATCGGAATCACAGTTTTAGCTATAACAGTTTCAGCTTCTTCTTACCTGAATTCAGTTTTGCCCTGAGTTCTTCATTAGTAAAAGGCTTCTTTATGAATTCATCCGCACCTGCTTCAAGCCCTTTAGCCACATCTTCATCCAGGTCCCTGCCTGTTAGCAGGATTATGTGAGTGTTAGTGTTCTGTAATTCCGTTCTTACTTTCTCACATACCTCTACGCCTTTCATTTCAGGCATTTCCCAGTCAAGAATGGCAATTTCGGGTGGGTCATCACTGCTCAGTATTTCCCAGGCTTCACTCCCGTTCCGGGTTGAAATAACCTCATAACCCCACTTGATCAAAAGGGTCTTAAGCCATAAATTCGAGATAGGCTCATCTTCAGCTATCAGAATTTTCAATATACTCCCCCATAAAGGACAACGGATATTTTTGCAGGACTCTTCAAGGAACAGCTTGAAGATCTCAATGTTTTTAAGAGACACTTAAGAATATGGAAATAATGTCATTAAAGCCTTTTTCAGGATGATCTACCGGAACTTTCATAATAGCTATTTTCTCAATAAGAAGTGACCTCCTGAAAGTGAATTCCTGGATGTGACCTATCACAAAATCTCATTTCAGGATTTTAAGGAAAGGAATTTAACTAAGACCGGTTCAAGTTCTTCCAGCCTGTGGCATAACTCTTTGAAATTTTTTAAAGAAACTTCCAGCCTGCCTTCTTTTTTACCATTTTTTTCCCCTTCCGTTTTTTCGACCCGCCCTGTTTTTTCGAGCTCTTTAGCTGCCGTGAAGACCCTATCGGCCCCTATGACTCCCGCCGAACTTTTTAGCGTATGAGCACCCCTTCCGAGTACCTCAAAATCACCTTCCACCACAGCCTTCTCCATTGCGGCTAACAATTCCGGAAAGGTATCAAGGAAAATTCTTACCATTTCCCGCAGGAGTTCTTCATCCCCTTCGGTCCTTTCAAGCCCCTTTTTCAGGTCAAACACCAGGTCAGACTTCCGGCTAAGCAGAGCACCGGGAGCTACCGCCCCCTTTTCACCAGCCCCGGAACACGCCTTTTCCAGGGCCATGAAAAGCTCCCCTTTTTTCAGAGGTTTTGAAAGGTAATCATTCATCCCTGCTTCGAGGCACTTTTTCCGGTCTTCCTTCATAGCGCGAGCCGTAAGAGCGATTATCGGGATATTATGCTGTATCACAGAAGAGGAAAGGTCCCTTATCCGCCGGGTTGCCTCAAGTCCGTCCATCCCGGGCATCTGCACATCCATCAGCACGACATCGAAATCCTTCTTTGAAAGGATGTCCAGTGCTTCCCCCCATTCCCGGCAATGGTCACCTTATACCCTTTATTTTCAAGGAGCGTAAACACAAGTTTCTGGTTGATAAGATGGTCATCGACAAGAAGTATGTTTAAACTCCTCCCGCAGGGCACTTGATTCCTCCCACAGGGTACTTCATTCTCAGCTTCAATTTCCAGGCTTGTTTCTTCGACACTCACGGTACGACATATTCCCATTCCTACCTCGGCCCCCACCCCAACCCCCTTTTCCACCGGGATCGTAAAATAGAAAGTGCTCCCTTTCTCGACTTCACTCTCAACCCGGATCCTGCCGCCCATAAGTTCCACAAGCTGGGAAGAGATCGCAAGTCCCAGACCGGTTCCCCCGTACTTCCTTGTAATAGAGGCATCAGCCTGGGTAAAGGCATCGAATATCCTGTCAAGGTTTTCGGGAGGAATGCCTATGCCCGTGTCCCGGACCTGGAAGAGGAGCTTTATTTCCCCGTTTGTTTCCGGTTTTCCATCTGTGTCCGGTTTTCCATCTGTGCCCGGTTCTCCGTTTATGTCCGGTTCTCCGTTTGTGTAAGGAGCCTTTCCTTTGCAGGTCTCCACTGAAAGGACCACTTTACCCTTTTCCGTGAACTTGACAGCATTGCTAGTGAGGTTGAAAAGGACCTGTTTCAGCCGTACAGGGTCCCCGATGATGAGATCCGGCACATCAACCCCAAATTCTCCCATCAGTTCGATGCCCCTGGAAGCTGCACGGGGACCCATTACATTCATGATCTGGGAAATTAAACTTTTGAGGTCGAACCCGATGAGCTCAAGCTCCAGTTTGTCCTGCTCGACCCGGGAAAAATCAAGGACGTCGTCAATTACGGAAAGCAGTGATTCGGAAGAGAGCTGCGCAAGCCGGAGGTATTCCCTCTGTTCCTCATTCAGGCCAGTATCCTCCAGAAGTTCCAGCATTCCTATAACTGCATTCATTGGAGTGCGGATCTCATGGCTCATGTTGGCCAGGAATTCCCCTTTGGCCCGATTTGCAGCTTCGGCTTCTTCCCTGGCTTTGTGAAGCTGCTTATCCATCTGTTTCCGCTCGGTAATATCCAGGATGGTCCCGAACATTCGGATAGGACTTCCGGTTTCATCCCGGGTAAGCTCCCCCCTGTCAGGGACGTACCGTACCGAACCGTCGGGTCTAACAATTCTGTACTCGACATTAAAAGGCAGGGCTTCTTCCCGCAGCATACGTGCCGTTTCAAGAACGCGATCCAGGTCTTCGGGGTGAATCTTCGAAATGAGTTCTTCAAATGACAGCTTTTCACCGGGTACGCAGCCCCAGATAACCCCCAGCTCCTCTGACCAGGAGATTTCACCGGTCTGAATATTCAGGGAATAATTTCCCAGATGTGCCATCGCCTGAGCCCTGGCAAGGTCCGCCTCACTTTTCCTCAGGGCCTCTTCAGCAACTTTGCGCTCAGTAATGTCCTGGGTTGTACCGATTAAACGCAGTAGCTCCCCCTTTGAATTCCGGTAGGCATGGCCTTTCACTGCAAAGCGGCGGAAAGTACCGTCAAGTCTGGTAACCCCGTGTTCGAGCTCATAATCGTCAGTCTTTCCCTCCACAACCTCCTGGAGGGCTTTCTGCATTCTTTTCTGGTCCTCAGGGGGCATAATTTTGTCGCTGAGCTCCATTAAACTATCATGCGTCTGAGCGAATTCCTCCCCCGTTACGCCCACCAGCCGAAACATGCGTTCGTCCCAGGTAAGCCTGTTGCTGACAACATCCCAGTCCCAGGTGCCCATCCTGCTAGCCTCAAGCGCCAGGTCGAGACGCTGGTTTGCCAGCAAAAGCTCTTCAGTTCTTTTTTTCAATTCATTATCTGCCCGCTTACGCTCGGTGATGTCAAAACACGTGCCCATAATCCCGATGGGTTTGCCATCATCGTCCCTGATCAAACTTAATGAAACATGTGCATCAAATAAGGTCCCGTCCTTTCTTCGGGCTACGAGTTCCCCTGTCCACTCCCCCTTTTCCCTGCATTCCTTTCCTGCTTCCAGGATCTCCGATGCAGGATGCCAGAATTTAGAAGAATGTCTCTCCAGAAGTTCTTCTTTCCGATACCCCCACATTTTAGGAACGACCGGGTTAATATAGTTCAAATTTCCCGAATAATCCGTGGTTATTATGGCAATAGTTGAGGATTCGGCAGCCCAGCTGAGCATTTTCAGCTTTTCCTGTAACTTCAACTCTTCCTGAGCTGTAATTACCTCCTCTTCAGCCCTTTCCTTTTCAGTGATATCCTCGATTTCACTCATAGCCCAATATCACCATATTCTCAAAACAGCATAACCATTTTTTCAAGACAGGATTAAGACAGGATTATCAGTAGTAGTAGAAAAAATCTGCAAAATATAAATGAATGTTTATTATATATATATACGTGATCAAATATTATAACAGTTGGGGTGAGTATGAATAATTTTGAACTTAGGGTATGAATAATACCGGAAACGGGATACGAATAAAATCAGGCTAAAGCCATGAATAATATCGTACTTACAAATCTGAGTTGTCAGGATGAATGTTTTCCAAAAAGCCCTGAAAAAATTAAAATTCGGACCGAATTGAAGGAAATGTCCCGATTCAGTCCACCAGCGTGAAGTACATTCTCCTGTTGCTCTTCCCCTTGTTTTGAAGCTTTTCAATCCTGATTCCTTTGATCTCCCCGGTATTCTTCAGGTGGGTCCCCCCGCAGGCTTCAATGGTGACCCCCTCAATTTCTACCAGGCGGATTTCCTTGATGTCCTCGGAAAATCCCTTTGCCAGGGTTGTGAGCCTGGAAAGTTTCTCTTCGGCTTCCTCCCGGCTGACCAGGTAGAAGTTGACCGGGTGCTTTGCTGCTATCAAGTCATTGGCCATTTTCTCATATTCGGCAAACTTGTCCCTGTCGAAAGCTTCGAGGCTGAAGTCCACCCTGCTCTTATCAAGACCCAGCTGGTTCCCGGTGATCTGGGCTCCTGCCTCCCTTTCAATCACGTTTGCGACCACGTGGGTTGCGGTATGCATGCGCATGTGCCAGTAGCGGCGTTCCCAGTCAATAATTCCTTTGATTTTGTCCCCGGCTTTGAGGACCGGAGCAGTTTCATCGGCAGCCGCCACTTCGTGGCTGATATCGTCACCGAATTTTCCCACATAGACAACGTCAAACACGGCCCCGTCTTCTTCCCGGACAAGTTTCCCGGTATCATGGGGCTGCCCCCCGCTCTCGGGGTAAAAAGCAGTGCGGTCAAGGACAACGTACTTGCCGTCGCTAACTTTTTCCACGGCGGCTTTGAATTCTTTCAGGTAGCAGTCAAGGTAATAGAGCACTTCAGTCATGGATAAACCTCTATTTTTTAAAAGGCCGTTACTTAAAATCTTGAGATTCGAAACTGGATTCGAAACTGCTGACAGATTCCAAAATATAGTTATCAGGTTACTAAATATTCCTTTAAAAGAGTTTTCAAATTATCTGGTAAAGCCATGGTAATCTACCGATCAGCACCTGATAAACAGCACCTGATAAACAGCACCTGATAAACAGCACCTGATAAACAGCACCTGATAAACATTTCATCTCTTTTTCCGATACACCGCCCCTGCAAGCAAAAGGACGATTACGGCTCCCATGCCCGGAGCCGGGGTCTCCATGCCCTTTTCCGGACCTTTCTCCGGGGCTTCACGGATAATCCGGGTTTCCGATGTGTTATCAGATTCGAGTTCAGGTTCCGGGTTTTCCCCGGTTTCATCGGAAGAGACGGAAGCGTACAAAGTATCAACGTCCGGTTCCTGCCCGGTTATCACAAAGGGAGAAAAGCCGGGAGTCTTTGATTCAAAGTAGAAGAACTCCACGTCTTCCCCGCATATTTCCGTCTGCAGTCCGGCCCAGCTTTCGTTTGCGTACCTGTACAGAAAAACCGAATCCGGGTCAATCCTATTTTCCGGGAACCAGCTCTTTTCCACCCTGAAGTTTAAAAGCGCATTTTCGATGTTCCGGGGAGTTGCAAAGCCTTCATTGCCGACCCAGATATTTATGTGCCTGTAGACTTTACCTTCCGGCAGGCTTGAGACCAGTACTGACCGGTTCTTTAGCATCTCCACGATAGTTGTGGTTTTCCCTGCGCTCTTTTGCGGATCAAATTCCACAGAAACGACGGGCGTTGCATTTCTGGTGAAATCAAACCGTACGTGATTGCCGTTTGTTATAAACTTCTGTGAAAGTTCCCTGCTTTCGACGTTGCTGGCAGGCTCAGGGGAACCACCTCCCCCTCCACCACTACTTCCACCGCTTCTGCCGCTTCCGCCACTTCCGCCGCTTCCGCCACTTTCGTCACCAATTCCACATTCCCCGGAGCTGTAATTGACGTTCCGGGAAGCAGTGACTGCAAAGGAGGAAAAAACCGGGGTCTCGGCTTTGAAATAAAGGTAGCTTTCGTCTTCCCTTTCTTTTGTTACATCCAGGGGCTTCCAGGTACCGTTGTGATAGCGCTGGAGGCTGATGGAAGCCGGGTTGATGTTATTTTCAGCGACCCAGGACCTGAGCACCCTGAAAGCGATTGTCCGGTTCAGGAGATTTTCCGAGCTTGAAACACTGCTGTTGTCAAACCCGAGGTTCAGGCAGCTGTATACAGAGTCCCCTGAAGGAGTTTCCTGGACCGCCGAAGAGATTCCGGAAAGAAACTCCAACCTGGCACTCACATTGCCAATGGCTTCCGGGGAATAGAAAGATACGCAGTATACACTGTATTCCCCTGGCCGGGACTCGGTCACCCCCCCGGCTGTGAAATCGAAGGATACGGAAGAGTTTTTACCGACATCAAGAGGAGCCGAAACAAAGATACGGTCGATACTGTCCCTTTCTTCCTCCGTCGGAAAAACAGTCCAGTCCCAGCTTTGCTGCAGGGTTTCCGAACCGTTTTCCGCAAGCACCGTGACATTGTACCCGGCAATGAAAGAAGTGACCGGATCACTTTCCCCTATACTTCCCAGGACTTCGCTGGTGTTGACGGTGAGCTTTGCGGAAGCTTCGGAAGCGTTTGCCTGCACAGGCAGGCTATTTAGCATCCAGCTGAAATTGCAGGCCCTTGTAGAGTGGATTTCGAATTCCAGGACATCCCCTTCAATGGAGACAGGAGCTTTTTCCGGAACCGCACTTCCAAGCGCAAAGGACAGGGTATACGCTGGAAGGCGTTCCATAAGGGGATAAGGGTCACTGCCATAGGGGATATCCCCGATTCCGTTTCCGTCGGAATCAGCCCCTCCGTAATCCGAATAGAAGTTACCAAGCCGGCTGCTATAAACTCCTCCTTTGTAAAGATAGGGCAGCTCCGAGGAAGTGTTCCAAAAATTAGAGAGCCCGTATTCTGCGTCAGATTCATTGAGAGATTCATTGAGAGATTCATTGAGAGATTCATTGAGAGATTCATTGAGAGATTCATTGAGAGATTCATTGAGAGATTCATTGATGTTGTAATCGTTCTCAAATTCGTTTTCGTGGATTCGGTTCAGGAAAGAAGCCGCGAGCCTCAGCCCTTCAGTATTGTTTGAAATGTTGTTTCCGGAAAGCGTATTGTTGAAGGACCCTTCAAGCCAGACTCCGGGGGCGCAGTCCGAAATCATACTGTCGGAAAGGGTGCAGTTCCGGACGCTTTCAAGATACACGCCGCAGTTCTGGCCCGAACCTTTAATTCCAAGCCCGCTGATCCGGGATGCGTTTCCGTGCACACGGAAGACCGGTTTTTCGGGATCTGCGCTTTCGATTACGGTATCTTCGGGGTTTCCGGAAACCGAGCAGATCGTCAGGTTCCGGGGGACATCCAAATTTTCCGTATACGTGCCCGGGTACACGAGGACGGTGTCCCCGGGTTTGCTGCTGTTTACGGCATCCGAAATCGAAAGGAAATCTCCACCCCCGCTGGCGTTCACGGCAAAGGTCCCGGGCTTTGCGGCTGCCAGCTCATACATCCGGAGAGCATCAGCCCTGCCATGCCCGAATACGGGATCGTAGCCGGGGGTCCCGGAGTCAACGGCTGAAGAGTAGAGCAAGTTCCTGATATCCGCGGCTGACTTCTCCGGAAAAACGCTCCAGACAAGGCCCGCAACGGCTGCAACATGAGGGGCAGACGCACTTGTCCCGGAGAAACAGGCAGATTCCCCACCAGAATCCCCGAACCCTCCGGCTCCTGTGATGCTCACCCCGTCGATCCCGACGACATCGGTTTTCAAGCGGGTCTCGGGGGAAGGATAAGCAATGGTAACCGGCCCTCTGGACGAGAAATATTCTATATCATCATACCCCGGATCGTCGGCAGCTATCGCCCCCACAGCCACGGCTTCAGGGACCGCGGGGTGCCCGTAGATAGAGTCTTCGGCTACCAGGTAGCTGGGGTCTATATCGCAAGCGTAGAAAATGTAGAGTTCCAGTTCCCTGGCTTCCCCGGACTTTTTCAGGACCCGGACCGAAGCGTTCAGGGTTGTTCTCCCCTCATTGCTGTACAGGACAGATTCCAGGGGCAGGCCATTTCCGTCCTGCGTATCGATGCTGTCCATAATTATTTCGGAACTGTTTTCGTCTACCAGGTAGAGGTCATAGTCATTGCCCGATTGCCTCCAGGGGTCATCCCATTCAAGAAAAACCCAGACCTCTTCGACAGGAGAGATGTTGAGCCGCAGGTCCTTCACTTCTCCCTGCCCCTCGCTAAAATCGTGCCATCCGTTCCCGGCATCGTAATACATCCCCTGGTAATGGCTTTCTGCAGCATTCCCTGCCGAGCTGACGTAGAGGATATCGTGAGTTTTTATGACCTCTGCCACATGAGACGCCACAACCCCGTCTTCAAAGTAAGGTTCCTCAAGCCACCCGATATCGTCGCAGACAACCTTACACCCCGCATCGACCAGGGCATCAATAGCGGTGTTGAATTTGTACCTGCTGTCTCCGCAATCATGGAAATAAAGCTCCGCCCCGGGGGCTATGTCGTGGACGATTTCAAGCATGGCCGTGCCTTCGTCACCACCATAAGAATTTTTCAAAACGGTCACGTTATCAGGGAGGTCTCCGGAAGCCACGGCATCCGCAAGGCTGTCAACTCCGTCCGAAATGATCCCGATTTTAATGCCTGCCCCGCTTACCCCGTAGAGGTCCCTGAGCGTGGAGGAATTTAGGATAGAATCCCCTTCCGTGGAAACTCTCCCACTCCTGGTAACCGGAGGTATGACCGTCCTGACCCCTGTTACCTCCGGCAGGGAAGCCAGCATTTCAAGGGCATCCACCGGGACCCAGGCCGCTGCGACCTTATTGGCCTCGTCCCACGTTTCAAGCTCGCAGTAAGGGTCAAGCACATGGGTGCTTGCGGAAGCTTCCAGATATACATAGACGTGAACCTTTTCCCCCGCATCCCCGGCCCCTGAACTCGCCCCAGAATTTACAAACAGTTCCGAAGAAAAAAAAGGAGAAGAAGTATTTGAAGAAGTATTTGAAGAAGAAGAAGAAGAAGAAGAAGAAGAAGAAACTGCAGGTCTCAACTGCCCGAATCTTGCCATTCTACCCCTGAAAGCTTCAGGCGTCTCCCCGGAAGGCAGGTAGCGCTCATCTCTCAGCCGCAGCAGGTCGGTGGAGATTTTTTTTCCGGGCAGGGCTTAAAGTCTCTTTAGAAAAACCCTCTTTAGAGAAAAACCCCACTAATGAGGATTCCTCCACAGTTTGTTCAAAGGTTTCTTCCGGAGAGACCCCGGGACTTCGATCCGCTTCAGGACTCCCATTCTGAATTACTTCAACCGCATTGGCAGTTTGCAGTTCGAAAAAACCCGCTTCCAGGCCCAGGGCTCCCGACAGTAAAATAAGCATCAAAAAGATGGGGATAAGGGCCCGGGACATTTTTTTGTTCATGGTAACCGGTAAATAAAGGCTTCAATCGGCTTTTCCGGGCTGCTTTTATCGAGCCAGAGGAAAAGGATTTCTTCACGTTTCATATTCAACACAGAAAGATGGCTGGTTTTAACAACCAATATGAAAATAATCAACAATTAGTATAGCAGAAAAATAAATCAGAAAATGAGTATAGCAGAAAAATAAGTCAGAAAAAAAGTAGCTGAACATTCCCAAAAGTTCACAAAAAAGATTAAGGTGTTGGCCGCAATTTGACAGTGCTGTCGATTACGGCAACATTCTTCACCAGCTCTTCTTTCCGGGACTCCAGTTCCTCCTTTAAAACGGTAAGCTTTCTTTCGGAATTTTCGATTTCCTCTTTAAGGAGCCTGACCCTGTCCCGAAGCTCTGCCTCTTTATGTTCCAATTCCGCAAGTTTTCCTGTGTCCAGCCCGGAAAGTTCCTTCTTCTTTTCCTCAAAGACCTGCACGGCTTCAAGGTATTCCTTTTTCCTGGTCTCAAGCCCGGATTCGGCGGCTTTTGCCTGGGCAAGGGCTTTTTCCTTTTTGGGGCTTTTCAGGTCCAGGGCGTTGTCTTCAAGGATTTTTTGCAGCTCCCGGAAAAATAGCGGATCTGCAACTGTCGGGTCGGCAAGGCAAATTTCCACCTGCTGCTTTACTTCCGGCTTCAGGGTGTACCTTCCGGTCTCGTGCAATTTTTTGAGCCTTGAGAGGTTGTTCGAAAGAGGGAGGACAAGGGAAGTCAGCCCTGATTCGGTTTTTTTTACCAGGCCTTCGGCAGCAGCAACTTCTTTTTGCAGGTTCTGGAATTTCTGCCAGGTTTCCCCCTGCCTGAATTCTTCAAGAGCCTGACCCACCCCGGCAATTTCATCTTCCAGAGCCTGGATTTTTGTCCTTTTCAACCCTATACCCTGCTCTTCGGATTCTACCGAGGCTGATAAATTCTTAATTCCCTTTATGTTCGCGAAAGCCACATCGATAGCTTCCAGTTCTTTTTGTGCCCGGCAAGCAGCCCCTGAAGGACTTTTAGGACCTGTCCCAGCCTGGCAAGGCTGTCAGTAACTTCTTTCGACTCCCGGGGGAAAACAACCCTGGTATAACGGAAACTCCTGCTCATATTCTCCACGCAGCTGTCCAGGCTCTGCATAGCCATTTCCTGAAACTCATCGAGAGTCCGGACATCGAAAACTTCCGGGACACGGATTTTATCCAGCAGGATTCCCACCTGCTTCATCATGTTCTCCCGGTTGCTCTTTGCCCTCTTTACAGCCCGGAGATCAAAGTCCCCCGTGACCTGAGCTTCGGCAAGCCTGGCATTGCTTTCCCTTACGTCGGCAAGAGAAGTTTCAATGTCCCGGAAAATCCCGGAAGCTTCCGCTTCTATTTCCGAAGAGATTTTACGAAAGCGGGCGTCCAGCCATGAAGGGAGTTCCTCGAAACCGAGTTCCGTTGAAACTACTTCTGCAGGAGAACTTTCATTTTTTCCGAAGAGCTTTTTGATCCACTTCAATTCGAGCCTTCCAGACATGTTTATAAGAATTTGATAAGTATTTGCTAACTATTTGATAAGTATTTGATAAGCATCCGAATCCATAGGAATTTTTATCAAGAGATTCTGAATCCACTAAGATTTGAATC
>DUKH01000034.1:0-4655 GCA_013329415.1 Methanosarcinaceae archaeon | reverse complement strand
TTGAATCCACTAAGATTTGAATTGTGAACTTTTCAGTTCTTATCTATGTTATAACTTCTTCTATGAAAGATTATTTGTGATTTAAGGGGGGAAACGGCAGGGAAAAAACAAGTCGAGAAAAACAGGATGAGGGGGAGAGGGGGATAAGCAGGGAGAGATCCCTCAACAGGATGAGGGGGAAATGAAGACAAAGAGAGGAAAACCGGGAAAGGGCCAATAAAAATATAACAGATAAATATACGGAATAAGGATACTTATATCATTAAGCGTATAATTTTAGTGTCTAAAATAATAATTTCACCAAAAAATTATTTAAAATAAATTAAACATTTGAACAGAAAAATTAAATCATTAAAAAGTAGAATTCAAAACAACATACAAATTTCCGGTTCCTGTCCCGACCGGAACCACAAGCAGGGGGTATAAAATGGCTAATGGAATAATGGAACAGACTATACCTTATACGGATTTGACAGTTTCTACGCTGCTTTTTGCAATTATTGTCCTGGTAGCAGGGTTTGTGATCGCAAAGGTTATTATATCGATGTTCAGGAGCGGAATGAAAAGCACAAAGCTTCCGGAGCTTGTTGTAGAATTCCTTACCCGTTTTTTGAGCATCCTGCTCTACATCATAGTAGTATTTGCGTTCCTTGGAACGCTCGGGTTTGACATAAACGGCTTTGTCATCGGTCTCTCGGCTGTGGTGGGGCTGGTCCTGGGCTTCGGGCTGCAGGACACGCTGACAAACCTGGCGGCAGGGGTCTGGATTGCTGCTCTCCGCCCTATCGATATGGGGGAATACGTGAAAGTAAACGGGGAAAGTGGGACAGTAAAGGCTGTCGGGATCATGGCAACCGAACTCCTGACCCCTGACAACCAGTACATAACGATTCCGAACAAGCTCATCTGGGGAAGCCCGGTTATAAATTCAACTCGCATGCCAACCCGGAGGGTTTCGGTGGATGTGGGGGTCGGCTATTCCTCGGACCTGGAAAAGGCTATCAGAGTAGCTATAGAACTTATGAAGGGGCACTCTCTGGTCCTCACAGAACCCGAACCCGCAGTTGTCACCACGGAACTTGCCGATTCCTCAGTGAACCTTCAACTCAGGGCCTGGACAAACACAGGGGACTTCTGGGCCGTCAAGAACGAACTGACAGCAGGCATCTTTGAGGCGTACAGGAAAGAAGGAATCGAAATTCCGTTCCCACAGTTGAGCGTACACCTGGAAAAAACCTGAAAAACTTCGGGGGAGGAACAGCTTTCGAGTGGGAGGGAGAATGCATAAGCCCCTGAAGGAACAGGCTCACAAAAAGTAAACAAAGTTTAATATGAAAATGCAAACTGTATAAATAATGTCACGATGTTATGAAAATATTATGATTGTTTGTTAGTCACACAAACCCTAAACCGCATATAAAAACAGAATACAGAGCCTTCGAGAAGTTATTGGATGAAAGAATTGGCAGAGTTTTCTGCCCGCAAACTGTGTAAAAAAAGATAAGATATATATAACATTAGAATGTTGGTAAATTATTAGTTAAATCATATAACATTATACGTCTGCGCGTGTAAAATGTAACTGCACAAATATTAATTAAATATACGTCTGCGCGTGTAAAATGTAACTGCAAAAGGAGGTTTTAGAAATTAATAAAACCTCCATCCCTCCCAACCCTATTTTTGTCTAATTCTGTACCTTGCTTCGATCCCTGCTTTATCCCAAGCCCATTTTTGCCTTTATCCTTTGACTTGTTTCGATTCCTGCTTTATCCATCATCCGGTTCTATTAATTCTGTGAGGTCCGTATTGCCAGACTCCGTATTGTCCGATTGATCAAGAAGTAATGTCCGAATGCTTTCGGCAGATTGTCCGGCCGGATTCGGAAGCAAGGTCCGGATGGATTCAGCATGTCACATGGAACATTGCGGCAATCTTGCCTTCGAGCTCGTTCCAGCGTTCAATTGCCCAGGGAGTCGGGAGAAGTTCGATCGAACAGCGTTTTTTCCTGAAAAAGGCCTCGGCTTCATCCGAAAGCTCCACAAAACCGGTCTGTCCGGTTCCTATAATAATTTTCTCCGTGCCCTCTTCGTAAATATGCTCGGCTTCTTCAAGCGAGATTTTGTGAGAGGTCCCGTACAGGGCTTTTGAGAGCTTTTTAGTTCTCTTTTCCACCCGGCCGTCCAGACGGATCAGGATATCGTGCTCAAAAGCCTTTCCTTCGACAGTTATCAAACCGAAACTCGTGGAATCAATTTTTGGTTTCATAAGCTACTACCCCTGTAAATCAGAAAATTCTCCACCTTTTCATAAGCCAGTAAGAAGGATACTGCTGTATAATATATGGCAGTACCCGGAAGTATATAAAATGACAGTATCATTAATGTACTTCAGTGCGAAAGAATTAAACCTGAAACAGGATTAATAAATAAAAAACGATATTTTAGAGGTGAAAAACATTAGATATTCAATTGAAGACTTTGTAAGTGAAACGGGAGAACGCGATCTCGGGCAGGGAGTTTTTGAACTGGAACGCGACCGTTTGCTGGAAGTAAACCTTGACGGCATGGTCTGGAGCAAACGGGGTTCCATGGTAGCGTATACAGGCGGGATTAAGTTTACAAGAGAAGGAATCCTCGAGCACGGGCTTGGTAAACTCGTAAAAAAATCCCTTACAGGAGAAGGGGTATGCCTCACAAAAGCCGAAGGCCAGGGAAAACTCTACCTGGCAGACGAGGGCAAGAAAGTTTCGATCCTGAACCTTGAAAATGAGGCGATCTTTGTAAACGGAAACGACCTCCTGGCCTTCGAATCCTCAATCAGCTGGGACATCAGGATGATAAAAAGGATTTCAGGCATGATGGCAGGAGGGCTTTTCAACGTGAAGCTCGAAGGGACCGGCATGGTCGCCATCACCACGCACCATGATCCCCTGACCCTCAAAGTAACGGGAGGCTTCCCCGTATGCACCGACCCCAACGCAACGGTAGCCTGGTCAGGGAACCTGGAGCCGGAAATCAAGACTGACGTTTCCCTGAAGACCTTCGTCGGGCGGAGCAGCGGAGAGTCCATCCAGATGGCCTTCAAAGGCGAAGGCTTTGTGGTAGTCCAGCCCTATGAAGAAGTTTATTTCCAGGCCCAGCCCTGAAATACTCCTCTTCTTTTTCACTTTATTTTTTCTTATCCGGTTTCCTTCGCCAGCATTTTTAATAGTTCCGAGAATCAGAACCAATGTACCGGGCTATCAGAACCAATGTACCGGGCTATCAGAACCAATGTACCGGGCTATCAGAACCAATGTACCAAGCTATCAGAACCATGCTCCTAGCTATCAGAACCAATGTACCGGGCTATCAGAACCATGCTCCTGGCTATTAAACCCGGTTTTCAGTAACTTGAGCCTGCAACTCCTTTTCCGTAAAAAGCTTCGAGCCGGGACTTTTCGTTTTTTGCTTTTTCCATCCCTTCTTCCACGGTTTCCCGGATTATATATCCGGCCTTGTGCAGGATGGTATCTCCGATCTGGGGATCTCTGTCCATGCTGGCGGTGCAGGGATAGGAGTGGTGAGCACCTGAGATGGTTTCCTTATATTCGGAAATTTCGGTCCAGCTGAGCTTCTTTGCAACGAACCAGGTAGAACCACAGGGAGCATCCCGGAGGACACCAGCCCCGATAAACCTTTTTCCATCGGGGCTCAGTTCGATCCTGAGCACGGGCTTTCCGAAACCCATGTCCACGAAAGCATCAATCAGGGGTTTTCCGGTTTTTTCAAGGGCGCAGAAGGGTTTTGGCCCCTCAAACTCCACACCCATGCCTTCGAGTTCCTTCCTGAGCTGTTCAAGCACCCCCGCAGGGGTGGCCTTCGAGTCCTCGGAAGGTGCGATTACGGCTTTTGCTCCGGTCTTTTTCACCACTTCAGGCAGGGCTATCAGGAGGTCGGCGTGGATCCCGATCGCAAGAATCAGGTCACATTCCGGCAGCTTCTGAGGAAGATACTGCTCTGGCTCCTCTATAAAGGTAGGGAGGTCATTGGGAAACTCATGGATACCCACAATCATCCCTGCATAGGACTTCCTGGCCTGCCTGCAGTGGTCACAGAGTTCCCCGCAGGACACACAGAACTCCCCGGGGTTTATCAGATTCAAAATCACTTTTCTTCCGAGTTCACCTGAGTAAAGTACAAGAATTCGCATTTTCCAACCCCTTTTAAGGTTCTTCTAAAATCAATTTAAGATCAATTTTTGCCGCAGTAAACCCTCACTTCATTTGCTTCTCGAAACGAAGAAAAATCCACAAAGGAAAATCCGGTTTTTCTGCGAGAACTGTATAATTAAATATGCATTGATTTGTTTGATAGAGATGTTTGATTAAGCGGTTTTATTGAACCGCTATACGGAAATGTTCTGCATTTTGTTCAAACGACAAATCATCTTCAGTTTTCAAATAAACCTAATACATATTATTATTTGTTGGATTCTATAAATAATGTCAGTTTCGAATTAGAAATCGGTATCCAAAAGAAAACCGGATATTTTCAAGAAAAGTTCGCGAAAAAGGAAAACAAAAAGAAGAGAGGGGAAAAGAAGAGAGGGGAAAAGAAGAGAGGGGAAAAGAAAAGAGAAGAAAAAAAGAAGGGAAAAAAGAAAAGAGAAGA
>DUKH01000197.1 GCA_013329415.1 Methanosarcinaceae archaeon | reverse complement strand
CAAATTATCCAGAAATCAAATACAGAGGACATCGTAAATGAAACTGCCAATCAAAAGAACACCACGTGAAGTATACACCTGGGACCCGTTTGATGAGATCAGAAGAATGCAGGAATATATGGACCAGATGTTCAGGGCTTTCCCGGCTCTTGAAAATAGGGTAGGCGGAGATGTCTTATCCCCCCTCACAGATGTGATGGAGGAAGATGACAGAGTGGTCGTCACGACTGACATGCCAGGTATTGAGAAAGAAAGCATCGAACTGAGCCTGAAAGACAATGCCCTGGTAATCAGTGCAGGCCACGGAAAAGAAGAAGAAGATAGCGAAAAGGAAGGCTACATCCGAAAAGAGCGCACCTACACCCGCTACCACCGGGAAATCCTCCTTCCGGAAGGCGTAAGCGAAGAAGGAGCAAGCGCCAAACTCCACAACGGGGTCTTAACCGTCACCCTTCCGAAGCTGAAAAAAGAAGCCGGAAAAAAGATCCGGGTCGAGTGAGAAGCGACTACCATAACCAGAGGTACTGCTAAGAGAATTGCTGCCTCAACTACCACAAAAAGATGAGAACAATAAACCCAGCAAGACCGGAAAAAACAGTACCGATAAAACCACCAAAACCACTAAAACCACATCTGCCGAAAGGACTTGCAGGTTATCAAACCTGCGAGCCAACCTTCCCGACAATTAACCCTTCATACTCGAATCCGGCACTAACTTCGAGTCCTATCAACTGAATTCAACCCACTAAAAAAACGGCACACCACTAAAAACGATCAAAAACGTGTCAGATCAACTGGATTCAATCCACCACTAAAAGCAATCCACCACTGAATTCAATCCACTAAAAAAAGCAACTCAAACCTCAAATCGTCAAGAAAAGATAACGCCATCGAAAAACTCCTGTGCTAAAAAACGAATTTTCCTCCTACCAATTTCCTCCATATTTTTCATCTATTTTTTATTTTTTTGTGTTTTTGTTTTTTTATTTGGAATGAGAGTACCGCTGATAAACCCTTTACTGGATGTTATTTTTGAATAGTAGTAATAGGTATCGTGAAAATTAATACAAAAGTATAAGTCACCTGTGGAAAGAAGGGAGTTATGATATTGTATTTTTCTCACATCCATTTTACAGTCGTTATAGTAATAGGGATAATTTCATAATATAAACGTATGTTTACTGAAGTTTTACGATCTGGAATTTCCACTTTAGTTACGTTTGTAATTTGTTTATCCATAGTTACCTTAAATGTATATTCTATATCTTCCCAGGGGAGCCTTACAATTAAAGGACGAGATCTTGTAAAATCACTTCTACGTTCTAAAGTGTGTGTTTCGTTTATTATCGAGTTGTTATTTTGATCAAATACTTCAACTGTCACTTCATGACTCTTATCATCATGGTTGTGTATCACAAAAAGCGGTGCTGCTGATCCTCCAAATATAAAAGGGATGAGTATGGGAAGAGATATATATGAAACTAAAGCGATTATCAGGAGAAATGCTATAATTATGAATTTGTTCCCTACATTACCAGCCAACTAAATCATCCCTACAATCTTGTATTTCTACTAAATTATAACTAGAACCGGGCTAATCTCATATCTATATATCCAGCTTTTTAGGTTGCGTCCACGCATCTCACTATATTATAACCAAAAGTAGTGTAACCTAGAATGTCATGTGAATATTTCAGAGCACCAGCCCAATCGTTATGATCATCCAAAATATGGCAACTATGTAGAAGACCCCATTCTGTCATTGTCCCACTTATCTTCTACATCATCTACTCTCACACTATCGGCGCTGCATGGCGTTTTGTAGTGAGGAGGCATTGTCCCACTTATCCTCTACATCATCTACCCTCACATCATTATAATTGTATCCCGAAAGCTAGTTGTACAAAGCAACATCCAACTTTTAAAGTTATTATTAATTCTTTATATGTTTTTGGTGCTCCCTCATTAATTGGTTGATGTTGTTCCAAAATTCCCAAAAGTTGTGTTTTCCTCATTTTTGTAAGCTCGAGGAATGCTCGCCAGGTCAGAGAAAAATATTCCACTCGCCCAGAAAACCGTATTTCAATTAGATTGTTAAAAAGTGCCTCCGCCAGCTTGCCTGGCGGCCCTCACAAAAAAGAAGCGATATAGAGATATGAAAAAGCAACATTATTACAAACTGTATTTGATTCTTATTTCCACTCATTCCGGTTTACAGGCTGCCTAGAAGGCTTTATGTTTTGCTTTATCTTATCTTCCAACTCCCTTTATTGCCTTTTTCTCTTCTTTTAATCTCTCTACTCTTTATTCTGCAAAAGCCGGCCGCCTTCGGCGCCCGTGGAAAAGAACGACGCGGGATGACCAGTTCCGGTTGTATGGGGTACAATTAAGGATTCAGAGCCAGACAATAGTTTTTATTCAAAAAATCCAGGTAAAAAATGCAAAATTTCAGCTTCTTCCGGGCTCTTCGACTTTTTTCATCACCACGAAACCTGCCAGGAGCATGAGGAGGGCACAGGCGTAAAACGGGGTGACAAAAGTCACGTATCCGGCAAGGAAACCCCCGAATATTGGGCCGATGGCCATTCCTGCGGCCTGGGCTGTGGTGATGATGCTGAGTTTCGAACTGGTGAAGGAACCGTTGGAAAGGTCGGCTGCAAGAGCCATAGCCGGGGTGTCAATGGAAGCTACGAGGACGCCCTGGAGAGCCCTAGCGAAAATGAGCTGGTTTACGCTCGTGACATAACCCATGACCACAACCAGGGGAATGCTCAGGAAAAGCCCGCTTACGATCAGTTTCTTCCGCCCGATCCTGTCGGAGAGGCTCCCGAGAGGGGTCTGGAAGAGGAGCCTTGCAAAGATATAGGCTGAAACGGCAACCCCGAGGGAAAACTCGGAGGCTTCCAGCCGGACCTCATATTCGGGGAGGAGAGCGACTATCATCATAATCCCCACCATCATCATGAGCATGGCCCCTGCAAGGGAATAGATAGAGACAAGCCCGTTTCCGCTGCTTTCTTCGGGAACGGGCTCAGGGGGACAGCGGGTCTCTTTCACAAAAAGATTTACCAGCACTAAGCTCACAATGCCCAGGAAAGCGCAGAAATGAAAACCCGCTTCAAAACCGTAATAACTGGCAATTGCCCCCCCTACGATTGGCCCGAGCCCGAAGCCGACCCCCCGGATGGTGGTATAGATCCCAACGGCTCTTCCCCGGTTCTCGGGAGAAGATATGTGGGTGACCATTGCAATGACTGCGGGGATGGTTGCCCCTACGGTTATGCCCTGGAGCAGGCGGATGAAGAGCAGCTGCTCATAGCCGGTCACAAAGGAATAGAGGAGGGAAAAAAACGTATGCCCGATCAACCCGAAGAGAATAAACGGCCTCCTGCGATCAATTTTATCAGAAAAACGCCCGATCAGGGGCTGGGTAATCGCACTGAAAAGTCCGAAAACCGCAGTCACAAGCCCTGCTTTTGCGACCAGGGGAAGCCCTGTAAAAAACGATGACCCAAGGTCAGCGATATATAAGGGGATAAGGGCCACCAGCATCCCGGACCCCAGGTCCTCGCAGAACCTGGAAAGGGACAGGACGTAGAGTTCCGGATTTATGTCTTCAAAAGAATTCCGGTACATTTTTCGCTGCAGGAAACAGGTTTTCATTCTTATTCTCGGGTTTATTTATAAAGTCTGTAGATTTAACCGTTATATCATGGGGTATAAAATATTATATTTTAAAGCTAGTTTAGATAGTCATCGGTTTTGTTTCGTTTGGTTGAAAAGAGTTAAAGATTGCAAAAATAGAACTGAATTTTTTTAAAAAGGTGTCCCCCCAAAATTGTTTGTTGATTTACAACATTTTTATAAAATATTACTCTTCAACATAATTTGATTTTTGAAGTACATGTACAGGAAATATTTATTCATTGAGTCCCTACCTTAAATCAAAGAGACAAATCTACTTTAAATAAAAGATAGAAAGCAGTTAATAGAGAAGTGAGAGCCATCAACCCAAAAAAGCGGCTAGAATTTTTGTTAACTCTTGTTATTTTTAAAAACCCACTATCATTATCAGTGAAACTTTTATACTCGTCACGAAAACCAACTTCAGTCTTTATTGAAACTATACATAACTGAAGATGGGTTATCTGGGAACAAACCTGCTCCGAGTGTAAGTATCCCATTAATGACAATAAGAAAATAAAGATAACAAATAATAACGATGTAGAAGAATCGAGACTTTGGGTAGTTATAAAGTACACTACTCCAACTACTAAAAAAGATCCAAATATTGATAGAAAATTATTCAATATTGTTTCTCTATGTCGAATTTCTTCATAATTCTGTTTAAAGAATTCGAGAAGAAATTGTTTATAATCATCTTCTGTTGCGTGTATATCATCCATACTTATCTTATAGAAGAATCGACATAACTAATATTAAAATGTGTACAATGAGAAACGAAACAATTATTAAAATAAAAATGCCTTCATGAACAGTTAAACAGAAATTAGTAAAAAAATAGTTGGTAATAAAGGGAATTAATTTCTCATTGTTTCTCAAACTTAGTCATATTTAGCAGCCTTTTATCCCAAGATATCAAGCTCTCCCTACATGAGTAGCAAGAGAAAATTGCTAGTCATCCTTTGCATTCATTTTCATATACTACAAAGCTCCTTTTAAAAAACCTAATTTCTTCCAATCAGATAAGGGATATTGAGCCTAATTTCCTACACAAACCCAAAAATCGACAAGGGCACAAATAAAACCGAATCAAATACAACCGGATAAATATTCTTTTTCAGATCTCTTTTTCATTTCTTTTTGATGAGGGCCGCCAGGCAAGCTGGCGGAGGCAACCATTACCATCTAATTGAAAAAAGGTTTTCGGGGCTAAAGGAAATAATCCAGATACGGTTTCTCCTGCGCGGCACGGAAAAGTTAGAATCTTAATCAAAAAAGTATTTTGTAGGCCGATAGAATTTTGGTCGTCCACTATTTATC
>DUKH01000192.1 GCA_013329415.1 Methanosarcinaceae archaeon | reverse complement strand
AATCCAGAATAAATCCAGAATAGATCAAGTAATAGACCCTAGCTGGCAGGTGTTTTACCATTCAACAGGAAAAACCCCCTTTCGTAACTTATTCGAAAAACGTATTCATTCCCGTAACCAACGTCTGCAGGAACCACTGCGCTTACTGCGGGTTCAGGCGCGACCCCGGACATCCCGAAGCCAGGCTCATGAAACCCGAAGAGGTAATTCCCATCCTTGAAAACGGGGTGAAGGCAGGGTGTACGGAAGCTCTTTTCACCTTCGGGGAATATGCCGAAGAACTGCCCGAATACCGCGAATGGCTCGAAGCCCTGGGGTATTCTTCTACCCTGGACTATCTCATCCGGCTCTCCGAAATCGCTATCGAAATCGGAATCCTGCCTCACACGAATGCAGGTGTCATGACCCGCTCGGAACTCGAAGCCTTAAAACCCCTGAACGCCAGTATGGGGCTCATGCTCGAGACCACTGCGGTCCTCGAAGCTCACAGGGACTGCCCCGGCAAGAACCCGGAGAGGAGAATCGAAACAATCCGGGAAGCAGGAAAGCTCCGTATCCCCTACACCACCGGTTTGCTTGTGGGGATAGGCGAAAGCAGAAAAGACAGGATCGAGTCCCTGGAGACGATTGCAGCCCTGCGCGGGAAGTACGGGCACATCCAGGAAGTAATCATCCAGAACTTTGCCCCAAAATCCGGGACCCCCATGGAAAAGCATCCCGAGCCGACGGCAGAAGAGATGATGGACACCGTAACCCTTGCCAGGCAGCTTTTGCCCGCAGACGTTGCCGTGCAGGTGGCCCCGAACCTTATCGACCCGAAAGTCCTTATCACAAAAGGGGTTTCGGACCTGGGAGGAATTTCCCCGCTTACCATTGACTGGATCAACCCGGAAGCCGAATGGCCGGACGTAAAAGACCTGCAGGCAAAACTCGGGGACATCCCCCTCAGGGAACGCCTGCCAATTTACCCGCAGTACGTAAAGCAGGACTGGTATTCTGCCAGGATAGGCGGGCTGGTCGGAAAGCTTTCAGACAGGGAAGGTTACAGAAGAAAATCCGGAAATGATAATGAGGAGAAGTAAAAATGGACAACAGAATCCCGGACGACCTTATCGAACGTGCATATCAGGGAAAAAACACAAAGGAAGACGCACTCCTGCTCCTGCAGGCTCCACCTTTCGAACTATTCAGGTTTGCAGACGAACTCCGCTCCCTTGCCGTGGGCGACGAGGTCACGTATGTTGTGAACAGGAACATCAATTTCACCAGCCGCTGCGTCGGAACCTGCGGGTTCTGTGCGTTCAGGACAAACAACGGCAAGGTCCTCAGCATTGAAGAAATTATGTCAAAGGTAAGAGAAGCCGCAGACGCGAAAGCCACGGAAGTCTGCATCCAGGGAGGACTTTTGCCTGACGTTGGTCTGGACTTCTACCTGGATATTGTAGAATCCATAAAAGCCGAATTCCCCGAGATGCACATTCACTCTTTCTCCCCAATGGAAGTCTACCATGCCGCCCACATCAGCGGAATCACGGTAAAAGAAGCCCTATCCAGGCTCAAGAAAAGCGGGCTTGATACCATGCCCGGGACTGCAGCCGAAATCCTTTCAGACCGTGTGCGGGAAATCATCTGCCCCTCGAAACTCAGGACTGCAGAATGGATTGATGTTGTCAGGCAGGCTCATGCCACCGGGATTCCCACAACCGCAACCATGATGTACGGGCACGTTGAGACCCCGGAAGAGAGAATTAACCATATTCTTACGATCCGGGAGATACAGAGGGAAACCGGGGGCATTACCGAATTCGTGCCCCTGCCGTTCATGCCCTACAACAACCCGATAGGGGAAAAAATGATCAGAGAAGGCAGGTACGCCACCCCCGGAACGGAAGACCTGAAAATTTACGCAATCTCCAGAATCCTTCTCCATACCCATGTCGAGAACATCCAGACAAGCTGGGTGAAACTCGGGAAAAAACTTGCCCAGTTTGCCCTCCACTGCGGAGCCAACGACCTGGGCGGTACCCTGACAGAAGAGAGCATTTCAAAGTCAGCAGGGGCAAATAACGGAGAACTAATTTCGGCTGAAGAACTGGAATGGATGATCCACGGGGCCGGCAGGGTCCCTAAAGAGAGGAATACCCTTTACAGCGGAGTGAATAAGCTGGCAGCCTCCAGTAGGAAAAAAACGGCCGGATACGGAACGCTCCAGTGAACCCGGGCAAAGGAAAGAAGCCCCGGGTCTTACAGGAAAAAACAGATTAGACAAACACGGATAGGAATGATCGGGATGGACAGTAAAAGACCGACAATCCCCGAAGACGTCATTGAAAGGGCGTACCGGGGAAAATGTACAAAAGAAGACGCCTTTACCCTGCTTGAGGGAAATCCTTTCGAGCTTTTCACGCTTGCCGATGAACTGCGCGCCCTTGCCGTGGGCGACGTGGTCACCTATGTAGCAAACAGGAACATATACATCACAAACAAATGCGTCGGAACCTGTGGGTTTTGCGCTTACAGGACCCGGGACGGGTACATACTGAGTGTCGAGGAAATCCTGGAAAAGGTCGCATGGGCCAAAAGGGCAGGAGCCGTGGAAGTCTGCGTGCAGGGAGGGTATACTCCGGAAGCGGACATGGAGTTCTATCTTGAGATCATAGAGTCCATAAAAGCCGAGTTTCCTGAGATGTGCATCCATGCCCTGTCCCCGATGGAAGTGAACTATGCGGCAGGGATTTCCGGCATGTCCGTGGAAGAAGCCCTTCGAAAACTGAAAAAGAGCGGGCTTGACTCCCTTACCGGGACCTCGGCCGAGATCCTTTCCGACAGGGTCCGGAAAATAATCTGTCCGAGCAAGATCAGCACCCAGCAATGGATAGACACCATAACTGCAGCCCACAAGACCGGAATTTCCACCAACGCAACCATCATGTACGGGCATGTTGAAACCCTGGAAGAGCGCCTTGACCACGTTTTTACCATCCGGGAGATCCAGCAGGAAACGAGCGGCTTTACCGAACTCATCCCTATGTCCTTTTTGCCCTACAATAACCGGATCGGGGAAAAAATGCTTGCATCCGGGAAGTTCTCCAGCACAGGGCTCGAAGACCTGCAGCTCCTTGCTATTTCCAGGGTTATCCTGCACACCCACGTCAACAACATCCAGGCCACCTGGGTAAAATTGGGGAAAAAGCTGGCTCATGTAGCCCTGCGCTGCGGGGCCAACGACCTTGGGGGAACCCTTATGGAAGACCAGATCTCCACAGCCTCCGGAGGCAGCCACGGGGAATACGTGTCGCCTGAAGAGTTTGAGTGGATGATAAAAGGCGCAGGAAGAATCCCGATGCAGCGGGACACCCTGTACAGGCCGGTCGAACCCCGCCCGGGCAGCCAGGAAACAGTCCCGAGCTGCAAAAAAGCAGGAATAGGCAGCCAGGAATAAGAAGACCGAAGAAATAAGGTAAAATTCCCGGCACCACAAAAACGAAGAAGCAGCAGGAGTAAAGATGAGAGCCGTAATTCCCTATAAGAAAGCCGGTGCAAAATCTCGATTGTCCCCTGTCCTCAGCCTGGAGGAAAGGGAAGAATTTGTCGAAATCATGCTGAACCAGGTCATAGCCTCCCTTGAAGAAGCCGGAATCGAAAAAATCGATATTCTCAGCACTTCAGGCTACGGGCTTGAAGGTATGGAAAAAGCCAGAGTGCTTATTGATGAAAATGGGCTGAACGAAGCCCTTAACTTTTATCTGGAACAGGCAGGAGAACCGGTTCTGATCGCAATGGCAGATCTCCCCCTGCTCACCCCCAAACATATAAAGGAAATAATCTCCACCGAAAAGGATGTCTGCATCGCTCCCGGGAAGGGAGGGGGAACAAATGTCCTCTTTATCAGGAAGCCCCCCCTCTACCAGGTTAAATACTACGGCTCAAGTTTCCTGTCCCACTGTTCGATAGCTACCGAAGCCTGCCAGAGCCTGGAAATCTACGATTCCTTCCTCGCAGGCACGGATATAGACGAACCGGAAGACCTGGTAGAACTGCTCATCCACGGAAAAGGAGCCTCAAAAGCCTACATAGACGGAAAGTTCAGACTTGAAGTCAGCAAGGGAAGGGTCAAGCTCATTCCGCTTTGAACGCGGAGAAAGGGCCTGCAGATCTTTAAGACCCGAAGGGCTAAGCCAGGGGAATCTTCTGGAGAAAACTCCGGAAGCATCGTAATGGTCAAGTAATTTTAAAGTAAAAGATATGGGGGGTACGAGGGAGAGTCGGGCAGTCGGGAAAAACGGGACAGTTCCAAAAACAGTTTACCGGGCAGGACAGATGAGAATTAGTTCTTAAGACAGGGTAGAAAAAATATTCCCGGGTAGGGAAAAAGCCTGAAAAAAACAGGAAGAAAGTCCGGCACAGTAAATAGCTGAAGCAAAAAATCGGACTTTGAGCCGGGATTATCTTAAGTAACAAAAACTATATGTTAGAGAATTATTATTATCTGCTTTAAATTGAATTGTCTTATTTCCATGGCCAACTTAGTATATAAGTTAACACATTCAATAAGTTGATATGTCCCAAAATTGACGTGTTCCAAGTTGATGTGTTCCAAAGTTGATGCGTCCTAAGTTGATGCGTCCTAAGTTGATGTGTCCGAAGTTGATGTGTCCGAAGTTGATGTGTCCGAAGTTGATATGTCCGAA
>DUKH01000193.1:963-12982 GCA_013329415.1 Methanosarcinaceae archaeon | reverse complement strand
TCCGGAGGACCGCCAGAGGGCTGTTGAGACCTATAAAAAATGCCTGGCGACAGGGGAAGACTTCTATAAAGAGTACAGGTTCAGGAGAAAAGATGGGAGCTACTTCTACGCAGAGGACAACGGCTTTTACATAAAAGATAAGGATGGGAAGGTCTACAGGGCTGCCGGGGTAATAAAAGACATAAGCGAAAGAAAGCTCGCCCAGAATAAACTGCTCGAAAGCGAAGAAAGGTACAGCGTTGCTGCAAAGCAGACCGGGCAGCTCGTATTCGACCACGATATAGCAAACAATAAAACCAGATGGGCGGGAGCAATCCCCGAAATAACGGGATATGCTCTCGAAGAGATCCCGGAAGTCAATGCAGAATTCTGGATCGGGCATGTCCATCCGGAAGAACGGAAAAGGGCATGGGAAGCATATGAACGATATCTGGAGATAGGAACGGACTACCATATAGAATACAGGTTCATGAAAAAGAACGGGAGCTATATCTATGTGGAAGAACAGGGGGCCTGCCTGAAAGACGAAAAGGGGCAGACATACAGAATTATCGGGACTTTGAAAGACATTACTGAAAGAAAGCTTGCCAGTGAAAAACTGGAGAAAAGCGAAGAAAGGTACAGGCTGGCAGCTGAACAGACAGGGCAGCTTGTGTTCGATTACGACATCGTTACGGGGATAAGCGACTGGGCGGGAGCTATCCGGGAACTTACGGGATACAGCGTTGAAGAATTCCAGAAAATTGGAAAAGACGAATGGATTTCACACATACATCCCGAAGAAAGAATGAGAGTGGTAGAAAACATAAAGAAGGCCCTGGAGACCGGAGATAAGATTCAGGAAGAATTCAGGTTCAGAAGAAAAGACGGGACCTATTTCTACGTGGAAGACAGCGGAACTGTCCTGAAAGACGAAGACGGGCTTCCTTACAGGGTCATTGGAGTGAAAAAAGATATAACTGAAAGGAAACTTGCCCGGGAAAAGCTTGAGAAAAGCGAAGAAAAGTACCGCATCGCAGTTGAACAGACAGGGCAGATTGTATGCGACCTTGATCTGGAAAAAGGAAAAATTGAATGGGCAGGAGCCATAAAGGAACTTACCGGTTATAGTTTTGAGGAGTTCCAGAAATTTACCCCCCGGGTCTGGGCGGAACATATCCATCCCGAAAACCGGGAGTCTGTGCTCAAAAATGTAGAAGGGTATTTAAAGAGAGGGGGAAGGTTCAAACAGGAATTCAGGTTCAGAAGGAAAGACGGGAGCTATTTTTACATAGAAAACAGCGGGGTTATTCTTGAGAATGCAAAAGGACAGGTGTATAGAGTCCTCGGGTTAACTAAAGATATCACGGAACAGAAACTTGCCCGGGAAAAGCTTGAGAGAAGTGAAGAAAGATACCGCCTGATTGCAGAACATACCGGACAGGTCCTCTATCATGATGACTATAAGAAAGGGACAATTAAATGGGCGGGGGCAATCCCCGAAATTACCGGATACGGCTTTGAGGAATTCCAGGAAATCACCGCCAACGGCTGGCTCGGCTTGATCCATCCCGAAGACCAGGCAAGGGTGATAGTAGCTCATGGAAAGTGCAGAAAAGAAAGAGGGGATTTCTTTGAAGAGTACAGGCTCAAAAAGGCAGACGGAAGCTACGTAACCGTGGAAGATGAGGGTTTCTATCTTAAAGATGAAAAAGGAAACGTATGCAAGGCACTTGGAGTTATCAAAGACATTGAAGAGAAAAAGCTTGCCCAGAAGAAACTTGCGGAAAGCGAGGAACGCTTCAGGGTCGCTGCCGAGCAGACAGGCCAGATTGTCTTTGAACACGACCACATAAATGATATACTTTCCTGGGCAGGCGCTATCACCGAAATTACCGGGTACAGCAGAGAGGAATTCCAGAAATTCGATGGGAAGACGTGGGCTGAGCATATCCATCCCGAAGACAGGGAAAGGGTCCTTGCAGAACTCAAAAAATCCCGGGAAAAAGACAGCCACTTCCGTGTGGAATACAGGTTCAGGAGAAAGGACGGGAGCTACTTCCATGTAGAAGACAGCGGCATCTACCTGAGGAACGAAGAGGGGCAGATCCGCAAGGCTGTAGGAGTAATAAAGGACATCAGCCCGATAAAACTTGCCGCGGAAAAACTTCAGGAAAGCGAAGAAAGGTTCCGCATAGCGGCAGAGAAGACCGGCCAGCTAGTATACGATTTTAACATCGATTCGGACCATGTGAAATGGGCAGGTGCCATCGAGGACATTAGCGGTTACACCCATGAGGAAATCCATAAGTTGACGTCCAGGAAGCTCTGGAAAAAGCACATTCACCCTGAGGACTATGAAAAAGCAGTCACACATTTTGGAAATGCCCTTAAGAACGGGAGGAGTTTCTGCCAGGAATACAGGTTCAAACAAAATTCAGGGAACTATATTTATGTGGAAGATTGCGGGACTTATTTGAGAGACAAGGAAGGCAGAGTATACCGGATGATCGGGGTGATAAAAGACATCACGGAGAGAAAGCGAGGAACGGAAAAATTGCGGAAAAGCGAAGAAAGGTTCCGCATCGTTGCCGAACAGACCGGGCAGCTGGTATACGATTATGACATCTTTGAAGATAAAATTGGCTGGGTGGGAGCTATCAAAGAGCTTACGGATTACGAAGAAGAAGACTTCAAAAAGTTAGTAAGTTTGAGGGGATTAAAAGGGCTCATACATCCCGATGACCGTAAAAGAGCAGTCGATTCATATAAAAAATGCCTGGAGACAGGAGAAAGGTACTGTGAGGAATACAGGCTCAAAAAGAAGGATGGGAGCTGTATTTATGTGGAAAACCGGGGAATATTCCTGAAGGATGAAAATGGGCACATATACAGGATGCTCGGGACAAATAAAGACATTACACAGCTCAAGCATTCCCTTGAAAAAATACGGGAAAGTGAAGAGAAGTACCGTTCATTTATGCGGAACTTTAAGGGAATTGCTTTCCAGGGCGATATGCACTTCAGTCCGGTTTTCATGCACGGGGCTCTGGAAGAAATCACCGGGTACACGGAAGAAGAACTTCTTTCCGGAGCTATCCCCTGGCCCCGGTTAACAGTTCCCGAAGACCGTCACCTGATCTACGAAGATGCAGCTAAACTGAGAACTATTCCGAATACCCTCATCGAACGAGAATACAGGATAAGGCACAAGAATGGAAAATTGCGCTGGATCTGTGAGCTCATCCAGAATATTTCCGATTCTTCCGGAAAACCCCGCTTCGTGCAGGGCTCAATCTATGACATCACTGAAAGAAAGGAAGCAGAAGAAACCCTGGCAAGGACGGAGGAGATCCGCAAGAAGGAGATTCACCACCGGATCAAGAACAACCTCCAGGTAATATCCAGCCTCCTTGAACTGCAGGCCGACCAGTTCAGCGAGGAAAAAGTGGTAGAGGCATTCAGGGAAAGCCAGAACCGCGTGGCGTCCATGGCCATTATCCACGAGGAGCTGTACAGGGCAGGAGATACCGAAACCCTTGATTTTTCAGCATATTTGCGGAAACTGACTTCAGACCTTCTCCGCTCATATACGATAAGGAAAGAGGACGTAAAGCTGAAGCTGGAGGTAGAGGAGATATTCCTGGGAATGGACACGGCAATCCCATTAGGGATCATTGTCAACGAACTTGTTTCCAATGCCCTGAAACATGCTTTCCCTGCCGGAAGGAAAGGAGAAATCCACGTCAAACTTTTCCGAAAAGAAAGTTCAGGAAATAAAAGTATAAGTAACATCACAAATAATAACGATATAAGGAGTAGTAACAAATATAATCAGTTCACACTGATTGTTTCGGATAACGGGTTGGGTTTTCCGGAAAGCATTGACTTCACAAATACCGATTCTTTAGGTTTGCAGCTTGTAAATACCCTTGTAGAACAGCTGGAGGGTACGATCGAACTTGAAAGGAACGGAACAACGGTTTTCAGGATTAAGTTTCTGGAAAGTGGACAATGACCCGGAAACATAGTATGAATAAAGGGGAAATAAGATGAAAAAGGCAAAAATTCTGGTTGTCGAAGACCAGAACATCGTGGCTCTGAATATCAGAAACAAGCTTAAGAATTTAGGCTACACGGTTCCGGCTACAGCGGCAACCGGAGAAGAAGCCATAAGGAAAGCGGAACTGACGAATGCTGATCTTGTTTTGATGGACATCATGCTAAAAGGGGATATGGACGGGATTTCAGCGGCTCAGGAAATCAAGTCCCATCTAGGGATTCCGATCCTGTACCTGACTGCTTACACGGACGAAGAAACCCTTAGAAGGGCAAAAATGACCGAACCCGCCGGGTATATCTCGAAGCCCTTTAAAGAAGAAGACCTGCACAGCAACATTGAAATGGCGTTGCACAAACACAGGCTGGAAAGGGGAGAAAAAGAGGCGGAATAAAATTCCCTGCACTACTTTTCTAAGTTGATTTGAAGTTGACTAAACGGAGTTAAGAATTCATAGGGGACAAAAACGGGAAAAGGGGAACCCGGGGAGTCACTTTGTTGTCAGTCCCAAAACCCGGGGAAATGAAAGAAAAAAGGAGGAAAATGAGTGGAACATTTTCCCTCGAAGAACCCTAATCCGGTACTCAGGATAGGAACGAACGGAAAGGTCCTCTATGCAAACGGGGCTGCAGGTCCTTTACTTGAAAGCTGGGAGATCGGGGAAGGAGAAAAAGCCCCCGGTGTTATTGAAAATGCTGTCCGGAGAGCCCTGAGCCTGAAAAAAAGCGAAGAACTGGAACTTGAAGCCGGGGCAAGGACCTATCTCATAACATTATACCCTATTCCCGAAGAAGCCTATGTTAATGTCTATGGGTACGACATAAGCAGCCGGAAAGAAATTGAAAAAAAGCTACACATCCGGGAAAAACGGCATGTTGTGCTCGACAGACTTGGAAGAATGGCCCTGACCTGCACAAGCCTCCATGCCCTGATGGATGAAAGCACATGGCTGATAGCCAGTACCCTGGAAGTCGAGTCCTGCAAAATTATGGAGCTGCTCCCGGATGGGAATTTCCTGCTGCGCGCGGGATTCGGGCCGGGTAGAGAACTCATAGGAAAGGGAGTTGTCGGAAGCGGAAGGAACTCCCTGGCAGGGTACACGTTGCTCTCCAGAAAACCTGTTACAGTAAAAGATCTGAGAGAGGATCCCCGCTTCAAAAAAACCGGCTTTATTACGGATAAGGGCCTGATAAGTGGGATTAGCGTTATCATAGGAGAGGCCAAAAAACCTTTAGGGGTAATCGAGGCCCACTCAACGAAGAGAAGAGAGTTTTCGGAAGAGGACCTGAATTTCCTGAGTTCGGTTGCATTTTTGATTGCAGAAACCACTGAACGCAGGAAAGCCGAAGAGAAACTACGGCTGCACCAGAAACTGCTGGAAAAACAGGTAGAGGAAAGGACCCGGGAGCTTACTGCAACAAATAAAAGGCTTTTCCAGGAAATTGCCGATAGAGAGAATACGGAAAAGACCCTGCAAGGCAACTTTGAATTGTTGAAAAAGCTGCTCAATTCGATGCCCAATCCCATATACTACAAAGATAAAGAAGGAGTCTATAAAGACTGTAACGAACGTTTTTTCAAGCAGATTGCAGGCCTTCCAAAAGAAGACATCCTGGGGTTTACACTCCTGGAAGTGACGGAAAGGGGCGCCCCTGAATTTCTCAAAAAGTATCCTGAATACAATAGGGAGTTTTTCCTTGAAAATGCCAGGAAAGTCCAGACTGAAGAGCAAGAAATGCTCCGGAAGGGGGGGACCCGCATTTTTGAAAACGAACTGATCTGTGTCGACGGAGAAACAAGGGACTTCCTGATCAATAAATCAACCTTCGGAGACGGCAACGGTGAGATTACCGGACTGCTCTGCGTTATGCAGGACGTAAGCGAACTCAAGCGGGCTGAAAAAAAGCTAAGGGACAACCTGTATTTCCTGGAAAAGCTTCTCGATGCCATCCCTACCCCCGTATTTTACAAAGATAGGGAAAACAGATACCAGCTCTGCAATGAAGAGTTTGTCAGGGAAATTGCCGGGATCCCCAAAGAGCAGATAGTCGGGCGTCCCCTGCATGAATTCATAAATGAGCTTCCTGAAGACCTTATCCATCTTCATGAAAAATACGACCTGGCCCTGCTGAGGGAAAGAAAGACCCAGCGTTACGAAGCACAATTGAAATGTGCTACCAAAAGGTTCAGGAACTTCCTCATAAACAAAGCCCCTTACATCGACATTGATGGAGAACCCGGGGGGATTGTCGGGGTGATGTTCGATGTTACCGAAAAAAGACAAGCCCGGGAAACCCTGAAGAGAAGCGAGGAGCGCTACCGGCTCGCTGTGGAGCAGACAGGTCAAATTGTTTTTGATTATGACTTCAAAACCAGTTCCGTTGACTGGGCAGGGGCCGTTACGGAAGACACCGCCCATATCATCGAACTTCAGAAATTTGATATGAACCACTGGTGCGAAAAAATACATCCTGAAGACCGGGGACGGGTAAGGTCGGCATTTGAAAAATCCCTTCAGACAGGAGAGAAGTTCCACGAGGTATACAGGTTCAGGAAAAAGGAAGGCGGATATATCTACATGGAAGAAAGCGGAATTTTGTTGAAAGACGAAGAAGGCCGCATCCGTAGAATGCTGGGAGCAAAAAAAGACATAACCGAGCGAAAAATGGCAGTGGAAAAGCTGCATAAAAGCGAAGAGAGTTTCCACTCTTTCATGCAGAACTTCCGGGGGATCGGGTTCCAGTTTGACAGGGACTTCAAAACGGTATTCATTCACGGGGCTGCAGTAGAAATCACAGGCTACGGTAAAGAGGAATTCATTTCCGGAGAGATAGAGTGGACCCGGCTTGTAAAAGAGGAAGACCTGCCGCTTATTCTGGAAAAAAGGAAGAAGCTAAAAGAAGACCCTGAGCTGTTTACCGAACTTGAGTACCGGATCAGGAGAAAAGACGGGGAACTGCGCTGGGTAAGGGAAGTAATTCAGAATGTCCCTGACGGACCGGGTAAGTCAATACAGTTCCAGGGCTCGCTCCACGATATCACCGAAAGAAAAACGGCGGAGGAAGCTCTGGAAAAAGCCGAAATGGTCCGGAAAAAAGAGATACACCACAGGATCAAGAATAACCTGCAGGTAATATCCAGTCTTCTCAGCCTCCAGTCCGAAAAATTCGGGGATGCGCAAGTGCTCGAAGCTTTCCGGGAAAGCCAGAACCGCGTAATATCCATGGCGATTATCCACGAGGAACTCTACAAAGGAGACGAAATCGATACCCTTGATTTTGCAGCCTATCTCCGGAAACTGACCGCGGATCTTCTCAGTTCATACCGGGTCGGAAAAGAGGACATCAGCCTGGAGCTTGAACTTGAAAAAATTTACATGGGGATGGATACGGCAATCCCCCTCGGAATCATTGTCAACGAACTGGTCTCAAACTCCCTGAAACATGCCTTCCTGACCGGAAAAAAAGGCAAGATTCGCATAAACCTCTGCGGAACGGAAAATTTTGCCGCGAACCCGGAGGATTGCGGGACAGGCTCCGAATGCAGGAAAGAGCAGGGCTTGCAGGCGAAAAAGGATTTGCCGTTGGAAAAGGGCTTGCCTTTAGAAAAAGGTTTACAGTTTACACTAATTGTGGCCGATAACGGCCCGGGTATCCCGGAAGAAATCGATTTCAGGAATACTAGTTCCCTGGGGCTCCAGCTAGTAAATCTCCTTGTTGAACAGATAGATGCCTCCATAGAGCTTAAAAGAGATGAAGGGACGGAGTTCAGGATCGATATTACGGATAACTGAAATTAGTAGCTTACCGGTTTATTGATGCGGGGTAAGACCAGGGCTCTATGCTCAGGAGCAACTTATTTTTAAACCTTCCTGAATGGTTATATATTTTTGAGAAACATTAATGAAGAAGTATAAATTTGTGATAATGGGATGTGGAAAGCATAAAACTTGTTTCCAACTCCCTGAAACATGCTTTTACGGGAGGAAAAGGAGGAAAAATCCTTATCAAGCTTTTCCAGGCAACCCACAATAAAAATAAAGTTATAAGTAGGAACAGAAAAATTAATAAAAATGGTAATAATAAGTAAAGTACTCAGTTCTCTTTGATAGCTTCGGATGACGGGTCAGGATTTCCTGAAAATATTGATTTCAGGGATACAGCCCCGGGGTTGCAATTCGTAAACACCCTGGTGGAACAGCTCGAAGGAAACATCGAACTTTAAAGAAACAAAGGCACTAAATTCATTATCCGATTCGGAGGAACTGGGTGACCGAAAAATGGCAATTAACGATTCAAAAATAACAATAATGGAAGAAAACGGGGGTAACAAAATGGGAAAAGCAAAGATTCTGGTTGTTGAAGACCAGAACATCGTAGCCCTGGATATCAGAAACAAGTTGAAGAACCTGGGGTATACCGTACCAAGCACCGCAGCTTCAGGGGAGGAAGCAATCCGGAAAGCAGAGCTAACGGGTGCTGACCTGGTTTTGATGGACATCATATTAAAGGGAGAAATGGACGGAATCGAAGCAGCAGGGGAGATCAAAGCCCGCTTAGGGATACCCGTAATTTACCTTACCGCCTACACGGACAGCGAAACCCTGGAAAGAGCCAAAATGACCGAACCTGCAGGCTATATCTCAAAGCCTTTCAAGGAAGAAGACCTGCACAGCAATATAGAGATGGCTCTCCATAAACACCGTGCGGAAAAGGGAGAAGAAGGGGAAGGGGAAGAAGAAAAAGAAAGCGTTTAAGACAAAACTTCGAAGGGGAATAATCAGAGATTAAGTGAAAAAAATTAATGCGACAGGAAAATAAAAGTTGCTCTGCGCGCCCCGCTGCGAACAACGAGGTATGTTAGCAGTGGGTTTTGTTCTCGCCACAGCTTCAAATTCCTTAAAGAAGGCACCCCCCTCGGGTTATGCCAAAAAATAATTCCGCATTAAATAGATTACAATCATTAATAATCGTTCAATGCCTGGCTATTGACGCGACACCGGGACAAGGTCTACTTTTTAAGAGCAAAGCTTATTTGAAGAGAGTATCGGCTGTCTTCATCCCCAACCTTAAAACCTGAAGGTCCACTAAAAAATTAGTGTAAAATTGGAATAACCGGGCTGCTTATGAAAAGAATTCTGATCTGTAAGCTCAATGATAGAAGACAGCTTCAAATTGGCGGAAAAAAATACTCTATGGAGAATTTACACAGGTAGTTCAGGGCATTTCTGGAGTTAACTACGAGGTTTAGTTGTCAGGGTAGTTATTGAAGGCGGGGCAGGGGCCTGCTTTCCCTCAAAGCCTTCAACCTCGAGAGCCTGTAAATCCTGGTTCTTTGATTCACATTTACGAAATCTTTTTTATTCTCAAATCCGGGGTATCGGACATTTTAAGTGCAGTAATTTAATTTTTTCTGGCTTACAGAATTTCCAAAATACTGTATAAGTTCATAAAAAATTTAAAATAATAACAAATATGTTTACTCTTAAAAATACTTCCTAAATACATAAAAAAATTTAAAATAATACCAGAAATATTTTATAATAGGATGACATAAACGATCAAAGTCAACTCAGGAAATTTAACAAAAGAATTAATAAAAATTTATTCAATGAGTTGACCTGGCTTAAGGCCTGAATTCGTCAAAAAGGAGGTTTTAAACTAAAAGTGAATATAACTTTCATTTAATTCATAACAGATTCTAATTACAAAAAACAGAAGCTTCAGCTTCATTTCCGAACTTTCTGCGTGATTCGCATTTTTGAAGAGTGAATGTACTAAGAGCGAATGCCCTCTAAAAGTGCTGTTCCCCGCATAAAAGAGGGTAGAGCGAGAGTCGGAAAAATATTACAATCAATTCAGAGGGAATTTTCCAATATCACGTGAAATTGTGAAAATACCCTCTAAGAATCAATCTACTTTAGATCCAAAAATCCCTAGATAGTCCAACCCAAGGTGATAAAATGTTAAAACTGAAGCCAGGAACCCGAAAGCTGATTTCGATTTCAATAATTTGCCTTATCACGCTGGTTGCTACTAGCTCAGCAGCATTAGCAGCATCAGGTGATTTAGCAAATGTTCAAGTATCAAAAGTGAGTGGAACTGTTACGGTAACAAACGAATATGGTACTGTGGTTTATAAAGGTTCAGACGATGCGGATGCTATTGAAGCGGCTATGAAGGCGATCGATAACGGTGTAATATTCTTCCAAAAAGGCGAATATAATATCGACCGTACACTTCGTTTAAAATCCGATATAACCTTCATCGGAGATGAAGGAGTGGTATTTGACTGCATTAGCTCTCCGGCATTTACTACCGGTACCGGTGGCTATTCCTCTTCAACAATCCCGGTGGCAAGTAATGCCAACTCAGGGACTACACAGATTAAGTTGTCCAGTGTTTCTGGCCTGAATGTTGGAAACTATTTAAAAATTTCAGATGACTTCACAGTTTCCTATGAAGGAAGAGCTTATAAAAACGGCGAACTGGCAAAGATAGTTGCCATCGACGGTTCAACAGTCACAATTGACAGCCCGTTGTACGATAGCTATACCACATCGAGGAATGCAAAGGTCCGAGAAATCTCAATGCTTGAAAACATCAGGTTTGAAAACATTGATTTTGTAGGGAACGGAATGGGCACCAGTTCTACTGCCGTCTATTTCTATGCCACGAAGAACGTTACGTTCTCAAACTGCGGAATTGAAGATTTTGGAACCCGGGCGATCAGTTTATTTGACTGTCTGGACTGTACTGTAGAAGATAGCACCTTTAAAAGGGTATTCAAAGACGGGACAGGTTATGGAATTGCCATCACAAATGCCTGTGACAATATTGTAATAAAAAACAATTCTTTCCTTGAAAAAGGCAGACACTACATTGCTGTTGTGTCCAGCGGGGGAGGAGTCACAACTGACGGCTTTACCAGGCATGTAGATGTTCTGGACAATATTTTCAGAGATTGCGCCGACGAAGCTGTAAACTCACACCCGACTTCATCTCCGATTTTCAGAGTTATTGGCAATGAATTCTACGATTCCAGAAAAGGTGTAGAACTCGCCAGAACTGACAGCATCATAAAAGACAATAAATTTTATCGCTGTGGAAATGCCCTGGTTACATTAAGCACCGGCGACCACGTTATTGAGAACAATTACTTCAACGGGAATAGAATCTCCATTATCCCTCACGCTACAAGCAATGTAATCAGAAACAACGTGTTTGATAACGGCGGGTATATCATGCCAGAACTCAATGCCGTAATCGAGAATAATGTATTCAAGAATTATTCAGGATATATCATATACGCATCCGGTTCAAGCGGTTCCAACCTGCAAAACATTGAAATCACCAATAACGTATGAGAAGACCCGCTGACAATGGCAATGAAATTAAGCTATGCCAAAAATGTTTCCTTAAGTAACAATAACCTGAGAGGGTACCTTGAATTTAACACATGCAATGATGTACAAATCGACGGCAACAGGATAAATTCCCCCGCATCTTCTGGAATTAGAGTTATTAATGCAAGAGGGGGGCATACTATAACGAATAATGAGATCAAAGCCGATAGTGTAGGAATTTCCCTTGAGAATACAGGAACGTCTTTAATCAAAAACGAGATTCTCATCGAACGCAATGCCATTGATGCCCCTAAAGCATATTCAAATGACGACTATTCAAATGTCATCGTAGAAGAAGGCACTCCTGAGATCCCATTTTGGGGGGTACAGGATTGCCGCCTCCGTGAAGCCTCACCTGATACGGTTTACAATGACGTCCGTTATCTCGACCTTGGAGGCAGAGACGGAGTCGGCGCGTACAGGGATCTTGTCATGTTCGACTTAAGCGAATACGAAGATGCCGAGTTGATCGAAAATGCGACCCTTTCCCTCTTCTGGTACTGCCCGGATGGGAGAGAACGACCCGAGGACACAGTTGTCGAAATTTACAGGCCTGAAACCTGGAACCCCGATTA
>DUKH01000193.1:0-659 GCA_013329415.1 Methanosarcinaceae archaeon | reverse complement strand
CCTGGAACCCCGATTACGTCACCTGGAACAGCAGTGGCCTTGACACCCCCTGGGTAAATGCCGGCGGGGACTGGTATGACCGGAATAATGTCTCTCAGGGCAGCACTCCCTACGCAACAATAACGCTCAATGGAAGCGACGTCCCTGACAACAGCTACCATGAACTTGACGTAACCGGCCTCGTGAAAGAGTACGTAAGCGGCGAGTACGAGAATACGGGATTCCTGATCAAAGCCCGAACGGAAAGCGGAAACTACGTCGCCTTCTGCAGCAGCGACTATGAAGACGAAAATCAGAGGCCTGTGCTAACTGTATCGGAAAAAGCATAAACATTCCTCAGAATCGGACCCATAAAAAAGCTTAAAATACCCGCGCAGAAGGAAAAATCCTTTCTGCGCAGGAAATTTTTTGATTTGAGGATATGCCATTTTTCTCAGAATCCTTTATTTTCCAATAATATCGATTAATAAAAGTTATTTATCGAAAAAATTTGTTTAAAAGACTTTTAAAGCGAGTATATGCCAAAATAGAGGCATAATATGAATTAAATTCAATATTAGTCGTTTAATTCTTAAAATTGAGGCAAATAGAAAGTTTAAACATATTAAAAAATCAAATTTCATAACCACGGAACACACGGAAGGACACGGAAGCCGGCC
>DUKH01000168.1:3282-7541 GCA_013329415.1 Methanosarcinaceae archaeon | reverse complement strand
AGTGGAAAAAGGGTAGTAAAGGATGGAAAGAAAGGAGTGGAAAAAGGTGTGGTACTATCAGGTAGTTTCTTCAGGCAGGGAGAGCTGATTGAGTTCTTCCACTTCTTCTTCTCCAAGCACCTTTGCCAGGTTCAGGAGAATGAGAAGCCGGCCATCCAGCTTTCCGACTCCTTTCAGGTATTCGGCATTTATTTTTGACTTTATCATTTCAGGTGTGGGTTCAATGGAAGAGAGAGGAAGCCTCATGACCTCTTTCACGGAATTTACGAACATGCCGATGACAGTATCCCCTACTTCCACGATAATGATTCTGGAGAGCTCATCGCTCTCCTTCGGGCTGAAACCGAGGCGGATATTCAGGTCGATCAAGACAATGATTTTTCCCCGCAGGTTGATCAGCCCTTTTACACATTCCGGAGCCTGGGGGACCCGGGTGATCTGGGGAGCCGGGATAATTTCGGAGACTTGCATGATATCGACCCCGAATTCTTCTCCCGAAAGCTCAAAGACCACAAGCTGAAGTCCCTCATCAGAAACTTCGGAATCCTGTTCTGCTGTTTCTCCAAACATGGCAATTCCTCAATAAGGGGCTTAATCTTCCGTGTTTTCCGGCCTTTCTTCGGAATCCCCAAGCTTGAACTTTTCCGTGGCTCTTCTCATCTTTTCCCCGAGCAAAGAGAGTTCATTGGCTATACTGGCAAGTTCTGACATGGAAGCGCTTTGTTCCTCGAGAGCTGCCGCAGCTTCCTGGGTTCCAGCGGCGGACTGCTCCGATATTGAGGATATGTCCTCCATGGTAGAGGTAATCTCTTCTATGGACGCAGACTGTTCCTCAGTAGCTGCTGCAACGTCCTCGATCATGTTTGTGATCTCATTGACCGTGGAAACAATCCCGTTGACCATCTCAAGGGCCTCCTTCACGGAACTGGAACCGACCTTCACATCACCCTTACTGGCTTCTATAGACTCTACAGTATCACCTATAACGTTCCTGATTTCATCGATCAGTCCTGAAATATTCTTGGCAGCGCCCCCGGATTCCTCGGCAAGTTTGCGGACCTCATCGGCTACAACAGAGAAACCTTTCCCGTGTTCACCTGCCCTTGCAGCCTCAATTGCCGCATTGAGTGCAAGCATATTGGTCTGGTCTGCAATCCCGGTAATGAGCGCCACTATCTCATTGATCTGCCGTGATTTGGCGTCAAGACCTTTGATCACGCCTTCGGTCCCATCTACGGAGGACTGGATACGGCCCATTTTTACCAGGACTTCTTTGGAAACATTCCCGATGTTGTTAACCGTTTCATTTACAAAGTTTGTGTTTTTGGAAACTTTCTGGGTATTATCGGCAATTTCCTGGATGTTGTGGGTCATGTCCTGCATTGCATGGGTTATGTCCACTATTTTTGAAGTCTGCACTTCTGCGCCGTGCGAGATTTCAGTTGCCGTATCCGAAATCTTTCTTGACGCCGAGGCTACTTCCTCGGAAGATGCAGACATTTCTTCAGAAAGTGTCGCAAGATGGAGTGAACCTTTCTGGATTTCCCTGATAAGCTGGCGCAGGTTTGCAACCATGTTGCCGAAGGCTTCGGAGAGAAGAGAAATTTCACTGCGGGAAGTGCCCTTGATTTCAACAGTAAGGTCTCCTTCCGAGATTTTGTCGGAAGCCTCCAGTAGTTCATACATCGGCTTCCTGTAAAGGTTCAAAATCACGAAAACAAGTAAAGCACCGAGAAATACCGAAAAGAGCGTTACCAAGAGGATTTCATTGATAGACTCGCGGATTAGGGAGTTCAATTGTTCCCTCTGATCATCACTGGCCGCCTTAGTGACTGTTTCTACCTTCCTGGCTGTTACCAGCATATTTTCCTCCGCCTCATCTTTCCTGTTTTCCAGAACTACCAGCCGCCCGAAATCTGCACGGATTTTCTCGGTTTCAGAAATTACTGTCTCTGCAAGATCAATATTTTCCTGCTTTTCCAGGCGTAAACTTAAATCAGTAAGCTGGTCAATGACAGTCCCTGCAATCTGATCATAATTCTCAGCGTGCTGCGGATCCCCGGTGATAACATAGCTCTGATATTCATTTTTGCCCTGCAGCATCAGTACCATAATTTCCTGTATATCCTCGGCATTGGACAATTTATCAAGAAGAACCTCGTTTGACACCCCTTCAGCAGCATATTGTTTATACTGCCCCATCTGGTCCAGATAAATCTCTTCGACCTGCTGCAACATTTCTCCCCTTCTTACAACAAACCCACTTTCTAAAGCAGCCTGTTCCTCTTCTGCCTTAACATAATCATCAAACTCTGCCCTGAAATCATTGGAAGCCCCCAGAGCAAACTCCATTCTGCCTTGATTTACATCGTCGAGATAATCGGCATATATGTTCTTCGATATTTCTGCCTGTTCGGGTACAAGATCCAGATGCGTATATACACCATCTTTTGCTGCCGGATCTCCACTAATAATATAGTTTTGCTCAGAAATTACAGCATATTCCATATTATCAATAATAAAGGTCATATTTTCAATGGCCCGGGTCTTTTTCTCAACATCATTCATGCCGCTGTAACCCGTATACCCAACAAAAAAGATCAAAACCAGAAGAAGGATAAATCCTATTACCACATGCCCTATTTTTGTGTTTTTAAACATCTTTTTTCACCTTCGCCTCCACCTGTCCGTCTTAAAATCGTTTCCACCCTACTTAATCAAATTTCAAGCCCCCCAGCGGCGTGTTGCTGGGAAAATAAACTGAATAAAATAAATAATCAAGGTAGTCTTGTTAAAGCTTGCTTCGTCCGAATATCTCAACAGGTATTATTTTTAAAAACTCATAAATTTTTTGATACCTCTGGTAAATCGGCGATATCGTGAACTCTTCCGATACTTTCAGGAATCGGATTTGGAAACCGGATTTAGGAACCGGATTTGGAAACCAGACTTAACCGATCAGAAATTCTTCGATCTGGGATCGGAAAATGCCAAAATTTATAGGCTTGGGCAGGACAGCATAGCACCCCGCTTCAAGGAACTGCTGTTCACTTTCAGGATCGCTGTATCCTGTTACGGCAACCACCCTGATGTTTCTGGTCTCAGGATCACATTTTATTATTTTAAGAAATTCAAGACCATTCATCTTCGGGAGTTCCATATCCAGCAGTATCAAATCAACCCTACCCTCAGTAAGCACTTCAAGTGCTTCAACCCCGTTTTTTGCCTTCTTCGGCTCATATCCAAAAGACTTCAGCAGATCTGCCTCAATCACAAGGTTAAGTAAGTTATCCTCAACAACAAGGATTTCGGACATATGACTCAACTCTCAAGATTAACGAGCTCTCAAGATAAGAACTCTAAAGGTTAACACATTGTTCCAGAGTAAATGATTGTACAGATTGGTTTATAGTAAAGACCAACCAGCTTTTTCAAACACTTATTTACTATGATTTTACTGCTATTGTACACAATTGTTCTGAATTACGTGAATATTTTCATAGTATGTAAATATTTTCATTTTGTGCAGATAGTTTCTTGCACAGTTATCGGAAGTGTTGTTAATTGGAATTTAGGATATAGTAGATAAAGGGATTAAAGGGATAAAACAAAGGGATTAAGGCACCACAGATAAATTACCCCAACTTGCAAAGTACTATATAAACTGTAGAAGAATATAAAGTTATTTATTATGACGTATTTCATGATTTTAATATTAAAACAGAATTTAAAACTCCATTTTCTTAAATACGAGAGACTCTAAGATTGGTTGGTAGCTTGTTTACAAGTCATCAAAAAAGTTTAATATAGTACGCCCCGCATATTATTTACGTGATTAGACAAAATTTTGATTGATATCAACGAAGACTTCTGATATCTTACACTTTCGACCTCGAATCGGAAAATTCATCATTTTTCCCTCGAGAAAATCATTCCAGCAATTATATCTAAATCATTCCAGTAATTATATATTATAGTCTCACTTTCAAAACCTGGGACAAGTTGCAAGTTGTTTGATTGTAAGTTGTTTATTTTCATAAATTAAGAACTTCATACGTTCAATCAGAGATTGGTGAATGCCACAGCCAGGATGTAAAAAAAGAAGTGTGACAATATAAGAAAAAATATGACTTAACAGCTGCTGACAGTAAGAAATTTAGCAAAGTGAGGCAATTAAGAAAAATAGTTGATCGTAAAAACAATCATTATAAAAGAGACTATAGTAAAAACACTAGTAAAAACACTAGTGAAAACACTAG
>DUKH01000168.1:0-2977 GCA_013329415.1 Methanosarcinaceae archaeon | reverse complement strand
AGTGAAAACACTAGTGAAAACAGCTAATGCTGGAACTCGCAATAGTAAAAATTGAAAGAAGATAATTAATTGTCGCTCGCTTCATAAAAACTACAAAAGAAGGGGAAAGACATGGCAAGGATTATGATCGTGGACGATGCCGAATTTATGCGAATGGTGATAAGGGACATTCTCGTAAAGCAAGGACACGAAGTGGCAGCTGAAGTAGCTGATGGAGAATGTGCAATTCAGAAATATCAGGAAGTGAAACCGGACCTCGTGCTGATGGATATTATTCTGCCGGATATAGAGGGTACCAAAACCCTGCAAAAGCTTCTTGACCTGGATCCCGAGGCGAAAGTAGTGATGTGCTCTTCCCTGGGACAGAAGGCTGTGGTGATGGAGTCCATAAAAATAGGCGCAAAAGACTTCATAGTTAAACCCTTTGAACCCGATAAAGTACTGGAAGTAATCAAAAAGGTCATTGGATCGGATAATTGAAAAAACACTTTTCAAAAAGTACCGTGCGGACTTGCTTCAAGACAAAGACCTGCTTTAAGATGAAGTGCCTGAGATGACCGTCACTGCACTCGTCGTAGACGACTCAGCCCTGATCCGGAAAGTCCTTTCGGATGTATTGAACAAAGACCCTGAAATCGAGGTAATAGGGACTGCATTCAATGGAAAGGACGCACTTGAAAAGGTCAAAAAATTCAGGCCCGATGTCATACTTCTGGATAATGTGATGCCCGTACTTGATGGTCTTAGAGCCCTTGCCAGGATAATGAAGGAATGCCCGACCCCTGTGATAATGGTTTCCGCACTCGGGGAAAAGGCTGAAGAAATAACCCTCACGGCATTTGAATACGGAGCCGTGGATGTAATTCCGAAGCCGGAAGGGGTCCTCAGCCAGAGCATTCCTGAAATGGCGAAGGAAATCTGCAAAAAAGTTAAGACCGCAGCAAAAGCCAATCTTGACAACCTGGAATGCATGCGGTACCCGGAAAAAGAAAAGCCGGACAAGATAAAAAAGGAAGGACGAAAGGCAGGGGACGAGTCCTTTGCAGGCACTGTAAAAAACGTTATTGCAATCGGCACGTCTACAGGGGGCCCCAGAGCCCTGGGAAAGCTTATAAGTGCACTTCCGGCTGACCTTCCCGCAGCAGTCCTCATTGTACAGCACATGCCTCCGGGCTTTACGGCATCCCTTTCAAGGAGACTTAATGCGAAGTCAGCCCTCGAAGTCAGGGAGGCAAAGGAAGGAGATGTAGTGGAAAACGGGGTCGTGCTTATTGCACCCGGTGACTATCATATGGAAATTGTCCGAAAAAAGGTAAAAGGCAGGGAAAAAGATGTTGTCCACCTTAGCCGGACACCCAAAGAGCTGGGTACAAGGCCTTCCGTTAACGTCCTTTTCAGGTCCATTGCCCCTCTTTACGGCCCGAAAATAATCTCGCTTATCCTGACGGGAATGCACTGTGACGGAGCGGAAGGGGCAGAAGAAATCAAAAAAAGGGTGGCAGGGTTATCGCCGAAGCTCGAAGTTCATGCGTTGTATATGGAATGCCGGGAGAAATAGTAAAAAGAAAGCTTGCCGACTTCGTGCTCCCTCTGGACAGGATGGCGGCGGAACTCTTGAACATGATAAAAGATACTTCTAACTAAAAATGCTTCTGGCTAAAAATGCTTCTGGCTAAAAATGCTTCTGAACTTTATAATTAATCACAAAAAACAGGGCTAAGTAGAGCAAAACAAAGAACTTCCTGTAGTTCAGGATAGAATGGGAAAAGATCATGGATCTGTCAAAGTATATGGGCATTTTCAGGGAAGAATCCGAAAGAAATCTCAAACAATTGAACGATTCACTTCTTGCACTTGAGCAAAACCCTGAAAATACGGAACATGTGAATATAGTGTTTCGCCTGGCCCATACTTTCAAAGGTATGGCAGCGACGATGGGATTTAAGCAAATCGTCGAGCTTACCCATGAAATGGAAAATCTGATAGAAAGAATCCGTACCCAGCAGCTCAAGCTAGATGCCTCTTTAATCGACCTTCTGTTCGAATGCCTTGATTCCCTGGAAGGGCTTGTGGAAAATGCCTGTAAAAATGCAGGCATCAAACCTAGCAGAGGCAAAACCGGGGAGGAAGAGAAAAGCAAGACCTATCCTGACCCCGGAGAAGTTTTGAAAGCACTCAGAGCCATAAACACACCCATAACTGCAAACACAAAAGAAAAAATAATAGGGGAGAAGGTTTTTTCAAGAGAGGAAGAGGAAGAGGCTGAAGAAGAGAGAGAGACTAAAGAAGAGAAAAATAGTGAAAAAGTGCCCCTATACCCAGATGAAGAAACTTCTCAATATCCGGCAAGAAAAGATTCCCTACATCCAGATGAAAAAACTTCTCAATATCCAGCAAGAAAAGATTTCCCATATCCAGGGGCAAGAAAAGAAGTTCCGGAGACAGGAGAAGACTCCTCAATAAAAGAAAGCTCCTCAACAACCTTTTCAATAACAGAAGAAGACATCCCCACTACAGAAATCGAATTTTCAGAAAAAGAAAGGGCATTAATGGAAGAAGCGGAAATGGATGGGGCGAAGGTGATGCTCGCCCACATTGCCCTGAAGGATACCTGTCTCCTGAAATCCGCTCGTTCAGCCCTGGTACTCCGTAAGATTTCGGAAAGCGGGAAGATTATCAGAACCTTTCCGGGTATTAATGAACTTGAGGAAGAAAATTTCAAGCTTGATTTTGAAGTGGTTTTTTCGACAAAAAAAGATGAACACAGCATCAAAACCGAAATTCACAACATTTCTGAAATAGAAGACGTGTCACTAAGGAATTTAAGCTCCGAACAGGGCTACGGAGAGGCTTACAGAGAGCCGGCCCCTGTACATGAAAAAACCACTGGAAAATTGTCTGAAAAACCATCTGAAAAACCATCTGAAATACCATCTGAAAAACCATCTGAAATACCATCTGAAATATCATCTGAAAT
>DUKH01000001.1:16967-23379 GCA_013329415.1 Methanosarcinaceae archaeon | reverse complement strand
CTTCTTATTATTGGACTTCTTACTCTGAAACTCCGTACTCTTCGAATTACATAAAGTGGCACTTAAAGGAAATACTGAAGCGCCTGAATTAGTTATTTTGCGAAGCTGGGGCTCTCGGAAAACAGCCCTGAGGGCTCAACGCTCCCATTTCGCAAAAAGCCTGCCTTTTTTAAAAAAGGTTTGCCGTAAAGCTTAGTGGTATTTCCTGCGGTTGAATTCGTAAATGGCGTTGTCGACCTTGCTTACGAGTTCATTCATCTTGTCTCCGATGTTGTTTTCCGTGCTCTGGATATTTGCCCTGAGGGAACGGTCCTTTGATTCCATCTTTTCCTCGAGACTTCTGAGCCTGGCATCGATCGAGATCAGCATTGCGGATAACGTCGCGATGAGGATCATAACCGAAATGATGATAAGGGGGTTTGAGGGTTTGTACGTGAACCTTCTAAGCCATTCAAAGGATAGAAGGAAAGATGACAGGACCATCACAACAAAAAATACGGTATCTCTCGTTTCCATTGTATACCTCTAACATACTCGTTATGGAAATTCTCTGCACTGCCATGATTTCCGTGAAAATATCTCCTGTATTCTAAAATTTTTTGGTGGAAATACTTTCGCTGAAATATTTCGTGAGTTTTCTATTTTTTTCTATTTTTTACACAGATATGCTATTTATTTTTTTGCACAAATTATTTATGTTTCCTTTCCCAATTTCTATTTCTTTCCCACAGAACGTCTAAAAATCGAACAAGAACTGTCATATCTCGGAAGATCAGTGTCTATTTTTGTAAAGTTGGGTCACACGAAGAAATCCATTTCAAAAACGTTATCTCCTGTGCACTTTCACTGGTAGCATAGGTAAATATACGTTACGGCATATCTTAACAAGAAGATTTAGGGGGAAACCCCATTACCAGAGGTCGGAATGCCTGAATACATAATTATTTTTCAGAGGAACTTCTCCCTCCCTCCGACCACATGGTGAATTTATCGGTTAACTATATGAAATAATATCTCAGAAAGACAGTAAATTTATAAAGGAATAGTAAAGGCATAGTGTCAAGAATTAAGGAGCACAGGTACTTGACTTCCAGTAAGCAATCACTAGCGACATATTTTCCAATGATTATCATGGCAGGGCTGATCCTTTTAGTACAGGTCCTGGCGCTTTTCATGGCCACACCTATGGAAATTAATGAAATGCAGGCATTTGAGGACCCGACACAGGTATCTCATTCCATCTACTACATCGGGCTAATCCTGGCTTTCACCGTGCTCGTCCTGATCGCAATAAAAAAGAATATGAAGTGGCTCATCAGCTTGTTTATATACTTTGCGGTGCTCAGCACCCTTTACTATGTATTCTTCGCTCTGCTGACCCTCTTCCCCTCACTTGCAGGACTTGAAGTTCTGGTCTCAACTCTGCTCTCTGCAGGGCTGACAGTGCTGCTTTACAAATATCCTGAATGGTATGTTATTGACATTGTGGGAATTTGCATAGCTAGCGGAGTCAGTGCCCTTCTAGGGATTTCCATGTCCGTTATCCCGGTAGTCGTTCTCCTCCTGCTCCTTGCAATTTATGATGCCCTCTCCGTCTATAAGACAAAGCATATGATCACCCTTGCCGAAGGGGTAATGGACCTGAAACTCCCCATCCTTTTCGTAATCCCCAAACAGCGTGGTTACTCTTTTCGGAAGGAAAACTTTGCGGAAGGGGAAAAGAGGGAAGCCTTTTTCATGGGGTTCGGGGACGCTGTCATGCCTACCCTGCTGGTGGTCTCTGCAAGTATCTTTATGGAAAACGGCGGGCCAATAACCTATCCGGTACTGGGTGCCATGCTTGGAACCCTTGCCGGATACTTCGTCCTCTACGCCCTTGTCATGAAGGGAAAACCCCAGGCCGGGCTTCCTTTCCTGAACAGCGGGGCGATTCTCGGCTTTTTTGCAGGAGTTTTCGTTTCTGGGTCAGCAATAATGTGAATGTTGCTGTGTGAATATTGCAGTTCGAATGTTGCAGTTCGAATGTTGCTGTGTGAATGTCGAAATGTAACTTTCACCTCCTCATTTAATTTCTTTTTATTATTTTTCTTCTCCCTGCTGTCTTCTCCGTTATCACAAAGATTTTTTTATTTTACAGGTTTATCCTTTCCTATGGCCAAACGAATCGCCGTGGTCTTCGACAGTGCCGGGACCCTCCTCCACATGTACAGGGTTGCAAAAGAAGCCGTCACGGGACGTATTCTTGAAAACATAGAGAGCACCGCAATTGTCGCAAAGAAGAACGGATGCGGGCTCGTTGTCCTGAATACCGAAAACGAAACAATACTCCGGTCCAGGAAAGAAATGTTCCTTTTTGAGTTCATAGAAGAGTACAGGGTTCCGATAGGGATTAGTTGCTCAAAGGGAGAATTGTCCCCGGAAACTGCCTGTGAGATCATAAAAGGAACGCAACTCCGGATGGGGGACGTCCATGAAGTTCTTCACGCGGTTTCTGCCCGCTGTCCGAACATCTTTTACCTGGCCGCAGGGCTGATCGTAGACTCGGAGGCCCGGGACGTGCCCTATGTGCTCAGTACGGGTGGGCAGGTCTTTGATACCACCCTGGAGACCGTCCGGACCCTCCGGGAAATGGAAGTAGACACTTATATCGCATCAGGGGACAGCATGCGGACCCTCTCTCAGCTAGCAGAATACATCGGAATTCCCCCCGAAAGGGTCTTTGCCCTTGCAACCACCAGTATGAAGGAAGAAGTCGTACTTAAGCTAAAAATCAAATATGAAAAGGTGGTCATGGTAGGGGACGGCATCAACGACATTCTTGCCCTGAGGGCAGCAGACGTAGGTATCATGACGGTCCAACAGGGTGACAAAAGGCCTGAAAAACTCAAGGAAGCAGCTGATCTTGTGCTTGACAACATTATAAAAGTTGTGGATGTGGTACAGGGACTGTAAAAGGAGACGGATACAGGCAAATCTGGCTCATGATCTTGATTTTGGGAGTTAACAGTGAGTAAATAATGCGTTATGTTTATGTAATGTTCAATCTTATCTAGTTGTTGCCCAAATGTGTGAAATTAATTGTTTAGTTTAATATACCGGTCCCCCCAGAGTAATTCCCATTCATACTCTGTGGAACATGACCGACAGGCGGTAAAATCCACCTTTAAAAGTTATTTCCAGCTCATAATTCACGGAGGAAAATTCATGCCAGTGTTTATTGAAGTCAAAAACCTGACCGTAGATTTCGACGGCGTCAAGGCCCTGAAAAACGTAAGTTTAACCATCGATGAGGGAGAAGTTGTCGGAATTCTGGGGAGAAGCGGATCCGGGAAAACCATCCTCATGCACGTGTTACGTGGAACCGAATCTTTTGAAAACATTTCCGGAGATGTGATCTACCACCTTGCCCGCTGCGAGAAATGCGGGTATATCGAACGCCCCAGCAGGGTAGGCCATAAATGCCCGGTCTGCAGCGAGGAACTCCTGGCTTTTGAAGCGGATTTTGTAAAACTTTCTCTCTACGACCCTCTCAGGAAAGATATTGCAAAAAGGATTGCTATCATGCTCCAGAGAACCTTTGCCCTCTACGGGGACGAAAGGGTTCTTGTAAATGTCATGAACTCCCTGAACGAAATCGGGTACCAGGGAGAAGATGCCATAGTAAAGGCAGTTGAACTCCTGGAAGAGGTCAACCTGAGCCACCGCATGATGCATGTGGCAAGGGAACTTTCCGGAGGCGAAAAGCAGAGAGTAGTGCTTGCAAGGCAGCTCGTTAGAAATCCCCTGCTCCTGCTTGCAGACGAACCTACAGGGACCCTTGACCCTCTGACCGCAAAACTGGTCCATGAAGCTGTAATCCGGGCAGTTGATACTTATAATATGAGCATGGTACTGACTTCCCACTGGCCCGAAGTTATCGAACAGCTGGCAGATAAAGCGATCCTGCTCGAAAATGGGGAGGTCACCATGACCGGGGATCCCCTTGAAGTCTCCGCAACCTTCATGCAGAGCGCATCCATTGTCAGGCAGGAAAAGAATGCCATAGTAGGCGAACCCATCATCCGTGTAAGAGACCTCTCAAAGCGCTATATCTCGGTGGACCGCGGAGTTGTCAGGGCAGTGGACAAAATTTCCTTTGACGTCAAAGAAGGCGAAATCTTCGGGCTTGTCGGAGTGAGCGGCGCAGGCAAGACTACCACTTCCAAGATCCTTATGGGAATTTTACCCCCCACCGAAGGAGAAGTGGAAGTCCGTGTGGGAGACCAATGGGTGGACATGACCAAGCTGGGCGTGGACAACAAAGGCAGGGCAACAAAGTACATGGGCTTCCTGCACCAGGAATACGGGCTCTACACCCACAGCTCCGTCGTCGACAACCTGACTGAGTCTATCAGCCTGGACCTGCCCTTCGAACTCGGGGTGCGGAAAGCGGTTATGACCCTTAAGGCTGCGGGATTCGATGAAGACAAGGCAAAAGCCGTTTTAACCAAGATGACTGATGAACTGAGCGAAGGGGAGCGGCACAGGATTGCACTTGCCCAGGTTCTTATCAAGGAGCCGAGAATCGTTATCATGGATGAGCCTACCGGGACAATGGACCCGATTACAAAGGTTGCGGTCACAAACTCAATCCTTAAAGCCAGAGATGAAGTCGGAGAGACTTTTGTCGTCGTCTCCCACGATATGGATTTTGTAAATGAAATCTGTGACCGGGTTGCCCTTATGCGCGATGGAAAGATCGTGGATCTCGGAGTGCCTAATTCCGTACTGTCTCAACTTACGGATGAAGAAAAGCTCAAGGCTGCAGAAGAATTATAAATGTGGTTTCCCCTCTTAGTATGGAAAATACTAAGATGAGGTGCTGGATTACGAGTAAACAGATTAGCGTAGAGGTGAACGGGCAGCAATTCAAGTTGCCTGCAGGCTCTACCCTTGGAGACGCCCTGATAGTTTCCAAAGCTCCCTATAGAGCCGGTACAGCGATCGGAATTTTGAAAATGACCGCTGAAAGGAAAAAGGAAGTCATCACTGAATACGCTATCAACACAACGAAAGGGAAATTCAGGATCGAACTTGAAGATTCCGATTCTCCTTCCGGAAAATTATGGGCTGAAAACTTCAAAGAATATGAAGGGAAAAACGTCCATTGGGCAGGTCCGGAAGCTCTGGCTTTCGGGCCGTTTGAAGCCGAATTGAAGCCAGAGCGCGGGCTCAGAAGTTTTGAAGCTTTTGATGTTGTGTTCGGAGCCGGTGGATTTGATCCGGGGAACACACACCTGATCATTTCCAGGAAAAGACATGCTGCAGAATATGGAACTCCTGAAGAGGGGATTTTTGCAAAAGTCATAGGTGGAAAAAACTTATTAAATCGGCTTTCAAAAGATGACTCCATTCTGAACATAGAACCGGTAATCGAATGGGAGCAACTTGCAGAAAAGACCTGCACAAGCGACCTTTCAACTCCTCTTGAAGGCGGAGCAAGCATATTCACTTATTTTGAGGTTGAGCTTTCCAGAAACGCCCCCCAGGGCGCGGAGCATTTCTATGCCCTGTCCCGGGAAGGTGTTTTGAAAGTTGACTATGTAGCCAGTTCTTTTATTTCGGATAATTCCCTCCGGGAAGAAGTCGCTCCTTACGAAAACTTTGAACCGCGGACAGAAGGTGCCGTTTCGGTCAGGACTGCAGGATACGGGACAGGTAAGGTCTACATCTCAAGAGAGGACAGGCCTTCCAGTCTCGTACACTCTGTTGTAGGGCATGTGACGAAGGGGTTGGAACTCGTGAAACTTGCCGAGAAAGGGCAGGAACTTGCGGTAGAGAGCCTTCCGCCTCAGCTTGCCCTTCTGGGTCACAGTTTTGAAGAAGTAGAACCCCTACTTTCGTCCATAGGAGTGGAACTGGTAAGAGAAGGATGTACAGAAGAAGACGCTGTAATTGTGAGGCAGGAGCCTGCGACCACTCTCGAGATCCTCGGGGATGCTAAGGTTACTGCTTTTGCGGTGCCCGGGTCAAAACTCGTAAAAGTGGAACTCTATCCTGAAAAGGCTCCCAAGTCAGTGGACTTTTTCCGTCATTCCCTGGAACTCAAAACAAAAACCGTAGGGCAGTTGCTTGTTAGCATGGTCTATGAAAATACCTACCTTTTCAGGGCCGAGAAAGTAGAAGCCATTAAGTACAAAGAGATCCTGCCCGAAAACAGCCCCAGGGACAAAGTCCTTGCCGGAGAATTCGGAATCACAAATCAATCGGCAAAGAGGATGGGAAACATCGGGGTAAAACTTGTGGATGACGACCTTTTCGGTCCTACCGGGGAAAAGTTCTCCTCAACAAATATCATTGGTCGGATTATTGACCCTGAGAAACTGAAGGGCGTCAGGGAAGGAGACGTAATATACGTAAGTGAAGCTATACG
>DUKH01000001.1:0-16620 GCA_013329415.1 Methanosarcinaceae archaeon | reverse complement strand
GTAAGTGAAGCTATACGTAAGTTAACGCTCATCAAAATGGGCCTATACGTAAATAAACCCGTTTATCAATTCAGTTATGTGAATACAATATCTGCGAGTAGGTTCACGCGCGTGAATTTTATCACAGGTGGATTTCACCGCAGGTAAAGTCTCCCGCAAGCTTAGGAGAGACGGAAAATGACAGACGTTAAACAGGAAGAGATTACAAAGGTCATTGTAATCAGTTCGGATAAGGTGTTGCCTGTAGATGCAGCCATGAAAATTTACGAATCAGAGTTTCCTGTCACGGTAAAGGAAACCTGTTTCGGGCTGATCGTGACCGGGCCTGCCGAAGATGTCCTGATGGTGACGGAAGAAATCCGGAAACTTGACAAAAACCATATTTTCGTTAAGGACCGAGGGTTCCCTGCAGGAGACGAGCGGCGCTGCCGTGCATCCCGGGGTGGAGGGCCGAGACCCGGATTTCATTTCCTCCGGGAAGAAGTGCGGATGCTCCCTGCCATAGGAGCTGCCCTTGATGAACTGGAGGCAAAAGGACCCGTGAAAGAAAGCCCGACTAAAAAGGACAAACTTAAAGTATCAGAGTTAGAACGGATCATTGAAGCGGAACTTGCGAGGTGAGTGTGTTTGGCAAAAGTTTTCATTTATCCTGTAAACAGTCTTATCCTGGCTGACCTGGTGGAGCGTTTCGGGCACAAACCCCTTGCTGTAATGAACCAGGTGCGCGAAAAAGTTACGAACATAAGCCTTGACTCACCCCCTGTCAATATCACCCCCGAAGACCCGAAAGTCGGGCTTCGCTATGCTGCCGTTGAGGTCCCTCCCGGGGTAAGGGGGAGGATGGCCCTTATAGGTCCCCTGATCGAAGACGCGGAAGCAGCAATCATTGTTGAGGCACCTCCCGTGAACTTCGGCTGTGTGGGCTGCAACCGCACAAACGAACTTATGAAGTACATTGTCCGCTCGAAAGACATCCCTATCCTTGAGCTCAGGTACCCTGAAACTGAAGAAAACGCCCCGGAGTTCATGTACAAAATCGCAGCGTTTCTGGAATCACTGCCCCGGGAGGAAGAAAAATGAGTGAAGAGACCGGAATTGTCAAAATTGCGCTGGTGTCCTGTGGCTCCGAATATTCCGGAGTACAGCCCGAATTTGAAGCTGCTGCCGCTGAAGTAAACGCAAAGTTCGTGTACCCCGAAATTGATGTTGCAGGCCTGGACAACATAGGCAGAGAGTTCGGGCTTGAGGTGGCCAGTGGGGACCTCCGGCTCATGATGGCAAGGGCAAAAGCCGTTGTAGAAGGCACAACCCACGTGGACGGGGTCTTTATTACAACCTGTTTCCGCTGCGCTGAAGGAGCGATTGTCCGAAACGAGGTCAGAAGGTACATCCACAAGCACTCGAATATCCCCGTAATCAGCTATTCCTTCACCGAAAGGACCACTGCCGGGACCCTGCTAACCCGGCTGGAAGCCCTGACAACCGTTGCCCGGCGCAGGCACCTTCTGGCAAGGGAAGTCCAGACAGGCCTGACCGCAGGCATTGATTCGGGTTCCACCACGACCAAAGCCGTGGTTATGAGAGATAACGAGATCATAGGGTCGGGCTGGGTGCCCACCACTAAAGTCCTTGAAAGTGCCGAAGAAGCGTATTCCCTTGCTCTTAAAGAAGCCGGGGTTTCCAGGGACGAAATCCAGGCTCTCGGGACCACGGGTTACGGGCGTTTCCTGATCGGAGACCATTTTAATGCCCAGTTGATCCAGGAAGAAATCACGGTAAACTCCAAGGGAGCGGTCTACCTTGCAGACTGCCAGACAGGGCCTGCAACTGTTATTGATATCGGTGGGATGGACAACAAAGCGATCTCCGTAGACGACGGAATCCCTGGCATGTTCACCATGGGAGGGATCTGCGCCGGAGCTTCGGGGCGTTTCTTTGAGATGATCTCGAAACGCCTGGGCGTGGACATCACGGAACTCGGAGCCCTGGCAGTTAAAGGCATGCAGGAAAAAGTAACGATGAACAGTTACTGTATAGTCTTCGGGATCCAGTCCCTGGTAAACTCCCTTGCAAAGGGGGCTGTCCCGGAAGACGTTGCTGCCGCAGCCTGCTACAGTGTGGTCGAGCAGATCTTCGAACAGCAGCTCCAGGAAGTGGACGTAAAAGAACCCCTTATCCTGGTCGGGGGCTCGTCCCTGATCGAAGGGGTTCCGAAAGCTCTCGGAGACCTTCTCAAGATCGACGTCCTTGTGCCAAAGAGCTCCCACCTGATAGGGGCAGTCGGGGCGGCCTTGCTTGCTTCCGGCTATGTGGAGGAGTGAGGTGGCATGGACGCGCTTGAGACCTTTATTGTTGAATCGGCAATTGATTCGGAAAAGGCCTTTTACAGGCAGATTATCGAGGATAACCTCTCGAGTCTCAAGCTCGGGCCCGCAATAGGGAGGATAAAGGTTGTTTTGCGGCCGGAAGACTCTCTCTTCCAGATGGCAATCATTCTCCGGGACGTAGGCACGAAGGTTACAACCCTTGATATGGCTGACGTGGAAGCAAAAACAGGAGCTTCCCACGAGGTCGTTATTTCTATCAAAAAAGAACGGTATATCCCGGAGCTTCTCAAGAAACTCTGGGCACGCCACGGGAAGGCGAACATCAGGCAGCCTGACCGCTGGACAGTTGCCGTGGACTCGGACAATCCCCAGGAAGAAGCCGAGTTTATCGGAAATATGATTGTGGCCGATCCCAGGCACACCCTGCACGAAGACCTTGTGGACTTTGCAATCCGTGCGACTCCCGAAGGGTTCAGGGTCCGCTACCACCTGTTCAAGGGCAACCGTTTTGTCTTCGTGGCATCCGAAGAAGCCATGGAAAAGGAATGGATCGAAGAAGCAGGAGCAATGCTTGAAGAATTACTGGCAGGAGGGAAAACAAAATGACGTCCATATTCCTACCCTATCTTTACACCGGTGGGGTTCATAAGCACGGGCTTATTTTGGAACTGCTGGAAGACCTTGGAGGCTACATAATCCAGAAAGTGGTTACCGGGACCGAAGTCAACCTGATCATGCTTATTCCCGAGGAGGACGTGCACCTTGTAAAGGAGCTTTCCGACGAGTTGCTCGGGGTCCTGCTCGAGGCTTCCCTTACGGGAGTTGAAATAGCAGTTGTTTCTCCTACTCTCGCCTCTCACCACCTTCCTCACTCTGCCTGCGACGTGGCAGAGTACCTCCGCCATCCAGGAGCCAATACCAACATGATCGGGCTTGCTCGGGGGATGGGGCGAAGAGTCTCCCTTTCCATGGACTACGAGAGAAAGCTGATCAACGAACATGACATTGCGGTGTTCACCTTCGGGTCCTTCAGTGACTGCATCATAAATAAGAAGCCCAAACTCTTTGAGGGTATCGAGATCCCTATTGTGGTCACAGGCGGCCCGGACCTGAAGACCGAAGACGTTCCCGGAGCAGACCTTTACGTTGGGGGCATAGGCAGGGTTTCCCACCGACTCAGACATATAAATGAAACCGACGCTCTGGATACGCTCAACGAGGAAATCGGAAAGGTCGCAGACAAGATCCGAAAGCAGCTTGCAAAAGATCCCCTTGCCGTTTTGCCGGCCAGGGTTATGAAGGAAATCGAGAACCAGGTCCCTGCAATCAACAGGGTGCTGTCTCCGGCTCCCATTACCATGCAGCTTAATGGGCTCAGGGTCAAACTGCCCTATGACGAATACCATGAGAGGCTCGAAAACCTGGAGTTTGACGAAGTGGTCGTACTTTCGGAGCTTGCAAATATTTCCCGGTCAAAAATGAAAAATTATATATTGATAAAGATCAAATCTAAATCGGACGTTGGTTTTGCAATTTGACCCGGATTTGCCCACTTTGCATTTTTATTGGGTTTGTGCATTCACTCATCCTTTAATTCGTAAAGCCGGGAGCTTAAAGTGACATTCTGAATCCGGCTTTAGCATCTAATGCATGCTGGTGGTTTCGTATGGAACTGGAAGACATTGTAGAAATTTTAAAAAAGGATCCTGATAAAGCTGTCCCCGAACTCCTTGATGATGTCAAGAAACAGTACGGTGAAGTCCCTTATATCATGAATTTCATGAAAGATATGCCGGAAATCTTCATCCCGAAAACTCTCTATGACAATTCAATCATGCGGGAATTCAAGAACCTCGACCCCGAAACCGTGGAACTTATTTCCATAGGGGTTGCTTCTGCCATTCGCTGTGAACACTGCCTGAAGATGCATATCCGGGTTGCAAAAAGAAAAGGTATCCCTAAAGAAAACATCTTTTCTGCAATCATGATAGGAGCTTCCCTTTCGAATGCCGCAGTGCTTGCCGAAAGCACAAGAGCCCTGGCATCCGAATTCGAAGGCGAGGATAATGAAAAAGACCGGTGTTGTGACCCTGACTGTGAAGTCTGTAATATTTCCGGAGCACATCTTGAATAATAAATCGGGAAGAAACCTCTTTCCTGATAATTCTTTTTTTGAATCTTGTCAGGCAAACTCTCACCATTTAAGGCTTGGTCCGAACAACTCTTGTTAGAGTAGCTTTTTTTAGAGTAGCTTTTGTTAGAGTAGCTTTTGTTAGAGTAGCTCTTGTTAGAGTAGCTCTTGTTAGAGCAAGCTTTGTGAGAATGATCAATCAGAAGAGGTCAACTAACCTTAGATCCTTACTTATCCAACAAGTTTGATCAATCACTTATTTATTATGAAGAGCCGTCTATATTAATTGAAACCTTATGTCTCAAATGAAATTGCCGCATATGATGCTACTGCTGCTTCTTGTTTTATCTCTCACCCCCGCAGCTTCCGCATATAGCTATGAAAAAATCCTTGATGAACCATGGGACCATTCTCCTATCACGGTTTTTATCGATGATGAATACGTGCCTTCCCACTACAGCCCAACCTACTATACACAGGTAGAAAAATCCCTGGAGTACTGGGAAGAAGGGGGCAACGGGAAACTGGCTTATACGCCTGTTTTTGAGTTCACGGACTCCGAAAACGCCGACATCAGGATCCGCTGGGTCGAAAACCTGGAAAATGTCGAGGGTGCACCTACCGGAGTGGCAGGGTATGCAAAGCCGTATCTCGTGGACGGGCGATTTGCGCAGGTGGACATTGTCCTGGAAGTCGGGAACTATCAGGGCAGGGTCTGGCGCCAGTACGGGGATGGAACAATGCTCGCCATCTCAAAGCATGAACTAGGACATGCGCTTGGGCTCGGGCACAGCGATGACTCCCGGGATATAATGTACCCCGAATACGAATTACGGGACGATGTAAACCCCCTCCTCCTCAGCAAGTATGCCCCTTTGCTCCGCGCAGGAGCCCTGGCAGCCCTTGTGGCCCTGATTTTTCTGGGTATAAGCTGGCGTTCCAGCAGGAAAAAAAGAAAGAAACTTGAAGATAAATACCTGAAATGAAATGTCTGAAATGAAATGTCTGAAATGAAATTCCCGAAATAACTCTGGTTAAGGGTGCGAAGTAATTCTGTAAAAGGGTTAAACGGAGGAACCTGAAGCTTCAAGGCTTTCCGTGGAGTGCTCCTTGAAGAAATTCCTGAAATAGTGGGGGAGAGCTTCCATTTCCACTATCTTTTCCAGGGGAGTCCAGGCGTACTCCATGTGTTCATAACTCAACTGCACGTCCGTCATATTGAACCCACCGTCATAGACAATGGCAATAACTTTTTTTGCAGGGAGCTCGAAAGTCACCTCTCCTGCAATTCCCCCGGATTGATCGATATCCCGGTTTCTTCCTGGACCTCCCTTGCAACTGCTTCTTTCAGGGTTTCTCCCCGATCCACCTTTCCTCCCGGAAGGTCCCATTTTCCCGGGTTTGTGCGAGAATTCTCCGAACGCCTGAGAAGCAGGTACTCTCCTTTCTCATTACGGATAAGGGCATAGACCGAAATGACGTAAGGTTTCTTGAGTTTCATACCTTAATATTTAAGGTTCCCCTGTTTTAAATGCTGGCTTCGTCAATATTTTTACACTCTTTACAACTCTATTTTTTTCATTTTTATGCCTATTTTTTTCATTTTTAACGGTTTCTTTCAAAGGCGGGAAGGACAAGCATTTAAAATGGGAGGCGGCATAGAAGAGTAAAAATCCGGGGAAAGGAAAGTATTGCCGGAAAAAATGCAGGGGATTTGACATGGAAAACTGGACAGGAAAAACCATACACGTTAACCTGAGTTCCGAATCGATACGCACTTCCAGGACAGACGGGGAGTTACAGGACAAATTCCTGGGCGGTAGAGGGCTCGGGGTGAAACTGCTCTTCGACCTTACAGATCCCGGGGCTGATCCTCTTGGTCCGGAAAACCCCCTCATCTTTACTTCCGGGCCGCTGACAGGGCTTGCTCCCATGGCAGGGCGTTTTGTCCTTACCTCGAAATCCCCTCTCACAGGTACCGTGTTCAGCTGGAATGCCGGCGGTAATTTCGGGCAGGAACTGAAAAAAGAGGGCATCGATGCTCTTGTAGTCACAGGACAGGCTAAAAAGCCGGTCTATATTGAGCTTGGGGAAGGAAATGTTGCGATCAAAAATGCAGGAAAGCTCTGGGGAAAAAATACGGAAGAATGTACCGAAATTCTGGGTGGAAAGGGGAGTGTTGCCTGCATAGGCAGGGCAGGAGAGAAACTGGTAGGGATATCTTCTATCGTATGTGATTCCGTTCACAGCGGGCGAGGGGGCCTGGGAGCCGTAGCAGGCTCCAAAATGCTAAAAGCAGTTGTCGTAAAAGGCAAGGACAGTAAGGGTAAGGAAGGTGAGGGCAAAGGGCTTACACCTGCAGACCCTGAGAGGTTCAAAGAAGCGGAATCACAGGTTTTGAAACTTTTTGAGGCAAACCCCGTGCTGTCCAAGGGGCTGGCAAACTACGGGACTCCGGTGTTCGTCAAACTGCTCAATTACCTGGACCTCATTCCTTGCAGGAACTTTTTGAAGAGGGGCACCCAGGTTGCGGACCGGCTATCGGGAGAATACATCAGGGCCGGATTCGAGCTTGAAAAAGAAAGCTGTCCTGCCTGTCCCCTGGGCTGCATGCACAGGATCAAATCCACAAAACAGCTGGTCCCGGGCTATGATAGTCTCTGGGCATTCGGGTTGAACCTGGAAAACCCTGACTTCAAATCCGTGCTCAGGGCAAACCATATCTGTATGGACTACGGGCTTGATCCCGTATCCGCAGGGTCCGTTCTCGGGGTTTATGCAGAACTTGAGTCCGGCATCCTCGATCCCCGGGAACTCGAAGGCCTCCTTCTTAAAATAGGGGAGGGAGAAAGTGAACTTGGGAAAGGGTCTCTGGAGTACCTCTCTGCGAGAGGCAGAAAAGAGCTCAGCATGGACGTGAAAGGGCTTGAAATGGCTGGCTTTGACCCTCGGGGGATCAGGGGACAGGCCCTCGCCTATGCGACATCTCCCCACGGGGCCGATTACCTGACAGCCTTTATGGTTGGTCCCGAAGTGCTCGGTAAACCCCTTGGCCTTGACCGCATGGGCCTGAGCGGGAAAGCAGGTATCCTGCAGGTCTTTGAAAACCTGACAGCGGTGCTCGATTCCCTTTCCCTCTGCCCTTATTCGTTCTTTGCCCTGAACGAAGGTTCCTGTTCCGACCTTCTGCTTTCCGCTGCGGGAAAACAGCTTTCCCCTGCAGACCTCCTGAAAATAGGGGGAAGGATCTGGAACCTCGAGAGGATGTTCAACCTGAAAGCAGGATTTACGCGGGCAGATGATATCCTTCCGGAAAGGCTTCTGGAAATCTTCGGGACAAAAAGGGGAATTAAAGGAAATGGTGATGAAGAAGGAGACAAAAATATAGCTCTGGAAGAAAATGTAACTCAGGAGGGAAATATAGCTCTGGAAGGAAATGTAACTGGGGGTGGCAAAGGGAAAGGAATACCTCTGCATGAATTTGAAGCTGCCCTTCTGGAATACTATCATTTCAGGGGCTGGAATGACGATGGGGTACCTTTGGCCCGAAAACTGGAGGAACTGGGGCTCAGGAGTTGATGGGGATATTCATGGAGATGAATAGAACCCTCTCCGGGCTCGGAACCGCTGACTTCTTGAAATTATGCTCTTTTACTTACAAATTCCGGTTTTTGTCCTCAAAATGCCGGGAATTTTCCGAAAATCCGGGGTAATTTCCCTTAAATTCCCTGCAATTTTTCCGGGAGAAGGATTAATAACGGGGTCTCTCGCATAAGCATTATATAGTCTAGGATAATTAATCGTATTAGTTTCGACCCGGTTTCGGTTTAGATGGGTCCCGGGTTTCCGTTACATTGCATTTAAACTGTCACAAAAGGCATGTAAATACATAAATATAAGGATAAAACCAGGGTAGCATGTCTGTAAAAAGCCCTGCACAGAAAGCCTCTGTCGGGTATCCCCCTTGAAAAGACCCCCAGCGGCGTTTACGTTAACCAATTTAACCGTTACATTGCGAAATTTAAAGGAAGGATCATCATGAAAGAACAGGTAGAAGTTAAGAACCTCAAGGAAGGCAAATACGTAATCATCGACGATGAAGCATGCATCATCAAGAGCATTTCCAAGTCCAAACCCGGGAAACACGGGGCAGCCAAGGCAAGGGTCGAAGCAATCGGACTTTTTGACGGCCAGAAGCGCTCCTTCATAGGGTCCGTTGCAAACAAAATATACGTGCCCATCGTGGAAAGGAAGAACGCTCAGGTCCTCTCAATCACCGCAGACGTAGCCCAGCTTATGGACATGGCGGACTTTACTACTTTCGAGGTCACAATCCCCGAGGAGTTTAAGGAAAAGATCAAGGAAGGAGAGGAAGTCTCCTACATCACCGCTCTTGGTAGGATCAAGTTCGACATCAGGACATAAAATTCCGGAAAAGAATAATGAAAAACTCAGGTTTTTATCCAACCTGAGCCCCCCTTTTTTATTAGCATAATTTTATTAGTATATTTTATCAGCATTATTTAAGGTAGATCAGAACATGTTTTTTCCCAATACCTTTGTGGACGCCCTTGCAGATTATGAGTCCGCACGCTACGTAATCTTCGGGGTACCCTTTGACAACACCTCCTCGTACAGGGCGGGAAGCCGCTGGGCTCCGGACGCAATGCGCCAGGCTTCCGCGAACTTCGAAAGCTACAACCCCACCTTCGATATCGATCTTGCAGACCTGCTCATCCACGATGCAGGAAACCTCGATACCTCGGCATCCGTTGACGAAACCCTGCAGGACCTTTACGAAGACACAAAAGACCTCCTTTCCGACGGGAAACTGCCCATCATGCTCGGAGGTGAGCATTCCCTGAGCTTTGCAACGGTAAAGGCCTGCGCCGAGTCGGCAGGGGACGACTTCGGGGTCCTTGTCCTGGACGCCCACTTCGACCTCCGGGACGGGTACCGTGGCTTCAAGCATAACCACGCCTGCGTTTCAAGGAATATCCTTTCGGAAGTAACGAAAAACCTCGTATCAATCGGGATCCGCAGCGGCCCGGAGGATGAATGGGTCTTTGCAAGGGAAAACAAGCTGAAATATTACACTGCCGATGACGTGGAAGCAATCGGCATGGTCGAAGTCCTGAAAGAAGCCCTGGAATGGCTGGACTGCTCCCGGCTCTATCTTTCCCTGGACATGGATGCCCTCGACCCTGCGTATGCCCCGGGGCTCGGAACCCCGGAACCTTTCGGCCTGAGTGCCCGGGATGTAAGGACCGCAGTCAGGACTCTTGCCCCCTTCTCAATGGCTTTCGACATAGTGGAAATTGCCCCTGAATACGATTCCGGACAGACGGCCATGCTCGGGGCAAAGCTCATGCGGGAATTCATAGCCGCACACGCTGCAAGCCACAGGTAATAATAAGAAAGCTCAGGCACAGGTCTGAAAAAAATTAAATCTAAATATTAAGTCTAAAAATTAAGTCTAAATATTAAGTCTATAAGTTAAGTGCAAGAACTGCGGTAAAAAATACTAAAATTTAAAATCGGTAGGAAAAGAACGAAGTCTCTGAACTTCGTGGCTTTTCCACTTTAAGCACTATCTCTTTGAGATATCTGTTATCTCCCGGGGAGATCTATTATCCCTTTGCGAGATCCTGCCTATTTTTTCGTCAGGTTTTACACGTAGCCTGCTTTTCAGCAAATCCTGGACCGAATCATGCGCGCCAGAGGGCTATGATCTTGTCGATGGCTATGTGGGTGTACTTGTCACCCTTTACAAGAGTGAGCACGTTGTCTGCACAGGCTTCGACTTTTCCGCTGAAAACGTCAGGGCCGCCGCAGTAGACATCAATTACTTCTCCGAGATGGTGTTCTACGATAAAGGACTGCATTTCTTTTCACCTCAAATATTTCTTAAACTTTTAAGTTTTTTAGTTATAAGATTTATTCCGTTTCCGTTTGTTTTTCAATCCTCTGCCCGGCTGCAAATTTTCCTTCAATTTCAGGACCCTTCAATTTCAGGACCCTTCAACTTCAGGCTGCCTTTTTCCCGAATAGCTTTATTCAAGTGTGCCGGTATTCCTGCATACCTGTATTCAGGTGTAGCTGTGCAGTTTCAGGACACTTTGAGCCTGCCTGCCGAACATGTACTCAAAGAAAATCGAAAAACTTATATTGACTATTATTAAATATTCATAGGGATCGGTAAAATCCCTTCTGTATTGAAGTTGTACCTTTGCTAGCGACTTTGAGGAATTACTGAGCCCATATGGCTATCACTTTATCGATGGCTATATGGGTAAGTTTCTCATCATTTTTGAGTGTAAGCACATTATCTGCGCAGGCTTCTATGGTCCCCCTGAATACATCAGGGCCACCGCAGTAGACATCTACGGTTTTGTTGAGGTAATGTTCCACAATAAATGGCTGCATAGCGTTTTATTCTCCTGTAAATTTACCTATAAGGGAACTTTGCATCCTCCGTACATCCGCAGGTGCCAATAATTTAAATAACAAACTTATTCCTTATAAATTTGTTTAAAAACTAAATTTGTTTTTCGGGATGCGCCGCCGCATTTAGTCCCAGAGAAAATTACCTTACTTACCCCAAAACCCGCTTCCTGCGCATGCTGCCGTTTCCCCGGGAAATAAGCGGGATAATATATGCCCGATTATTTCAGTTTTATTTGCGTCAGGAAACTCAGGAAAGCTAACTTTACTTTAAAAAAAGACCGGAAGATAGTATTTTCGAAAAAATGGCTAAAAAATATAAAATCCGGCAGAAATTCTATATAAAGGGACTCTAATTGCCAGCCCCTGGCAGGGGCAACAGGAGAGGGCAAATCAAAGCCTTTCCCCTACCAAATTCCGCCAGCAGAGAATTATATCAATTCCTGGCTCTCATAGAGAAAGATATCTTCAATTCGCACGTCAAAAAGCCCTGCAAGTTTGAAAGCAAGCTCAAGAGAGGGGTCATACTTTCCTTTTTCAATGGCATGTATGGTCTGTCGTGTGACTCCCACCCTCTCGGCAAGGTTCTCCTGGGTCAGGTCGTGCATAGCCCTGTAGACCTTTATTTTATTTTTCATCTCAGGCCCCGTACTCCCTGTTGTAGTACATGTAAAACAGAGTGTAAAGAACCATGATCCCGCAACTTGTATAGGCCAGGAAAAAGCCGAGGTCGGAATATTCGGGGTAGGAGGTCCGCATCGCTATGAAGACAGCTCCCCCAAGGGCAAAGCCGAGAGCTACGATATGGAGGGTCGCCCGGGAAGCCATTTGCCCCACTTTCCAGGCTCTCTCATCTTCCAACACATCTTCCAGTCTCTTTTTGTTCAGGTACATCGCTGCCATCCCCACAAATACGACACCTATTGCAAGTACAGGATTTCCTATAGAAACTGCAAAACTTACGACCACACTCATGCCCATCACTATAAGGAGTGAAATCACTTTGAACCTATTCTTCTTCATTCACGAAACCTCTGTACACTCTTTACTTCATGATTAATTTTTGATGTGGATCTCTCATTTGGAGTATGTATGTGAATATCTATTGTACTGTTTTTCTTACATAATGTAAAGTTTCAATTACATTTAGTATGTTGTATTTTACATTATTTAAAGGTATCTGAAATTAAAAAGAATCAAGAAGACAAGAATAGAAGTAAGACCAGGAATAAGACTAGGAATAAGGACAAGAGCAAAAAGGAAATCCCCATAAATCCGGATAAACAGAAATGGGACTGAAAAAAGAGATTAAGAAGAGGGGCTTTTGCCCTTCTTCAAACATTTTTGTAATGGTTCTGCCTGTTCAGTCCTCTTCTTCAGATCCTACCGGCTCTGCCATCTGGGCCTGGGATACGGCGGCCTGGGCTTCCGGCCCAAGGCTTGCCTCTTTTGTGAGGGCTGCGATCAGACAGCCTCTGGCAATTGCGTAGATCGGGTCCCTGGAGTCGCCACCGTTTGAGGAGCTTATGTACCTGGTCTTCCTTACGCTGGAAATTCTTATTGGCAGGTCTGCTTGTGCCAGCCTCTTTTCAAACATATCAACAAAGCCCTTGGCCCTGGTGCTCCCACCGGCTATTGCGACCTGGAACTCTGCATCTGGAGGTGCGGTCTCGGAGAGTTTGCGCTTTAGGTGCTGGAGGGCATAGGTTAAGAGGGCATCGTAGTAGACGGCAAGGGCTCCCTGAACACTTCCGATCTCGTACTGGGACCCAATTGCAAAGTCCGTCTCCTTGATTGCGGTGATCCTTTCCCTGGCCATCCCGGTTGCGATTGAAACCTGTTCGTCGATCCAGTCGCCGCCGCGGGCAATGCTGAAGGAGACAATTGGGGTTGCCATGTAAGCCACGGTGACGTTTGTCATCCCGGCCCCGATGCTTATCCCGATACCGGTGAAGTTGGATTCGCTGAGGTCGGAGTAGACCACTGAAAGTCCTTCATCGATCAGGTAAGTGTTGTAGCCTAGCTGTTTTGCAAGTGCCTCCACGGTTTTGCTGTGGTAGAGCACATTGAGCTGGTTGTCCACGGGGTTTGCAGGGACGGAAATGTACGCTATTTCCCCCTTCTTTTCAGGAGCTCCAAGCACCCTTTCGATGATCACTTTGATCATCGAGATGGATTCCTTTTCCTCGGGGCTGATGATACCTTGCTTCATGGGTCTTCTGATGCTTTTGTTGAAAACATTGGAAAACTTGAAGGCATCTTCCCCCAGGATATTAAGGTTGTTTCCTCGGTGGGTGTACAGTACCTTTCCATTGTCAAGCATGTGCTTTGTCAGGTCGTTGGATTCCATTTCAAGGAATGCATTTCTCTGCTGCGCAAAGGAAATCGAGCCGTCCCCTTTGTCCGCACAAATAATGTTCATGGTTCCTACATCAAGTCCTTTAGCCATTTTTGTGCCTCTTGAACATCTTCATTTTACTTCTGAATATGCCTTTCTTATTGCTACTTTGCGTAGCCGGATCTGTACTGATGGCCTGAGCAAGCAGCATTGATGCCGAATCAAGCCCATCATCGCTAACTTTTAGCTTTCCACTTCTCGCAAGTTTCAAGCTTTCAACTTCTGAAATGTCGTCCTTGACAACAATCCTCTTTTCTTCTGAGTCAGTAAGCGCTTTTCCGAGAATAAAGTCATAATCCTCTTTTTTAATTCCCAGGTTAAAACTCGAAAAACCGTCTCTTTCGGATAGGGATTCTTCAAGGGTTCTCTGGACCTCTCTTTCGATCTCTTCTTCACTATACTTCTGCGTATTTTCGGCTTTCTTCTCAAAAAGTTGTCTTGCTCTCTCTTCAATCTGATTCAAAACCGAGTTTGCAAAGGCGTTTCCTGCGAGCAAGCAGATCCCTGCGACATAGGTGCCTGCCACATAGGTAACGTTTGGATAGTGCCAGCCTCCGGGGTATATCAGGGTAAAAGCCCCTACTCCGATAAAATTGAGGACAAGCCCTCCTCCAATCACATAGTTGTGATACTCCTTTGGTTCCTTGATCATCAGGTTAATACCTGTAAGGATGAGGGATAACCCTAAACCGATGAAACCATAGGTTATGGTTATCTCCCCCGGGTCAGACCTCCTAGTAAGGTGTACGGAGAGAGCATAAACAATGCCCGCTAACGCCAGAAGAAAGCCTGACAGCAGAGTCATAGACGAAAAATAGTGGTTTAATTTTGATTTCATCGTATCCACTATTTAAAATAGTAAGTGTAGATAAATAGGTTTTGGTTTTTTTTCGGAAGACACTTATACATTTTTAAAATTTAGTTAAGAGAATACTATTTGAAAAAATATGCATCCTTCTGCTCTCATATATCGACATATGCTAAATCCATCTTCGTTTCGTATCTCCTCTACATCATCATGTCTCTTGAGTAACTATTCAAGTTTTCAGTGAAAATCATCCTATTTAAATATAGAAGTCTTAAAACAAAAAGAACAACTTATATAGAATAATCTTTCTTAAGATTCCCCCTCTTAATGAGGCAAACATATTAACTATATTATTCATGTTCCTTTATTTTCTCTAAAATGTAACTCATCTTGAAATCAAATTACCTGATTACCAACTGTCCTGGTTACTTCTTTCCGGCAAACAATGTCTCAAATTCTTCTATTTTTTCGGGAAGGCTGATGATGAGCAGGAGGTCGCCCGGATAAAGTACGGTTTCAGCTTTTAAGTCCGGAATTATCCTGTGATCCCTGGAGATGGCAAGGACCGAAATCCCGTATTTTTTCCGGACCTCAAGTTCTCCCAGGGATTTCCCTGCAGCCTGTGAACCTTCCTCCAGCCGCACACTTTGAATTTCCACATCGGCAAAATCGAGGGCAAGGTCACAGATTCCTGTCCTGCGAATTCCGGGGCTGCGGAGCATCCGGTAATGGTCGGTGCGGAGTTCGGAGCTGAGGTTTTCGATCTCATTTTCCGGGACAAGGTATTTGTGAAGCACTCTTGAAAAGAGTTCTATCGAACTTTCAAATTCGTCCGAGATAACATCATCAGCTCCCAGCGCATATAGCCGGTCCAGTTCGCTCAGGAAATGGGTTCTTGCAATGACATGTACGGCGGAGTTCTGTCTCCTTATTACTTCAATGATCCGGCGGGTGCTGACAGGGTCTCCGGAAGCAATAACTACGGCTCTTGCAGTTTTGATGCCTGCGTGCTCCAGTACGGCTTCCTGGGCGGCATCCCCGTAAAGAATCGGCTCTCCCTTCAGTTTTTCTTTCCGGACAGTCTCCGGGTTAATATCGATTACCTGGTAGGGGATCAAAGCTTCCCGGGCAGCCGTTGCGACATTTTCCCCATTGACCCCGAAACCGATTATAATCAGGTGGTTTTCAGGCCTTTTTTCGGCTTTTCCTTTCTCCAGTTCTCCGTACCTGCCGTGTTTCAGCAATTCAGGCAGCGAAAGTCTCTGTGAAAAGGCAGCAACGTGGTGGCCCATTTCCATGGAAAAAGGGGTAAGGACCATGGAAAGCACTGTTATGGCTAGAAAGTCCTGATATACTTCCGGTGAGATCAGCCCATTTGCAAATCCCACGTTTGCCGTAATCAGGGAAAACTCTCCTACCTGCGATAGGGAAAAACCTACAAGAAGCATTGTATGGAGAGGAAATCCGATAAGAAAAGTTGCCAGGGCATTTATGATAGTTTTCAGGAAAATCACAATCAGGGTAGCTCCTATTACCAGAATGAGGTGCTCTTTCAACAAATCCAGGTCAAGGAGCATCCCTATGGAAATGAAAAAGATGCTCATGAACATGTCCCTGAAAGGAATGACATTCCCAAGAGCCTGGGCTGAATATTCGGATTCCGATATAATGAGCCCGGCAAGGAAAGCTCCGAGGGCGAGGGAGAGCCCGGCCAGGGAGGTCAGCCAGGCAACGGAAAGCCCGATTACCACAACACTGAGAAGGAAGAGTTCGCTGTTGCGCGTCTTTGCCACCTGGTACATAAGAAAAGGTACCGCAAAGCGGGCGCTTAAAAAGGTGAACAAGATAAGCCCCAGCCCCCGGAACGCGAGTTCAATGAATATGTTTCCAGAGGCCTGTGTCCCTGCAAGAAAGGGTGTCAGAATGATGATTACCACTGCAGCAATGTCCTGGAAGATCAGGATCCCTAGTGCAATCCTTCCGTGAGTGCTGTATATTTCCCCTTTTTCCTGAAGAAGTTTCAGAACGATTGCCGTGCTGCTGAGGGCTATCAGGAACCCCATAAAAAGAGCCTCTTCCGGAGGATAAGCTACGAAGAAATAAAAGAATAAAGCAACGGCAAGCGAAGTTATAAAACCCTGAAGCCCTCCGCCGAGCAGCACTATTCTCCGGATTTGCAGAAGATCGCTCAGGGAAAATTCGATCCCTATCGTAAAAAGCAGGAGCACTACGCCTATTTCAGCCAGGAGTTCAATCTCTTCTCCCGACGTAATCAGCCCCAGGCCAAAAGGCCCGGCAAGGATTCCTGCAATTAAAAAACCCACAAGAGGAGCAATCCTTAACCGGGAAAATGTATAGACTACCGGAATCGAAAGCCCGAAAATTATCAGTAGGTCCCTGAGCAGAAGAGATGTCATCACTTATAGATTGATTTTCAATTAATTATAATATGGCATCAATTCCTGAATCTGTTGTATCCCGAATCCAATATTTATAGTCCCAAACGTAAATA
>DUKH01000071.1 GCA_013329415.1 Methanosarcinaceae archaeon | reverse complement strand
TTTCTTTACTTTATCATTTATCCTATTCCCACTTTTTTGTCCGCTTGATCGAGCGCAGCGAGTGAAGCGGACAGCGTACTTCCGTGTCGCAACTCGGAGCTTTCAACTTTATCTCTAAATAGTTCTTTAGGTCATCCTTCTTAAGTCAGGACCACCATGCCAGCATACAGGGCCACCAGTGGCATGATGATTACAAAAATCATTATAGCTGGCAGAAGCACTAAGAGGGAAGATTTCTCAAGGATTATGTTATGGACGAAAGTGCTCCCTATTCCATAAAGATATACACTGTATATTCCGAAGATTATTCCGATATACGGAATCCAGGCTAACGACAGTACGGCAGTCGCATAGGCAGTAATTCTAACCGTTCCTTCGTAAGTCCCGGACCCTCCCAGGGTTCTGAACAAAAAATAAAGAATAGCCGCTTCAATAAATAGAGATATTGTACCTGCAATCGGGGTAATTATTATAGACGCGGGCACCATAAAAGGAGGCAATTCCCCTTGAAAGGGAAACATACTCCTATTAAAGACCATTGTGAATAAACCGTAGATTGCAAAGCTGATTCCTGCGAATTTTATCGGGTCGCTATAGCCTCCTACTCTTGGCATGTTCTGATAAAAACCCGGAGAATTCAAAACGACCTCTTTCCATGTTCCAATATATCCTATAGGACCACCCCATTTCCTAATATCCCTTTCCTAATATGCCAAATATTTATTTAAATAGATTTATTTAATTAACCGGGAAAGTTGGTTCAGGTAAAGGCGCTGAAGTGAATGTCTGAAAACCTTTTTTACTCCGGGTGGGAGCTGTTCAGGGTGATGATTATTGAGGAGAATTGGACTCAATATGCTTCCGGGAAAAGAACACACAGGTAACTCCACGAAAAACCAGGATTACTAAAAATAGAAAAGTATTGGCTTCAGGTCTGATTACCCGAAGCCTCTTTCTTTTTTTCGGTTTTTCAAGCAAGAAACTTCAAAATGAAGTCTTTCCAGCCCCAGACAAAGACAATCAGGACGATCAGGGGGAGGACATATGTCACGTATGGCTTGATCCATTTAGGGAACTTGATCCCTTCCCCGGTGTCAGCTTCCTTTATGAAGTTGCTCCAGCCCCAGCCAAAGCCGTTGGTACAGAAGAGCACAAAGACCAGGGCTCCCAGGGGCAGGAGGTTGTTACTCAGGATAAAGTCCTCGAGGTCCAGCACAACCGTACCTTCTCCCAGGGGGGCAAAGCTGCTCCAGGGACCAAAACCGAGAGCACAGGGCAAAGAGAGAATAAAGATCCCAATCCCGTTTATGAGGGCGGCTTTCTTTCGGGTCCATCCCCATTCGTCAATTGTGAAGGCCATGATGTTTTCAAAGACGGCAATCACGGTTGTCATGGCTGCAAAGGTCAGGAACAGGAAGAAGCGAGTTCCCCATATCTGGCCTCCGAGCATCTGGTTAAATATGTTTGGAAGGGTAACGAAGACCAACCCGGGTCCTGTCCCTACGTCCACTCCGAAAGCGAAGGCCGCAGGGAAAATTACCATGCCCGCAAGCAGGGCAACTATTGTGTCCAGCGCCATTACATTCAGGGATTCACCTGTCAGGGAGCGTTCTTTACCTATGTAACTTCCGAAAATAGCCATGCTTCCTATCCCCAGGCTCAGGGTAAAGAAGGCCTGTCCCATGGCGGCGTAAATAGCTTCCCCATTGAGGCTTGAAAAGTCCGGTTTCAGGTAGAAGCTCAGGCCTGCCGAAGCTCCCGGAAGGGTTACGGCTTTGAAGACCAGAATGATAAGCATGATGAACATGCCTGACATCATTACTTTTCCTGCTTTTTCGACTCCTTTCTGAAGTCCCATGGAGCATATGAAAAAGCCCATGATGACCACCATTGCCATCCAGAATATAAGTTCTCCAGTGCTGCCAAGGAATGCCCCGAACATGGCTCCGATTTCTGCCGGTTCCAGTCCGTTGAAAGCTCCCGTAGCCTCCCTGTATAAATAGGCAAAACCCCAGCCTGCTACTGTGGTATAGAACATCATGAGAATAATGTTTCCAAGGATTCCCAGATAGCCCACTATGTGCCATTTGCTTTTCGAGGGTTCCAGGGCTCTAATTGCACCTGCAATGTTTTTACGGCCTGCCCTTCCGATGGAAAACTCCATTATCATAATAGGTAGCCCGAGCAATAACAGGAATACGAGGTATACCAGAACGAAAGCCGCTCCCCCGTATTTTCCGGTAATAAAGGGGAAACGCCAGACGTTTCCGAGCCCTATTGCGCACCCGGCAGAGATTAATAAAAAGCCGACCCGGCTCGCAAGCTGCTCTCGCTCATCAGTTTTTATTTCTGACATCTTTTTTCTCCTGAATGTTGCATTCTTTCATCCATTCAGTTCCTTTTTTTAGTTAGGGATGTTAGCATAACATTAGTGGATGATCTGTAGTGTCAAATGATTTTTCTCCGGATCGTGTCCAATGGTTTGAATGTGGTCCATTTTATAATAATGGGTGTTATGTTATGTTCTGCGATGCCGTACTATGTAAAATCATGTCACACCGTGCCCATTAATGTAGAATTATTAACTTATTCTTTTAAAAACATATCTTTTTTATATTAACTGAGATTGGGGGTCGGTGTATTGAAATGAGCATTTTTGTATATAAATTATCAAAGTGTTTATTCGGGATATCCTTATGGAGTTTTATTTCAGAACAGTTGAATTCTGCCTTATAGTCGGATTCGACCCTAATTTGTAAGCTTTGTACAGTTGGTACTGGCTGTCGAATTGAATTTCAGAAAAGTTCCTGGATGAGCTGGATAATTAATAATTTCAAAAAAAGGAAATACTCCAAAATCTCGAAAAGGGTTGTTTAATGCCTACAAAATTAAATTCAGATTTCAAAAAAAGGAAATATTCCAAAACCCGAAAGGGGTTGTTTAATGCTCTACAAAATTAAATTCAGTCTTCTTTAATATTAAATCCAATCATCTCTAAAATTAAAGGAAATCAGGCAGAAGAGAGTGCCACGATGGCTTCTGCCAGATCTCCGGTTGAGTTTTTGAGGGCTTCCCGGGCCTCTTCTTCGGAGGCGCCTGTCTGCTCCATTACAAGTTTGATATCGTCTTCGGGGATATCCAGTTCTTTGGGAACTTCCCTTGCGTCACCGACGATCTGATAGGTGTCCGAACCCTGAACTGTCATGATGGTGACGTTTGCGTTTTCAATAATTATGTTGGAATCTGCGGTTTTTATAATTATTTCTTCAACGTCGTTGATTTCCCTGGTGTTTATCCCCATTTGTTTCATCATCTGTTTCATTTTAGCCGGGTTCATACCCCGGCCTCCCATGCCTGGAAACATAAGATCCCCTTCTCCTTTGTTTTTAAGTTTCCGCGTTCTTCTTCAATATGGTGCTTTTATCTGCAGTTATGTGTTGCTGTTTAGTGGCATCCACCGCAGGTTCCGCATCCACCGGCGTTCGGGTTCCGGATCAGGAATCCCTTGCCGTTTTCATCCTCGACAAAATCGATGCTGCCGTCGGGGAAGTTTTGCTGGATGTCCTTTGCCATAACAAGCTTGATGCCATTGCTTCCCATTGTTACGTCGTCTTCCTTTATTTCTTCATCAAGGGCAAGTCCGTACTGTACGCCACTGCAGGCTACTCCGGCAACGAAAATCCTGAGAGCAATGTCTGGCTTGTTTTCCTGTTCAAGCAGTTCTTTAAGTTCGGCGGCTGCTCGCTCTGTTACTTCGATCATTTTATATACCTCTTCCGTATTTTTCAAAAATGTTGATTTATTTTAAGTTTGATTCTTTAATATAAGATGCCATCCGTTACAGGTTACAGATAACTTCTAAGCGTTATATACCCTAACTTCGAAACGTTATATAACCTTGCATTTAATACATTATAACGCTTGTGCGAGGTTATGCCTCTTTTTTATTTAAAAGAGTCTGGCTTTCGAAGAAAGCCCGTAAATGGCATGGTCCGGATTTTTGCTTCAGGAATCCGGGAATCCCATATACGTATAAATATATTTACTATTTTATATAATTTTCGACTCATAATATGTCTTGCTTCCCGGGCGCTTCCTTTACACAAATTCCGCATCTTCATCTACGGGTTCTTCCAGTACCTCGGCGTTGTAAGCGTTGATTTCCAGGGAATTTCGTTTCCCCTTTACTTCCCAGACCGGGATGTGCACGAGCTCTAATTCAAGTTCGATGTCTTCCGGTTTGGGTTTGACGCTTCTATGCTCATAGACGATTGCCTGCCCTTCGGTGTTGTTGAAGCGCATTTCCCGGGTGTTCTCTTCTATGATTCCGTCCAGAAGCAGTTTTTCTGCCTGCTGCTTATTGACGTTTGTTCTTTTTACTTCGTAGACCACTGCCGGGATCCGGGTCGGGGCTTCGAGGCCTTCAAGCTCCATGTCTTCTTTTGTCTTGTTCAGGGCGTTGAGGAAACCTTTTCCTTCTCCGGTGATGCTAAGGACCTTGGATCTGAAGCGTTTCTCCGCTTCTACGTTATAAGAGTATTTCCAGAAGGGTACAAACTTCAGGATGGCATCTTTCGGGTTGCTTAAATATGGTTTTGCGATTATGATGGCCTGTTCTTTCGAAATTCCGGGTTCAACCGATTTTATATTCAGGATATCGTAGGAATCGACTTTGGGGACTTCAACGTGCTCATGCTTTATTGAAGGCTTCCTTTCCTCTGGAGTTTTTGGGGCTGACCCCGGTACAAAATGAGTTTTTTCCTCTTCAGCCTGTATCTCCCGGAGGGGGACTAGTCCGTCGCTGAAGTCAGTTCTCAGTACCGGATTTTCATTCTCCGCTTTTTCACTGTCCATAGCCAGATCTCCAGGGAACTCGCTGAAGTGCACCGGGACTTCTTCATTTACTTTTTCCGGGGCTTTGGGGTCTCTCAGAGGGACAGTTTCCTTCCTCTCCATGTTTGCCAGGACAGCTCTCCCTATCTGGAGGGCAAGTTCATCCCTGTCCCAGACATAGACTCCGAGTTCGGCCGCGTACTCATTAAGTTCTCCCGTGGTTTTCTGGGTTATAACATAGATCCCTGTGCTGTTATCGATTTCATCGGAAAAAGCCTTTATTTCCCTGTAGTCAGGCTGCAGTGTACACCGGACAAATGCCTTGTGCCCGTTTTTCTCCACCAGGATATCACAAGGGTTGGATATTGTAACACTGTATCCGGATGATTTGAAAATATCCACAAGGATTTCTAACAGGTCTTGCTTCATGATTCTCATTCGCTTATATCTTATACAGCTAAAATAGTTTATGTTTACTATTGAAATATAATAATTTTGGGTCTAATCCGGATTCCGGCTGTCCTTTTCTCCGAACTTGGCCATTTTAATTGCATAGTTATGGTGCAGCTATATATTAAATCAGTGCCTAATCAGGTAAGTATGAGTGGGATCTGGCTTGGGGCAGATTCGTTTTCATCTTATGAAGCGGGTATCGAAAAGGAATGGCTTGTAGGGAACGGGCTTGGTGGATATGCCTCGTCCACTGTCATAGGTGCCGCTTCAAGGACCTACCACGGGCTGCTGGTTGCAGCTCCCGAGGGGGCTTCAGGTAGGTTCCTCCTGCTTTCCTCCCTTGACGAGGAACTTTCTTGTGGGGAAGAGGTCTTTCGCCTGGCAGCCCATAAGTATTCGGGTGCTGTCTATCCAGAAGGTTTTTCCTACCTTGATAAATTTTCCCTCACCCCTTTTCCTGTCTGGGTATACCGGGCCGGGGACCTTACAGTTAAAAAAAAGGTGTTCATGGTCTACGGCAAAAACACAACCGTAGTGCTTTACGAAATAAAGTGCGGAAGGGAAGAGGCCCGGCTGAAGATCTATCCTCTTGTAAATGCCAGGAGCTTCCACGCTACAACCCGTTCCGGAGCTCTCGACTTTTTTCAAGAAATTGAGACAAACGGGGTGCGGCTTGAAAGTTCAAACGGTTTTGTGTTCCGGATAAAATCCAACCTGGAATATCACCCTGACCCAAGGTGGTACTATAATTTTGAATACGGGGCAGAATTGAAAAGAGGGCTGGCTTTCCAGGAAGATAATTTCAACCCCGGTTTTTTTGAAATCGGAGTCAGGAAGGGAACTTCGCGCTTTTTTGTTGCCTCTTCTATGGAAGATATTTCGTCCCTTTCTCTCGAAGATGCCGAAGAACTCTACACCCGCGCAGTCTACCGGCAAAATCTCCTTGCCTACAATTCGATGCTTTCGGAACCTTTTGCCCTCAAGCTTCTCAGGGCCACGGACCCTTTTATCGTAAAGCACCCTGCCACTGGTGAAAAATCCGTTATTGCCGGGTATCCCTGGTTTTCGGACTGGGGTAGGGATGCCATGATCGCTCTTCCGGGCCTGACTCTGGTGCCCCGCCGCTTTGAAGATGCGCGTTCCATTCTTGCAAACTTTTCCCGAAACTGTCGCAGAGGTCTGATCCCTAACAGCTTTCCGGCTCTCGGTGGAGCGCCCGTTTACAATACCGTTGACGCCTCCCTCTGGTTCATTCAAGCCCTGGGCCGTTACTTTGCATATACCAAGGACCTCGTTTTTCTCTCGGATGTCTGGAACACCCTGGAAGATATTATCAGGCACTACAGCAAGGGTACGGACTTCGGGATCGGGATGGACTCTGATTTCCTCATAAGGCAGGGGGCACAGCTAACCTGGATGGACGCGAAAGTCGATTCCCATGCAGTGACTCCGAGAGCAGGCAAAGCATGCGAAATCAACGCCCTCTGGTACAATGCCCTGAAAATCACCTCCGAACTCGGGGAATTGCTGGACATGGACACCGCAAACTATGAGTCTCTTGCAGAAGGGGCAGCTTCGAACTTTGAAGCCCTTTTTTGGAACCCCGAATATAATTGCCTCTTCGATACTGTTTCCACGGATACCACCGACGAAGCCGGAAACCCTCTAAAAGACCCTGCCATCCGCCCCAACCAGATCCTTGCAGTCGCCCTCCCCCACACCATGCTCACTCCTTACAAAGAAAAAGCCATTGTAGACCGGGTCGAGCAGGACCTGCTCACACCTTTCGGCCTCCGCACCCTTTCAAGGGACGACCCCCACTATATCGGCCACTACCGGGGGGACCCCAAAACCCGGGACTTCGCTTACCACAACGGCACGGTCTGGCCCTGGCTCCTTGGCGCCTACGTCAAAGCCTACCGGAAAGTCCACAATAATTCAAAAGAAAGCCTGGAAGATATGCGCTCCCTCCTCCTGGGCTTTGACAAACAGCTCGAAGAAGCAGGCATAGGCAGTATCTCCGAAGTCCTCGACGGCGACTACCCCTACTCTCCTGGAGGTTGTCCTGCCCAGGCCTGGAGTGTTGCGGAGATTTTGCGGGCTTATGTAGAGGATGTGCTCGGGACAAAGCCGTGAAAAAGGGATTTAAACGGTTTTTCAAAAAAAGTAAAGTATCAGGTCTCAAAATCGAGACCGGATATTTTCAATTTTAATTGGTCGGGTAGTTTGTTTCGTTTCCTAAAGCTATTCCATCCCACGTGTACGAGGAGTGCGTTACACTATCCACGGTAAAGTTGAAAGTCAATATACCTTTTTTGTACTTCACCTCATCTGAGCAGATAGTTGCTGTTCCGTCTGTTTTTGTCAGGGCAGAGTCCGTGTCGCCGGTTGCGCCGCTCCAGAAGCCTGAAATTGTAGCATCTTTTACAGGGCTGCCACTGTCGTCTAATATTTTTACAATTGCAGTTGCGGAAACGAAATTCTTTTTCCCGGCAGTTATGAAACTTGTTGTTACCTGTATGTCATTTATGTGTATGAAGTCTGAATTCTCTTCCAGTGTAGTGAAACTGTAGTATGTTCCATTGTTGTTGTCGCTTGCAGTGTTTCCGGCGGCATCTGAAGACAGCACTTCATAATAATATGTGGTGTTGGCGGAAAGACCAGTCAGTTCAACCGTATGGGTAGTTACCTGTGATGTATCTGAGACTTGCTCAAAGCTTGCTCTGTCCGTGCTGTACCTGACGGTACTGTCACTGTCTTCGTCCGTAGTCCAGATAATTGTAGCCGTTTCAGTACCTGCATCTGCATCTACGTCTGATATTACAGGATCTGTTTCATCAGGTGTAGATGAACCGGTGGCAGCTTCTGCATTAACCAGGCCGAAACCGTACCAGTTATCTCTTCCGGAGTCTCCAAGATCCGTAGCCGTGTATGCAAGAGCGGCTCTTACATCATCATTGTCGCACCCGGGGTTAGAAGCAAAGACCAGTGCAGCTGCCCCTGCAACATGCGGACAGGCCACTGAGGTTCCACTTGCCAGGGCGTACTTCCCGTCGAGATAGGTGGATTTTATATTTACACCTGGAGCAGCGAGTTCAACATCCGGTCCCGTGCTTGAAAAATAAGGCCTTATATCATTTGAATCAGTTGCAGCAACTGCAATTACTGAACTATATGCTCCCGGGTAATCCACGCTGTCTCCTACTCCTTGGCTGTCCCCATCGTTCCCTGCGGCCGCTACAAGCAGGATTCCGTAATCGTAGTATGCTTTGGTGCATAATGTGTTCATTGACAGCAATCCAGTATCCGACCCCAAGCTCATCGAAATAATCTGGATGTTGTTTGATGGGTCTTGATCAATGTGGGTATCTATTGCCCACTCAATTGCTGCTTCCAGGTCACTGGAATCACCTTTTGCTTCACTATCAAGTGCCTTCAGTGCATACAAATTTGCAGCAGGAGCAGCTCCTATTAATCCGTAGTCGTTTTCTAATGCAACTATGGTCCCTGCGCAATGAGTTCCATGCCAGTGATCATCCAGAGGGTCTTCATCGCCGTTTACGAAATCCTTTCCACCTTTGTAATTGGCGGCAAGGTCAGGATGGTAATAATCAATTCCTGTGTCAATTATGGCAACGTTGACACCAGCGCCTTTATTGCCAGTTGAATGTACTTGAGGCGCTCTTATTTTTTCTATACCCCAGTCATAGGTCTCTTCGAGTGCTCTGATTTCGAGATCCGGCTCAATGTATGCGACCTCCTGGTTCTTTTTCATATTTTCAATCGCCTGTTCCGGGAGGTCGGCAGCTACAGCAGGGATGTACTTATAGCTGTGTTTTACTTTTCCCTGTTGCTGTTGTACAAGTTCAGGGTGAGCTTTGTCCTTGAATCCGATGATCACCGGGACTGCTCCGGCGGCGTTGGCCATCAGAACGCTAACAAGAATTAAAGTGACAAAAAAAATTGCTTTTTTCCCATGAAATTTCAATTGTTAAAAAGTTGATATATATCTTTTTATTTTTTGTATTACAGTTTTTACATAATTAAAGTCTCATGTGGCTTTTTTGCTCCGGATGTTTTTACAAATTTACCTTGTTAGTGTAAAAAAGTTAGCTAAATTTCCATAGAAGTTACGCACTTGAGATGAAAAACAAGCACGTGAGACCTTACCAAGAATATTATTAGTTAGATTGTTTGGTGTCTCATGCCACTGGTTTTTGCTTCAACTGCGTAAGTCCTATTTCCAGTTCCTAAGTTGTTAATTTTCAACTGCCTGTTTTTAATAAAAGAAAATATTAGTCCCCTTTTGGGGGACCAGAATGTACTTTCACTTTTTTTCAGGATTCGGTGTAGCTTATCGTCCCTGACTTGACGTTTCCGTCCCATGGGGTCGTGTGGCTCACACCGTCAACGGTAAAAGTGAAAGTCAATGTGCCTTTTTTGTACTTCACCTCGTCCGAGTAGACCGTTACATCCCCGTTTGAGTCCGTTACGGCAGAGTCCGCGTCACTAGCCGAGCCACGCCAGTCTCCGGAAACCGTAGCACCTTCAACCGGGTTGCCGTTATTGTCCAGAATAGTGACAACTGCCTTTCCGGAAATAAACGTATTTTTCCCGGCAGTCCTGGGGCTTGTGGATACCTCGACGTTAGAAATATGGATGATATTGTTTGGATCGACAATAGTTACTTCTGCAATGTTAGTGCCATTATCTCCTTCACCGTCAGTCACAGTGAGGGTAACAGTGTAAGTTCCAGGGGTGCTGTAACTATGGGTTGTGGTCTCTTCAGAACTAGTGGATGAAGTATAGTCTCCGAAGTTCCATTCATATGAAACAATGAATCCATCCGGGTCATAAGATCCTGATCCATCAAAGGTTATTGTTTCTTCTGGATTGGCGCTGTAAGGCCCACCGGCATCAGCGACTGGAGGACTATTGACCGGCGGAAGAGCAGGATCTAAATAATTCAGCGCAGCCGTTGCATTCACGAGCCCATATCCATAATACTTGTCCCATCCGTTTGTTCCCAGATCCTTTGCAGTAGATTCAATTGCAGTCCTTACTTCATCGGGTCCGTTTGCTCCTGCAGAAATCAACAGTGCGGCAATACCCGAAACGTGCGGAGTTGCCATTGATGTACCTGTGTAGAAATAGTATCCAAAGTCTGTGGGGCTGCGTCCAAATGTATTCTGAAGGATTCCATCCATGTATCCGTTTCCGTCCCGGTCAGTTCCGTCACCACCCGGGGCCACAACGTCAAGAGCATCTCCATAATTTGAATAATCTGACAGTAATCCTGCAGAACTGGTGGCACCGACTGCAATGCACCTGTGGTAGGCTGCAGGATAGCTTACTGTGCTGTTTCCATCATTTCCGGATGCAGCGACGATGGTAACTCCTTTATTGTATGCGTATTCAAGTGCATCATCAAGGGCTTTTCCCGGGTAATATTCTGGTGGATATCCGAGGCTCATGCTTATGACATCGGCGCCTTTATCGGTTGCGTAATAGATCCCATCTATCAGATCGTCTAAGGTACCGCTACCCCTTTTGTTGAGGACTTTCACAGGCATTATAGAGCAATCATATGCCACACCTGCGGCCCCGATGCCGTTATTGGTGCTTTGGGCTATGGTTCCGGCTACATGGGTTCCATGTCCTTCATCGTCGTTTGGATGGGCATCGTTGTTGACAATGTCATACCCCTGGATAAAATTGGTGTCTGCAAGGTCCGGAGCTTGAGCATAAATTGAGTAGTCTTCATATGCCACTCCCGTGTCCAGTACTGCAACAATTACTCCCTCTCCCTTAGAGATGTCCCATGCAGGCGCAAGGTCTATTCCACCTGCTCCGTCCTTGAAATTCCACTGATATTGGGCATAATAAGGGTCATTGGGCACCATAAACGCGTGCATGATGGCATTTGGCGCTGCATATTCAACATTCGGGTTTTTGCTGTAGATCTCTACCATCTCTTCAACGCTTTTGCCTCTCGGGAGCTTCAGCTTTTTGAACCCTGCATAGGGACTGGTGTACGTAACCTGCGTTCCGTACCCGGCATTGATCCTTGCTATTTTTTCTTCGGGTACCCCGGGCTTGAACTTCACAAGGATTTCCCCGGGAACGTAATGCTGTCCGCCGGCCACGTTGATAGTCAACTTTTCAAAGATATAGTATGGCCTGTTATCCACAGCTGCCAGCGCAGAAGCTGGTGTAGTCAGCCCTATAAGTATTACACAAATTATTGCTAGGGACAAAATTTTGCTTTTAAATTTTAACCTAATACTAACCACCCTGATAAATTTTAGAAATCGATTGATCTGGTCCCAGATTTTTAAGAAATGGGTCCCAAACTTTGTATTCTCCTCACAAGTACTTTTATGAAAAACTTAATATAAACTTTACTAATTTTTATTACTTCCTTTACATAATCAATCTATTATCCACGAGTTACGTTGGATACTGGCAACCGCTTCCCCTTCCTCTTCCTCTCCCTCTCTTCTTCTGAGCAGTTTGGGTGGTTCACGGTCTTTTTTATAAAAAGAGGGCATTAATCTATTTTCAAAAAATGGTGAAAAATCCCAACTAAAAAAAAGAAAAATATTAAATGAAAAATGTTAGTCCCCCTTTTTGGGACCAGAATGTACTTTCACCGCTCTCTCAGGATTCCGTGTAGGTTGCAGTTCCGGATATGGCATTTCCGTCCCACGGAATCGTGTGGCTCACACCATCCACAGTAAAGGTGAAAGTCAATGTACCTTTTTTGTACTTTACCTCGTCCGAGTAAACCGTTACAGCCCCGTTTGAGTCTGTCACGGCAGAATCCCGGTCATCCGCCGAGCCGCTCCAGTCTCCGGAAACCGTAGCACCTTCAACCGGGTTGCCTTTATTGTCCAGAATAGTGACAACTGCCTTTCCGGAAATAAACGTATTTCTCCCGGCGTTCTTTAGGTTTGGAGTTACTTCCACGCTGTCAATGTAGAGGGTGGTTCCATCGTCTGCAACTGCAACCTCCGCGGTAGTTGCGTCGGTATCTGTTGCACCTTTGTCGTCAATTACCGTCAGGATTACATTATAGGTCCCTGCGCCGGTATAGCTGTGCGAAGGTGCAACTCCCGTGCCTGAACTACCGTCTCCGAAGTCCCACTCGTAGGAAGCAATGCCTCCATCAAGATCAGGGTCAGATGAGCCAGACCCATCAAATGCTACGGGCTGTCCTTCCTCAGCACTGTACGGGCCTCCGGCATCGGCTACCGGGGGATTGTTCACAGGTGGTATGGTGGGGACTTCGCTTATCTCTACTGTGGTGCTGCCTGTGCTTTCGGCATCTTCGTTATCCCTGACCGTGAGAATGGCCGTGTAAATTCCGGTTTCATTGTAATTATGGGTTGCAGTTTCCCCGTTTCCTTTACTTCCATCTCCAAAGTCCCACTCATAAGAAACAATGCTTCCTTCCTGGTCCGGGTCATATGAGTTTGATCCGTCAAAGGTCACTGTCTGTCCTTCTTCAGCGCTATACGGACCCCCAGCATCGGCTACAGGTGGGGTATTCGGGGCCGGAGGCTGCTGTGCCTTTCCCAGATAGTCCAGTGCTGCTTTTGCATCCACAATGCCGTATCCGTAGTACTGGTCCCATCCCGGTTCCCCTTTATCCTTTGCGCTTTGTTCGATTGCGATTCGGACTTCTTCAGGACTGGATGCGCCGTTTGCTATCAGGAGGGCTGCAACACCTGAGATGTGCGGGGTTGCCATGGATGTACCCTGGAAGAACCAGAAGTTGAATTTTGTCGGGTCCCCGTCAAAAGTATTCTGCAGGATTCCGTCCCCGTATCCATCCCCGTTCTGGTCGACGGTTGAGTCTCCTCCGGGGGCGGTTATGTCAAGTTTGCTCCCGTAATTGGAGTAGTAGGCAAGCGTGCCGTCGTACTTTGTAGCACCGACTGCAATGCATTTATCATAGGCTGCAGGATAACCGACAGTGCCTGTCCCGTCATTTCCTGCGGCAGCAACGATGGTGACCCCGTTATCGTATGCATATTCGAGTGCTGTGTCAAGAGGAGGGCCGGGGTAGTATCCTGGAGTGAATCCCAGGCTCATACTGATGACCTGTGCTCCGTTATCGGTTGCAAAATAAATTCCGTCTGTGAGCTGCTGGAGGTCTCCGCTTCCGTCTGCGTCAAGGACTTTCACGGGCATTATCGTACAGTCATATGCCACTCCTGCCACTCCGTATCCGTTATTGGTACTCTGGGCTATGGTCCCGGTTACGTGGGTCCCGTGCTGGTGGTCATCATTAGGATGGGCATCGTCGTTGACAAAGTCGTACCCCGGGGCAAAATTGGTGTTGTAAAGGTCCGGGGCTACGATATACGGACCATAATTCTCGTAGGCAACTCCAGTGTCAAGTACGGCAACTGTGACTCCCTGCCCTGTGGATATCTCCCATGCGGGTTCGACATTGATCCCTCCTATCCCGTCCTTGAAATTCCATTGCAGGTAGTAGTAAGAGTCATTCGGTGCCCCGGCTGCATGAGCAATAGCGTTGGGCACTGCATATTCGACATTTGGGTTCCTGCTATAGATTTCTACCATCTCTTCTACGGTTTTTGTTTTTGGGATCTTCAGCTTTTTGAACCCTGCATAGGGGCTTGCGTATACAGCTTGAGTCCCGTGCCCGGCATTGATCCTTGCGATCTTTTCTTCGGAGACCCCCGGTTTGAACTTCACGAGGATTTCCCCCGGGACATACTCCTGTTCCCCGGGCATTTTGATCGTCAGTTTCTCAAAGATGTCGTAGGGCCTGTTGTCCCCCGCTGCCAGTGCAGAGGCTGGCAGGACTATCCCTGTAAGTAATATACACAGTATTAACAGGGGGATTATTTTGTTTTTTAAACTGAACTCCATCCTCTTCATCCTCACAATTTTTTAAAAATATTGGCTCTTATCCTCGGTTTTCTTCCTGAAATGAATACCAAATTTTTTATTCTCTATCAGATACTTTTCTGTAGAATTTAATATAAGTCTTACTAATCTTTATTATTTTATTTATCTACTTTTTTATTTATTTTTTACCTTTTGTTTATATATTCAATATCCCATTCTCAGGTTGTGTTTTCTCTTTTTCAATCCGGACTTCCGTGTTAAGAGTTATTAAAAAGCAGCTATAGAGGGGAGGTAGTAACTGGAGGACAGGGATTAGTTGGAACCGGTTAGGTGAAATTTGTTTCTCGAAATATCATTGAAATTTTTCTGGATGAAGCATAGGTCACTCAAGAAAAAATACAGTTCAGTACACTTGAATAATTATACTATTTCCCGATCCCGATATCTGGGCTCGCAAAAGGTATTCATCGGGCTGTTTTTCCGACTTAGATCCTGTAAATAGTTTGTGTCAGCCGGAAAACACAATTAAATACATTCAACATTCCCGGATTTTATCTGTTTTTTAAAAAAGAAAATAAAAGGCCCCCTTTCAGGGACCTGGAAGTCTTTTGTCCATTATTTTCGGACTTAAGGATACATCGCCGTTCCGGATGCGGTATTTCCGTCCCATTGAACCGTGTGGCTCACATTGTTCACGGTAAAGGTGAACGTTAATGTGCTCTTTTTGGGGTAGATGACCTCATCCGAGCTAATCGTCATTGTTCCTGTTGCACCAGTCACAGCAGAATCCGTATCACTGGCTGCACCGCTCCAGCAGCCGGAAACTGCAGCACCTTCTACCGGATTATTGTTTTTGTCAAGGATGGTCACAACAGCAGTTGCGGTAACGTAAGTTGTTCCGCCAATTTTGGTACCTGTTGTTGTCACACTTACCCCGTTAATGTGTATGACGTTTTCCGTAACCAGAATAGCTGTGTCAGTACCCGTTGCGTCTTTGTTGTCCCATACTGTGAGGGTTACATTATAGGTTCCTGCGGTTGAATAGGCGTGGTTCGGAGCAATTCCCGATCCTGTGCTTCCGTCTCCAAAGTCCCACTCATAGGAGGTAATATATCCGTCACTGTCGTATGAACCTGATCCGTCAAAGGTCATGTTTTGTCCTATTTCACTACTATAAGGGCCTCCTGCATCGGCTACCGGGGGGTTATTCGGGGCTTGAGGCTGGGTTATGTATTCAAGGGCTGCGGTTGCATTTACCAGTCCGTGTCCGTAATACTGGTCCCAGCCCTGGTCTCCCATATCCCTTGCCGTATTTTCGAGTGCTTCCCTGATATCATAGGGGGTAGCTTCACCGTTTGCTTCAAGCATCAGGGCTGCGATCCCTGAGACATGCGGGGTTGCCATGGATGTCCCTGTGAGGAACCACCAGTTGAAGTCTGTGGGGTCTTTTGTCTGGATGTTAAAGGTATTCTGGAGGACCCCGTCCATGTATCCGTCGCCGTTCAGGTCCTGAGAGTCCCCTCCGGGGGCTACCACGTCAAGTTCTGTCCCGTAGTTCGAGTAGTCTGCCTTCACTCCGTTATAATTGGTCGCCCCTACTGCAATGCACCTGTAATAAGCTGCGGGATAACTCACCGAGCCGGTCTGCTCATTCCCGGCGGCGGCAACGATGGTGACGCCGTTATTGTATGCATATTCGAGTGAATCGTCGAGGGCCTGGCCCGGATAGTATCCGGGGTCAAAAGTGAGGCTCATGCTTATGATGTCCGCTCCGTTGTCGGTGGCGAAATAAATTCCGTCTATAAGCTGCTGGAGGGTCCCGTTTCCGCTTCCGGCCATGACTTTCACGGGCATTATGGAACATCCGTATGCAACTCCGGCTACACCGTACCCGTCATTTGTGTTCTGGGCTAAGGTTCCGGCTACATGGGTCCCGTGATAGTGGTCGTCATTCGGATGGGCATCGTTGTTGACAAAGTCGTAACCCGGGACAAAATTGGTGTTTGAAAGGTCCGGGGCTACAATATAAGAGCCGTAATTTTCGTATGCTACTCCGGTATCAAGCACTGCGACTACGACTCCCTGCCCTGTGGAAATGTCCCATGCAGGTTCGACATTAATCCCGCCGATTCCACCCTTGAAATTCCACTGGTATCTGTATAACGGGTCATTGGGTACCATGGAGGCATGTGCAATAGCATTGGGCAACGCATATTCGACGTTCGGGTTCTTGCTGTATATCTCTACCATCTCTTCGACGGTTTTGCTTTTAGGGATTTTCAGCAGTTTGAATCCTGCATAGGGACTGGTGTATATTTCTTCTGTCCCGTGTCTGGAGTTGATGTTTGCGATTTTTTCTCTGGAAACTCCGGGCTCGAACTTAACTATGATCTCTCCCGGAACATACTTCTGGTTCTGGTTTTCATCCAGGATCTGGCTATATGAATCATCCTGGATCCGGTTATATGAATCGTATAATCTCACATTTTTATATATGTCGTAGGGTTCTGCCTGCACAAACGCAGATACCGGAAGAACCGCTCCCATAATTACTGCACAAAAAAATAATACAGGCAATATTTTAGTTTTTATTTTCAGCTTCATACTCGTCTCCGTATATTATTTTTGCAATTGCTTTGTGGTGGTTTGCAATTTTTTGTCAGGAATGAAGCAATTGAAATACTGTCCCCACTCAGTATTATTTTTGCTACCGTTTTCGATATACACTTTACAACTTTTATGGGTTTGTTCGTATAGTGCTAAGTTTATTCCTCTATCCTTCGTTCATTGGAGTAATCTATGGTCCTGTTGCAGTTATGCCGCCTCGAAATTTTCAGGTGGGATTTTCCAGGTGAAGTTTTCCCGGGTGGAAATTTTTCCGATCGAGTCAATTTTTATACCATGTAAACTATCAATACGCGCATGATCGACTTCGACACCCTGAAATATGAACACGGCCTGATCCAGGCGATCGTTCAGGACTTTACGACCAGAGAAGTGCTTATGTGCGCCTATATGAACCGGGAAGCCCTTGAAAAAACCGTAGAGACCGGGACTGCCCATTTCTGGAGCCGGAGCCGGAAGAGTTTGTGGAAGAAAGGGGAGACTTCGGGGCATTTACAGAAGGTAAAAGAGATCAGGATCGACTGCGATATGGATTCCGTGCTCCTGTTGGTGGAACAGGTGGGTGGGGCATGCCACATGGGCTACCGTTCCTGTTTCTATCGGAACCTCGAGGGAGAGGTTGTCGGAGAGAAGGTTTTCGAGCCGAATGACGTGTACTGAATATTAGATTTACCGGGTATGGTATTTACTGAATTTAGGTGGTATTCTAAAGTTTTTCCGAAGCGTCGTTTTAAGGGGTTTTCAACTTATTTCAGACCTCCGGGGACCTTTATTTCCTTCAAATTTATGTTTTAACTTTTTTTCATCACAAAGAAAGCCCCAGAAGTTTTATTATATACTTCTCGGGTCTATCCCCTTATATGGCTGAAGAGACGCGGATATGTAGAATTGTTCCGGATACCAGTGTGATTATTGACGGGAGAATCTCGGCGAGGGTCAGGAGCGGTGAGTACCGGGGAGCTGAGATCATCGTCCCGGAAGCCGTGGTGTCGGAACTGGAAGCCCAGGCAAACAAGGGTAGGGAAATCGGTTACAAAGGGCTGGACGAACTTTCGGAACTGCGCAGGCTTGCTGAGAGAGGCGACATCACCTTGAAGTTCAGCGGGGTCCGGCCCACCCTGGAGGAAATCAAGCTTTCGAAAGAAGGTAGGGTGGATGCCCTGATCCGCAGCACGGCTCTTGAGGTAGGCGGGCTTTTTGTGAGTGAGGACCGGGTCCAGTCCCTTATTGCGGAAGCCAGGGGGATTGATGTGGATTACGTGCCCCCGAAGGTCGTGGACCCTTCGGAACTGGGGCCTCTCAGGGTCGAGCATTTTTTCACTGACGACACAATGTCCGTCCACCTCAAAAATAGGGTTTCTCCTATGGCAAAGAAGGGGCCTGTGGGGAGAGTGCGCTATCTCAGGATCCGGGACGAGCCTGTTTCAATGGCGGAACTTCAAAGCATTTCCAAGGAGCTTATCGAAAGGGCAAGGGTCGACCCCGAATCCTTTATTGAGATGTCTTCTGCCGGGGCAACGGTCCTGCAGATCCGGAACATGCGGATTGCAATCGCCCATCCGCCCTTTTCCGATGACATGGAGATTACCGTGGTCCGTCCCACGGTTATCGTGGACCTTGAACAGTACCGCCTGAGCGATAAATTGAAAGAACGCATCGAAAGCCAGCGTGGTATCCTCATCGCCGGGCCCCCTGGAGCCGGGAAGTCTACTTTTGCAGCCGGGGTTGCACGTTACCTGAACGATCACGAGCAGGTGGTAAAGACCATGGAATCCCCCAGGGATCTGCAGGTGCCGCCTGAGATTACCCAGTATTCTCCCCTGAACGGGCGGATGGAAGATACTGCAGACCTCCTGCTCCTGGTGAGGCCGGATTATACGGTTTACGATGAGGTCCGGAAGACCAATGATTTCCTGATCTTTGCGGACATGCGCCTGGCCGGGGTCGGGATGATCGGAGTCGTGCACGCAACCCGGGCCGTGGACGCTATCCAGCGCCTGATCGGAAGGGTGGAACTTGGTGTGATCCCCCAGGTGGTGGACACGGTAATTTTCATTGACAAAGGAGAGGTCGCAAAGGTCCTGGTGCTGGCTTTTACGGTCAAGGTGCCCCACGGGATGGTCGAGCAGGACCTTGCCAGGCCTGTGATCACGATTGAGGACTTCGAGACCGGAAAAGTTGATTACGAGATCTACACCTACGGCGAGCAGGTCGTGGTCATGCCTATCGGGACCAGGAAAGAGGAACGAAAACCTGCCTGGAAACTTGCGGAAGAAGAGATCCGAAACGTTATCAGGAAGTATGCCAATGGTCCCGTCGAAGTTGAGGTGACTTCGGACAACAGTGCCATAGTGAAAGTCCGGGACACGGAAATGCGAAAAGTTATCGGAAAAGGCGGGAGCGTAATCGACCGGATCGAAAAGACGCTGGGAATCCATATTGACGTCCGGGAATTCGAGTCCGAACCCTCCAGGCCCGCAAAAGAAATGAAGTACGCCGGGAAATCCGAAGCCTACATGAAAACTGCCGGAATGACCGGTTTTCCGGAAGCCGAACTTCCCGTTTCAGCCCATCCTCTCCTGGAAAAAACAAAAAAACACCTGATCCTTAGTGTCCCGGAACTGGCAGGTATGGACGTTGAAGTCTATATCGAAGACGAATACCTCTTCAGCGCAACCGTAGGCAGGCACGGAGACGTGAAAATCAGGATTAATTCGGACCTTGCCCAGGAAATCATAGAAGCTATGGACAGTGGGGAACTAATCGAAATCCGGAAGATTTAATCTGCTCAGGATATTTTCTTTTTCCCTTTTCTTTT
>DUKH01000092.1:6512-9896 GCA_013329415.1 Methanosarcinaceae archaeon | reverse complement strand
GAAAAAAGCTAAACAGAAAAAACCTGGAAAAAAGCTAAACAGAAAAAACCTGGAAAAAAAGGAGAAAAAGGCAAAGGAGAAAACTCCTTTACCATTCCGAGTTTACAATTTAGACAGATATTGAAGCCTTTAATTTTTCATCGATGCAGACCAGCTCTTCGGTTTCCCTTGCGATAGCAAGTTCTTCGTTGGTCGGGATGACAAGGACCCTCACGGAGGCGTCAGGTGTGCTGATGTCGATTTCTTCGCCTCTGATCTTGTTCTTCTCTTCATCGATGCTTATGCCCAGGCCCTCAAGGTCGGCGAGGATTCTCTTCCTGATACTAGCGCTGTTTTCTCCGATGCCTGCGGTGAAGATCACTGCGTCGGCACCGTTAAGTACGGCTGAGTACTCTCCGATGAATTTCTTGACCTTGTAGGCGAAGATTTCCAGGGCGAGTTCGGCTCTCTTGTTTCCTTTGGAAGCAGCTTCGTCCAGGTCCCTGAAGTCGTTGCTCAGGCCGGAAACACCGAGGACACCTGATTTCTTGTTCATCATGGTGTCGATTTCCCTGGTTGTCATGCCTTCCTTTTCCATGAGGAAAGGAACGACTGCCGGGTCGATGGAACCGCACCTTGTACCCATTGCCAGGCCTTCGAGCGGAGTGAAGCCCATGCTGGTCTCAACAGACTTGCCACCGTTTACGGCAGCGATGCTTGAACCGTTTCCGAGATGGCAGGTGATGACCTTTACTTCGGACTCGGGCTTGCCAAGCATGGCAGCGGCTCTCATGGCCACGTACTTGTGGGACGTGCCGTGGAAACCGTACTTCCTGACCGCATAATTCTCATAGAATTCGTAGGGCAGGGCGTACATGTAAGCATAGGCAGGCATTGTCTGGTGGAATGCGGTGTCGAAGACAGCAACCATGGGGATTCCAGGCATGATTTCTTCACAGGCTGTGATTCCCATCATGTTTGGCGGGTTGTGAAGGGGTGCCAGTTCGAAACAGTCCTTAATGGCCTGCTCGACATCCTCGTTGATTATTGCCGACGTGGTGAAGTTCTCACCGCCGTGCACGACCCTGTGCCCTACGGCATTGATTTCGGACATGCTGGAGATGACACCTAATTCAGCGTCTGTGAGGGCTTTTATGACTTCCTCAAGGGCGACCTTGTGGTCAGGAAGGTCAGTCTGCACCTCGTATTTCTTCCCATCAGACCTCTTCTGGGTAAGGAACGAGTTGTCGATGCCGATCCTCTCACAGAGACCAACTGCAAGGGCGGATTCATCCGTCATATCAATTAACTGATACTTTAGGGACGAACTCCCTGCGTTTATTACCAGTATTTTCATCTTAAAACCCCAAGTTCAATCCATTTGTTTCCCGTTTAATCAACCGGGCTCCGGTCACATCTTCAGTTTCCGGGTAGATTATACTATGTATGGTTTTTGATAAAACAATTGCGATTATTTACTCTGTGCGGCAGACTGAACACATGTAATGGCAACAGCCCCTACAATGTCTTCGTCACTGCAGCCCCTGGACAGGTCGTTGATAGGTTTGGCCAGTCCCTGGGTGATAGGACCGTAGGCTTCGGCCTTGGCAAGTCTCTGGGCGATCTTGTATGCGATGTTTCCGCAGTTCAGGTCAGGGAAGATGAAGACGTTAGCCTGACCGGCAACAGGGCTGCCCGGGCACTTCTTGGCTCCAACGGATGGAACGACTGCCGCGTCCACCTGGAGTTCCCCGTCGATCAGAATGTCAGGGGCCATTTCTTTTGCAAGCTTTGTTGAAGCGATCGTCTTTTCGGTCAGGGGGCTCTTGGCACTTCCGTAGGTGGAGTAGGAAAGCATTGCGACCTTGGGCACGTCCTGGACCAGCAGTTCGAAAGTCTTTGCAGAGATGATTGCAATGTTTGCAACGTCTTCCACACTGGGCATTTCGACCATGCCGGAGTCGGCGAAGAGGAAGGTTCCGTCGGACCCATATTCGCAGTCAGGCACTGAGATGATGAAGAAAGCGGATGCGAGGGCAGCATCGGGGGCGGTCTTCACGATCTGGAGGGCAGGCCTTAGGGTGTCTGAGGAGGAGTGGGACGCACCGGCTACCATACCGTCTGCTTCATCCAGCTTGACCATCATAACGCCGAAGTACATGTAGTCCTTCATGACTTCCGCTGCGTTTTCCATTGAGATTCCCTTGTGCTTGCGCAGCTCGTAGAAGGCATTAACGTACTTGTCTTTGTTCTCGTACGTTTCGGGGTCTATGATTGTTATTCCTGAAAGGTCCAGGTCACCTGCCAGTTCCTTTATGGCGGCTTCCTTGCCTATGAGAACGATCTTGGCAACACCACGCTCAGTTGCCTTTACGGCAGCCCGGATTGTTCTGATATCTTCAGATTCAGGGAGAACGATTGTCTTGTTGAGTACTTTTGCTCTTTCGCTGATTTTGTCTAAGAATTTAGCCAATCAACCAACCTCCTATATATTTAGAGTAATTTAAATTACCTGAGTTTTGGTATATAAAATTACGTAAAATGCATAGAGAGATATATAAAAATAATAAATATATATTTCTGGATGGTTACATGATGACATATATACCACTACCAGGCGTTTTTCCTTAACATACATGAAGATTTAAGGTTACTTTTACTGAAAAGACACGGGAGTTTAAAAGGATTATTACTGAAAATATATGATAAATTAATATAAAAGAATTCCGAAATGATACCGATGAAAATTTTAGGCATTTCAGGAAGCCCTCGAAAGGGGCAGAACTGTGAAAAAATGATTGGAACTGTCCTAACGCTTGCAGAAGAAAAGGGCTTTGAAACAGATAGCGTTTTTCTCTCTACCTCAAAGATTGCCCCCTGTACGGCCTGCGGGGCCTGCCGGGAAAAAGACTGCTGCGTAATCGAAGATGACATAGAAGAAGTTTATGAAAAAATGAGAGAAGCTGACGGCATAATCGTTGCTGCTCCCGTGTATATGGGAAATTACCCTGCCCAGCTCAAAGCCCTTTTTGACCGCAGCGTGCTTCTCCGGCGCAAAAACTTTGCCCTCAAAAACAAAGTAGGTGCTGCCCTTTCCGTAGGAGGGTCAAGAAACGGCGGACAGGAAAAGACAATCCAGTCCATCCATGACTGGATGCATATCCACGGAATGATCATTGTGGGGGACGACGCCCACTTCGGAGGTATTGTCTGGAACCCCGCAGAAGAAGACACCGTGGGAATGCAGACGGTCCGGAATACCGCAGCAAAGCTCTGTGATGTCCTTGAAATTATAGAGAAGAAATAAAAAAACATAGGAACTAAAAAAACAGGATAAATAAAAGTAATAATAATCCAGAAGATATAATAATAACTTAGAAACCATAAAAATGAGGTAAGAAAAAT
>DUKH01000092.1:1078-6154 GCA_013329415.1 Methanosarcinaceae archaeon | reverse complement strand
GAGGTAAGAAAAATAAAAATGAAGCGAAAATAAAAATACAAAAGGAATAAATATAAAAGAAGAGAGGGGGATAGCATCAAGAAGATAGAGATGTTGAAACAAAACATCAAATTTAATTAAAAAAGGATAGGTTTAAATAAAGGGGGAAAATCCTTCCATCGGAAGAAGGTATTTAAGGCAGAATTGAGCCCTTGAAACCCTGAATATTATTTTTGCTGAAAAACAACCTTACCGAGAAAAGAACGAAGCATAAAAGTTCTAAAGAGGCGCGCATATTTGGAAGACGGTCCGGAGTCCAAGTTCAGGTTCCATAATGTATCGGAATACCATAAGCTAACAGAGCACATAGCCCAGCGCTTCGACACTGAATCCACCCGGGTAAACTCTTTCGCCATGGTGATCGGCATCCTGACAGGCCTTCTAATCGGACTTTACGACCGTGCTCTCCGATACAGCAGTCTTTTTTTTGGGGTTTCGGAAGGCCTCCCTACTCATGACTACACAGATTATTGGATTATCCTGGTGCCTGCGGTAGGAGGCCTGATCGTAGGGCTGATCTCCCATTTCATAATCAAACACCGTTATGGCGTAGAAGGCCTGATCGAAACCGTCACCCTCCGGGGAGCCAGGATCAAACCCCTGTACGCATTTCTGGAAGTATTCACGTCAATAATCACAATCGGTTCCGGAGGGTCCCTCGGAAAGGAAGCCCCGGGTATACTGGCAGGCTCAGGGATCGGGGCACTGGTAGGAAAGCTGGCAAAAAGTTCGGAAAGGCAGCTTCGGATCCTGCTCGGCTGCGGGGCTTCCGGAGGGATTGCAGCGGCATTCAATGCTCCCCTTGCAGGCGTTGTCTTCGTTGTGGAAGTAATTTACGGGGAACTTGAAACAAAAACCTTCATTCCTATCGTGATTTCCTCGGTCTTCGCCACCCTGATCTCCAGCACCGTTTTCGGGATAAAACCGATCCAGACTTCCTATTATGAGCTTGTGAACCCCTACCAGGAACTGATCTTATACCTGGTCCTCGGCCTGCTTGCGGGAATTGTCGCCACCATCCTGATCAGGACGCTCTATTTTACGAAGGAGATATTTGAGAAAATGCCCCTTCACCCCGCTTTCAAACCCGCCTTAGGGGGGCTTGGCGTGGGCATTATAGGCTTTTTTTACCCGGAGGTTTTCGGGCTTGGTTATTCGGTTATCACCGCAGCCCTTGAAAACCAGTTTACCCTGGACCTACTTCTCATTCTGCTTGTCCTGAAAATTCTTGCATTTTCCCTGACAATGGGCTCCGGCGGGTCGGGAGGTTCCATCGTCCCGTCCCTGTTCAGCGGGGCAATGCTCGGAGGCGCTTTCGGGACTGCCGCAAACATGCTCTTCCCCGAAATCCCGGCCGAACCGGGAGCTTATGCCCTTGTAGGCATGGCAGCAGTCTTTGCCGGAACGGCAAGGGCTCCCCTTACCGCCATCCTGATCCTTTTCGAAATCACCCGGGACTACAATATGATCCTCCCGCTTATGTTTGCCTGCGTACTCAGCAACGTGATGTCCAATGCGCTGCACCCCGAGTCTATCTTCACGGAAGAGCTCCGCAAAAAAGGCTTCAAGATCCGCAAAGGCAGGGAAATCGACATCATGGTCTCCATGCTTGTGAAGGATGCGATGGTCAAGCACGTCCAGACCGTTTCCGAAGACAAGAACGTGGGCACCCTGATCGCCCTCATGCAGGCCAGCCGTCACGCAGGTTTCCCTGTCCTGGATTCCAGAGGCAAACTCGCCGGGATCGTGACCCTCTCGGACCTCCGAAGCAAGGTCGAGTACGGGGAACTCGAAAAGAAGATAGGAGATATCTCCAGCCGGGAAGTGGAAGTTGCCTATCCCGACGAAACCCTTGACGTCGTCCTCAAACGCCTGGCAGTCCGGGAAATCGGCAGGCTCCCCGTTGTAGACCGCGAAGACAAAACCAAACTCCTTGGCCTCATAACCCGCAGCGACGTAGTAAATTCCTACAACAAGAAAGTCGTCGAAAAGGTCCGGGACACGAACGAAAGGCAGTAAAACGCAAAGGCCCGGGACACAAAAGAAAAGCAGTACCACAAAGTGCGGGGCACGAACGGTCTGGAATATATGCCAAAAGCGGTAAACTAAAAAAGGTATCAGGATAAAAAGAGATTAATGCAACAGGCAAGTTGCGGCGACTCTTTCTAAAATAGTGGGTGCCTTATGTATCTAAAAGAGAATGTTCCAGATGGGGAACTGGAGAAGTACCTGAAGGGCATAATCTTAGATGACGGTACGAATGAAACGGGAAAGTATTATACTTCACATTCGGTCAGGGAAACGTTTCCAATCCACCGCCGCCTTTTTGAAGAAAACGTCTGCCTGACCCATGAATTCAATATCCCTCAAATCATAGAAAAAGAAAAAAACCTGATCATTTACGGGGAGGCGGGTTCGGGAAAGACGATCACCCTTAAATGGCTGGCCACCTCCTATGCCAGAAGTTGCCTTGAGAAAAGGGAAAGATTCGTCCCCATTTACGTAGCTCTTGATTCCTATATTAAAGCCTCTTTTTACGATTACGTAAGAACGAAAGCAGAAAAAAACGGAATGTCAGAACCCTGTTTTAAAAAACTGCTTGAAGGAAAAGCCCTGCTGCTTTTCGACGGGTTTGACCTGCTTACCCCTTCCGATAATTTTGATCCTTTTGAAGAAATTTCCGATTTCATCTCCGAGTACGAAGACTGCAGATACGTAATTGCTTCAAGACCCGGAAATTTTGCCAGCATAAAAAGTACGTTTGGGGCTTTCAAACTCGAAAAGCTGACAGATGAAAATATCCGGGAATTCATAGAAAAACACATAGAGGACGAGGAACAGGCAAAAAACCTGACAACCAGGACCCTGAAAGAAGCCCGGTCAAAGCCATTTATCCGAAATCCCCTGATGCTTTACCTCTGGCTTAAAATTGCAACGGCTAAGAAAGGGACGGCTAAGAAAGGAGTCCCTTCCAGCCGGGCTGAAATTTACCGGATTTTCATTTCAGAACTCTTCGGAGATTGGAAAAAAAGAGAAAAATCCCTTAACTCTGGAAATATGCCCTCCGGGATATGCCCCGGAAGAAAATGTAATGGAAGGACGGAATTTGAAAAAGCTGAACCTGAAAGTATAGAATTTGAAAGGACAGGATCTGAAAGTATAGAATTTGAAAGGACAGAAATTGAAAATGTTCTTACTGACCTGGCTTTCAAACTCCAGTGTGAGAATAAAGTTTCATGCGACCACCTTTATGCCCTTGATGTAGCGGAGAAATATGCAAAAGCCGGGGTCTCCGGCAGGGCTGGGGCCAGAGAGCTGATTCAGGCCTGCACTGAGATAGGGCTCCTTACCAGAAAAAATTCCGGGATAAAAATCGGAATTGACAGGTCTTTTCAGGAATATTTTGCAGCTTTAAAGCTGAAAACGTATTTCGGGAACGGAAAGGACATTTCGGAAGCATTCAGGCCCCCGGGATGGGAAAACGTTGTCACGTTAACTTCAGAAATGCTTGAACCTGCCGATGAACTGGTAGATTCCATAATTTCAAGCGGGGATTTATGGCTTGCCTCAAAATGCGCCGGGAAAGCCGGACCCGAAACAAAGGAAAAGGTATGCTCACTGCTTGTCGGGAAACTCGACAGCACATTTACAGTGGAAAAAATAAAGGTCATCCTGAGCCTTGAAAAGCTTGGGAGCTGCGGGATTGACACGGCTGCCGTGGCGCTTCATGATGAAGAGGTCCTTGTGCGAAGGGAAGCCGTGAGGGAACTGGGGGAGACAAAATCAGAGGCAGCCCTTCCCCCGCTCACAGGTGCCCTTGGAGACGAGGACTATTCGGTACGAAGGGAAGCGGTGAGGGCTCTGGGAATAATAGGGTCCGAGAGAGCTGTCGAACTGCTCAGAAACGCATTTGAGGATGAAAACCGGGCTGTCCGTCTGGCAGCTACCGAAGCCCTGGCGCAGGTCGAATCCGAAAGAGCCTTCGAAATCCTTGTCAGCGCACTTACGTCGGACGATGATTTCGTTCGGCTGGGGGCCGTAGGAGCCCTTGGCAGAACAAAAGCCGGAAAAGCCGCAGACTCCCTTATAAAGGCATTTAAAGAGGGGGACAATTTTGTGCGGCTGGGAGCTGCCGAGGCCCTGGGCCAAATGAAATCGGAAAAAGCTATTGGCATCCTCATAGAAGCCCTGGAAGACGAAGACAAGCTAGTGCGGTGGATCGCGGCAAAAGCTCTGGGGGAAATAGAATCCGAAGGAACTCACGAACTCCTGATAGGTGCCCTTGTGGATGAAAACCACTGTGTCCGGAGAGAAGCGGCAAAAGCCCTCGGGATGATAAGCCCGGAATCCGAAAAAGCCCTTGATTCCCTTATCTCGGCGCTCACCGATGAAGCTGAGTCCGTAAGAAAGGAAGCCTCTGAAGCCCTGGGACAGATCGGGGCCGAAAAAGCTGTCGAACCCCTGATAAGCTTACTCTCGGACGAGGACCAGTCAGTCCGGATGGAAGCCGCAAGGGCTCTTGGAATGATAGAATGCGCAAGAGCCGTTGACCCCCTTCTCCTCGCTCTGGGAGATGGAAGCCGTTTCGTCCGGAAAGGAGCCGCGAAATCCCTCGGACAGCTTGACTTTGAAAAAACCATCGAACCCCTGATTTGCACCTTTGAATCGGGGGACAATTTTGTGAGACGGGAAGCAGTAAAAATCCTGGCCCGGATAAAATTAGCCGGGATAACGGATAGGATATCAGAGATAACGTCTGAAGAGAGATCAGAGGAAAAAAGGATTCCTGAAGAGAGATCAGAGGAAAAAAGGACATCAGAAGAGAGATCGGATGAAAAGAGGACACAGAATGGGAATCGCATATCGAAGGAGATATCTCACCGGATCCTGGATACACTGATTAATGCCCTTAAAGACGAGGACGAGTTTGTACGCAGGGAGGCAGCAAAAGCCCTCGGGAATATATCTGAATACGAATCAGAAAATGTCTCAGAAACCGAAGCTGAAGACGTCTCCGAAACCGAATACGAAACCGAA
>DUKH01000092.1:0-747 GCA_013329415.1 Methanosarcinaceae archaeon | reverse complement strand
CGAAACCGAATACGAAACCGAAGCTGAAAAATTCCTTCAACCTCTTATTAATGCCCTTAAAGACGAAGATGAAGAGGTCCGGAGGCTTGCATCCGAAGCTCTGGGCAACCTGGACTCTGAAAAAGCTCTTTACCCCCTGATAGATGCCCTTCAGTCCGAAGACGGAATGGTCCGAAGGCTTGCAGCCGAGGCTCTTGGCCGAATAAAGTCCGAAAAAGCCCTCCAACCCCTGATAGAACTCACCCTTGGCGATAACGTCGATTTTGTACGGGGAGAAGCTGCAAGAGCCCTTGGAAAAATAAAGTCAGAAAAGGCCATCAAACCCCTCATTACCGCACTCACGGATGAAAATAACGGGGGCCGCTGGGGAGCCGCCGAAGCCCTCGGGAGGTTGAAGGCAGAAAATGCAATCGATTCTCTCATCAATGCCCTTTATGATTATGATGATTTTACAAGGCTGGCGGCTGCAAGAGCCCTTGGAAGAATGAAACCGAAAAAAGCAATTGAACCCCTCATCGACGCACTTTATGACTGGAACCGCTTTGTAAAAGCAGAAGTTGCCAGCGCCCTCAGCGAAATCTGCACGAAGGATGATGAAGCCCTGTTGAAGGATTTACTTGTATCGGAAGATAAATTTACGGCAAACCTTGCTTTTGAGATCCTGGAAGGAATTGAAACGAGGGAAAAAGCAAAAGCAAGGTTGTTCCAGGAAATGATTGAGTGAACATTGGAAATCCATTGGAAATC
>DUKH01000118.1:4863-5091 GCA_013329415.1 Methanosarcinaceae archaeon | reverse complement strand
CTCCTTTTTCAACTTCCTCCCCTTCTCTCCCCTCCTCCCCTCCTCCCCTCCTCCCCTCTTTTACAATTATTTTTCCGCCTGACCTGGCCCGGAAACTTTCCCTTGAAGTTTTTCGCAGGGTTTTTCGGTTCACTTCTGGGAAATCCTTATGTATTTTGCCTGCATGCAGGTGGAGGCTGAGCTTGTTTCTTACTTTGATTTTACATTATTCACCACAGTATTCACCAC
>DUKH01000118.1:823-4479 GCA_013329415.1 Methanosarcinaceae archaeon | reverse complement strand
TCACCACAGTATTCACCACAGTTATTCATCACATTATTCAATATGTATTCAGGCGTTTTTCCAGTCTAAACCGAAAAGGGCTTTGCCTGGAAGAACCTGTGCCGGAAAGAATTATTACTGGAACTTTACGGTTTTCGAGACGATCAAAAATGGAAAAAAGGGCTTATCTTTTGATTATGGCAGGGGCAACCCTCTGGAGAATCATAGGGTTCTTTGTCAGGGGGCTTTATGGTTTTGGTTTCAGTCCCCTGCAGGTGGTGTCCCTCCGGGTCTTTGCCGCAGCCCTGATCATGATCACGTACCTTTTTTTCACCCGTCCCGAACTCTTGAAAATCAGGTTCCGGGACTCGCTTTATTTTGTGGGGACAGGCATCTTCAGTCTTGCGTTTTTTAATTTCTGCTACTTTACCACCATGAAGGAAACTTCAATTGCCGTTGCCGTTATTTTGCTCTACACCGCCCCGGCTTTCGTAGCGGTCCTTTCCCGCATCTTTTTCGGGGAAAAGCTGGGAGCAAAAAAGGTTTTTTCCCTGGGGCTGACCTTTGCAGGCTGTGCTTTCGTTACCGGGTATTTTCCTTCCTTCGGTGCTTCCTCTTCCTTTTCCCTGTCCGGGCTCGGGCTCCTTACCGGCATAGGGTCGGGTCTGGGATATGCCCTTTACAGCATCTTCGGGAAAGCCGCCCTTGAAAAGTACCATACCATGACCATTGCAACCTACACATTTGTTTTCGCAAGCCTGGCCCTGCTTCCGGTGAGCGGCCTTGGAAATATGGGCTGGGCCTTTTCAACCGCCAGTTTCTGGCTCTATCTTCTGGGGCTGGGGCTCTTTCCCACAGTCTTTGCCTATCTCCTTTACACAAAAGGCCTTGAGGAGGTCGAGTCCAGCCGGGCATCCATTGTGGCTACGGTGGAACCGGTAGTCGGGACTCTGGGGGGAGTCTTCTTTTTCGGGGAAATGCTTTCCTCCTGGCAACTTTCAGGGGTCATGCTCGTGCTTGTGGCTGTGGTGCTGATCCAGGAACGAAAATAAAGATTTAAATAATTTGAATAAGTTTTTTCTAGAAAACCCTGTTTCCGGGTCTCCGAGTTGTTTATTTTTTGCCTTGCTAGATATTATATAAGTGGGTTAGGGGGTAAAAGGGACGCCATTCTTTTAATTGACCCGCCTGCTCATTTAATGACGGAATCGGTCCGGTCGGATGCAGGCACTGAGCTGGCATATACTGAGCCGGAAGGCGCTGAACTTGCAGATGCTTGGCCAGTAGATTCCGAACTAGGGGATTACTGAGATGCGGGGAATATGGTTGGAAGTCTTAATGAAGTTGAAGTTTCATAGAGTTTATCATATTGATTATCAATTGAAATGAAGAAAATGGACTGAGAAGTGGTTACTCATGCAGTTGAAACTACAGCATTTTGACATAAAAATCGGGCAGCATAAAGTGATGTTCAATACTGCCGACGCAAAGGAACTGGGAGTAAATCCCGGAGACAGGGTGCGCCTCAGAGGCCATGAGAGCATCTCCGCCATCGTGGACACCACGGAAGATATGGTGGAGCCGGGTACCCTCGGAGTCTTCACCGAGGTCTATGAGCACCTGGAACCCGGCTGGGATAAGCCCGTAGAGGTTTTCCCGGCGCTTCGTTCAAAGTCGGGCGCGGTAATCAAGAAGATGATGGACAAGCAGCACCTGACCCGGGAAGATATCTACATGGTCGTAAACGACGTTGTGGAAGAAAACCTCAGCGATATCGAGCTTTCGGCCTTCATGACGGCTTCCTACATCCACGGCATGAGTGACGACGAGATCGAATGGCTGACAAGGGCTATGATCGATACCGGGGATACGATTGAGTTTGATACCCACCCGGTGATGGACAAACACTCCATCGGAGGCGTGCCCGGGAACAAAATTTCCCTCCTTGTAGTCCCGATCGTGGCCGCAAACGGGCTCCTGATCCCCAAGACAAGCTCCAGGGCCATTACCGGGGCAGGGGGGACCGCGGACCTTATGGAAGTGCTCTCCGAGGTCGAGTTCACTTCCCAGGAGGTCAAGGAAATATCCGAGAAGGTAGGCGGTGCCCTCGTCTGGGGAGGGGCCACGAACATCGCCCCTGCGGACGATAAGCTCATCAGGGCGGAATACCCGCTTTCCATTGACCCCTACTGCCAGATGCTCGCTTCCATCATGGCAAAGAAAGGGGCAATCGGGGCGGAAAACCTGGTAATCGACATCCCCACGGGGGCCGGGACCAAGGTTGCAAATGTGCAGGAAGGGCAGAAGCTCGCAAGGGACCTTATTAATCTCGGGCACAGGCTCGGGATGAACGTGGAATGCGCCATCACCTACGGCTCGTCTCCCATAGGCCGGACGGTGGGGCCGGCGCTGGAGGTCAGGGAGGCCCTGAAAGCACTCGAAAGCTTTGAAGGCCCGAACAGCCTGATCGAAAAGAGCACAGCGCTTGCGGGCATCCTGCTTGAGATGGGAGGAGCTGCCCCGAGAGACCACGGAAAGGAACTTGCAATGGAGACACTCAGGAACGGCAAAGCCTTTGCGAAGATGAGGGGGATCATCGAAGCCCAGGGCGGGGGCCCGAACGTCACCCCTGACGACATCCCGATTGGGGAGTACACCGCTGACATCTGTGCCAGCACTGACGGCTATGTGATCGAGTTTGACAACAAGTGGATCGTCGAGATCGCAAGGCTTGCCGGAGCCCCTAACGACAAGGGCGCAGGCGTCAGGATCCACAAGAAACTCGGGGAAGCCGTAAAGAAAGGTGACCCTATCCTCACCGTCTATGCGGAAAAGGAATTCAAACTCGACACTGCACTGGTCACTGCCCAGCGCTCGAACCCGATAGTAGTCGAGGGCATGCTGCTCAGGAGAATCCCCGGGGGAACCATGGGATTCAGCGAGTAAACTTCCTTTTTTTCCTTTTTTCTTTTTCTTTTTCTTTTTCTTTTCTTTTCTTTTCTTTTTTCTTTTTCTTTTCCTTTCGAATCTCAATTCTTCTTCCTTTTCGCTTTCTTTTTCCTCTTAGTTTTCTCCTTCCTTTCTTACAGTGAAATTTTAATACCTTGTAGGGGTTTTAGCACGGATATGAAACGGATAGTACTGCTCCGGCTAGGACATCGACCTGAAAGGGATAAAAGAATAACCACTCACGTAGGGCTCACAGCCCGGTCGCTGGGGGCCGAAGGGATGCTTCTGGCCTCAAACGACCCGGGGATCGTGAGAAGCCTTGATGGCGTTGTCGAGCGCTGGGGCGGGAATTTTTACGTTAAAAATGATGTGAACTTCAAACAGGAAATCCGGAAATGGAAAGAAGAAGGCGGGAAAGTCTGCCACCTCTCCATGTACGGGGTCAACCTTCCGGAAGTCACTGCCGAACTTAAACAGTGTGAGAAACTGATGCTGGTTGTGGGCGCGGAAAAGGTCCCTCCCGAGATCTACCAGCTCGCTGACTGGAACGTGGCAGTGGGAAGCCAGCCCCATTCCGAGGTAACGGCCCTGGCCCTGACCCTGGACAGGATTGCGGAAGAGGACCCGCTTGAAAAGGAATTCTCCGATGCAGAGCTGACAATCATACCCATGGAATGCGGTAAAAAGGTAATTGAAAACATCAGGGACTGAAAACCTGTTACTGAAAA
>DUKH01000118.1:0-457 GCA_013329415.1 Methanosarcinaceae archaeon | reverse complement strand
TGAAAACCTGTTACTGAAAACCGGTTTTCCTTCTGGGCAGATTTTGTGTTTGTCTTTGATTTGTTTCCGCAGAAAATTTCTGGTGAGGGTAATAAATTCATTAATTTTGATGAGATTTATTATTACATATTAAAAGATAAGTGTTAAATATAAGTTTGACATATTATAAAATGTCTACAGGGGCAGACAGATTCCTCCAGAATTAACTGCAGAGCCGAATTTTTTCCGTTTTCATTCTTGCTCGCCAGGGCAAACAGGCGAGGACCGGGAATGGTTTCGGGATGGGGAGATGAGCTGGAATCCAGGTTGCAGGGGTCAGGAAAGTTTCCTTTTCAAACCTCTGTTTTCCCGGACATCTCCTACAGTTCTCTCTGAAGCTTTTCTATTTTTTTCATCCGTTTTTTTGGTTTTCATTCATTTTTTTCCGTTTTTCATTCATTTTTATAAATAAGAGCGT
>DUKH01000055.1:2376-9496 GCA_013329415.1 Methanosarcinaceae archaeon | reverse complement strand
CACTTCCAGATAATTTACTCCTGAGCCTACACTCACATAGTGAGTTATGGTTTGTCCCTGGGTTATGTACTGTGTTGAAAGTATACCAAAAGTGGAATCTTCTGTATCAGAAGAATTTTCTATCCAGGGGCTGACAACATAATCTTTTTCAGAATTATCAGAAGTATTTTCCGAAGAGGGGTTTGCAATGTACACTTCTTTGGCTGAGACATTAGGCCCAGCCAGTATTCCTGCGACAATGCATAGTATTAATACTTTCCATATTTTCATACTGTCACCAATGAAGGGTTAGAATCCAGGCATATATAGTTTCTCTCCAAAGTATCAAACTGTCATATTTGGTAATTATATTAATATGTTTAACCTGAAATATGCCAGATCCTCTGAAAAAAGGCACAAGCTACTTTGTCAAATACATTTTTTCAAAAAAAGTAGAGGTTATGAGGACGTTTTTCCGTCCTCCCGGTCCGTATAAATTCGTAAATTTTATAACTAGGTTTCGAAGGGCTTCAGAGAAGCTGCGTTCCCGCTTCATCCCCTGACTTGCACTGGTAAACTTCCGTGATCTTCATGACGGCAAGGGCTTTTGCCGGGAACCTGTCTCCCATGGACTTGACCATCTTGTACATCTTCTCGTATTCTTCGCCTTCGGTCTTGATCTCGAAGTCTCCCTTGATCTGGTAGCAGCCTTTAATTTCGGGTCCCCAGAGATAGATAGCCCCCTCGGGTTTTCGTCAAGGTTCTTGCGGGTCTTGTAGAAATAGTTGTCTGCAATCCAGATGGTCTCTTCGTCTTCCTGGAGCTTGCAAAAGCCGATCGGTACGACATTCGGGTCTCCGTTTTTTGAGGCGGTTGCAAAGGGGAAAATTTTCATTCCTGCGAAAGCTTCTTTCATTTCTGGTGTCAGTTTTACCATATACTTCACCTGCATCGGATCTTTTTTACTAATATACTCAATCTCTGGATATAAATATTCAGGTATGAAATATATAATAAAGTAATGGTGCGAGATACGGGAGAGAAAATTCGATCTTCCTGAATTATTCAATTGCTGCTTCTGAGAAAATAGAAAGCGATGGTTGGCTATAGACTTTATTTATGAACCCCATACAACCGGAACTAGCTTTATCGAGTCTTTTTTGTCCCCGGAAGCCAAAGGCTTCCGGCTTTTCCAGAATAAAAGTTAAAGAATAGAGTGAAAGATAATAGCAGAAAATAAAATAGAACGGATAGTTATAAAAAACGGGCATGAAATTCTGCGAATAAAAGGTACAAAAAATGAAAGTACCGTGGACTTTCATGCCAAATAAAAGAAATTGGGTATGTATAACTGGTCTAAAACCCACATTGACGTCAATAAAACAAAAACAAAGACAACCTGCTGAATAATTCTTTCAACTCTCTTTTTTGCATCTTTTCGGGAAGAGCCGCCAGGCAAGCTGGCGGAGGCACTCTTCATTCAATCAAATCGAAAAACGGTTGCCAGGGTACTTTTTATCTTAAAATTGAAGAACTGGCTCTGGATCAGATGGAATGTTTCCATGACCTGGCAGGTATTCATCCGATTAAAATAGAGAAATGGCCGCAGAAAGGGGTTTCATTTTCAAGACCCTAAATCCCTTCCCCCATCTTAAGTGAAAGTGAAAGTGAAAGTTTAACCACCGAAAGCACGGAATACACGGAATAAAGGAAATAAGGCACAATCCTTCCGTGCTTTCCGTGTCTTCCGTGGTTTTAATTTAAGTACAAATATTTACTTTCGGGAAACTTTCGGGACTATATTCCGGTATATTTTAATTCTCCGGGTTTTAGTTCGGCCGGATATACCTGAAGACCTTGTCCAGGAAATACTGGTGGATGCGCATATCTCCAGTCAGTTCCGGGTGGAACGAAAGCGCCATTACATTGTCCTGCTCTGCCGCAATTATAAAGCCGTTAAGCCGGGAAAGAACTTTCACATCTGGCCCGCAACTTACGATTGCCGGAGCCCGGATGAAAATTCCGATATAAGGAGAATCAAGAATCTCAACCTCAAGTTCAGCCTCGAAAGATTCCCTCTGCCTTCCGAAAGCGTTCCTGTTCACTTTCGTGTCCATGATGCCGAGCAGTTCCTGGCTGGTCTTTTCCACCTGTTCGTCCCCTTCCTTTGCAAGCACGATCAGGCCTGCACAGGTCCCGAGGATCGGAACTCCCTTTGCAGCCGCCTCTTTCATCTCCTCCGCAATTCCCTCACGGGCAAGCAGCCGGCAGAGTGTCGTACTCTCTCCGCCAGGGATCACAATCCCGCTGCACTCCGGGACGATGCCTTTGTGCTTGATCGTAACAACTTCGGCATCTTCATCCCTCTCGGCAAGGGCTCTTTTCAAAGCATCAACGTGTTCGGAAACTGCTCCCTGGATCGCAATAACACCGATCTTCATTAAAAACACCATTTTGTCAAAATAAGTCTGTTATTTATTGAATCAAAGATTTGTCGAAAATAAATTGATCTGAAAATGGAATAAATTTAAAAGTTGAACAAATGTGAGTTTCCTTCCGGCTGACCGGAAGAATACTCATTTGAATAAATAATTTAATTAACCGTTTAGTCCGCTTGAGCGAGCGAAGCGAGTGAAACGGACCGCGCACTGCAGAGCCGCAACTCTGCTTACCAACCGCGTTCCTGAAGGGCTTCTTCCCTGGGGATCGTGTCGACACTGATGCCTTTCATGCCGCTGCCGATACCTTTTGAGATTTCGGCAAGTTTTGCGGGGTCGTCATAGTTGTTGACGGCTTCAACGATTGCTTTTGCCATCTTCTCGGGGTTTTCGGCTTTGAAGATCCCTGAGCCTACGAAGACACCGTCGGCGCCGAGGCGCATCATGAGGGCTGCGTCGGCAGGGGTTGCAACTCCGCCGGCTGCAAAGTTAACGACAGGGAGGCGCTGCATCTTCGAGGTCTCGATTACGAGTTCGATGGGGGCTTCGATGTCCCTTGCGACCATGATCAGTTCTTCCTTGGTCTTTCCGGCAAGTTCCCGGATTTCGCCCTGGATCTGCTTCATGTGCTTGACAGCCTGGCTGACGTCTCCTGTTCCGGCTTCTCCCTTGGTCCGGACCATTGCTGCGCCTTCATTGACTCTCCGAAGCGCCTCTCCCAGGTTCCTGGCTCCGCAGACGAAGGGTACGGTAAAGTCGGTCTTGTCGATGTGGAAGTAGGGGTCGGCAGGGGTCAGGACTTCGGACTCGTCTACCATGTCCACGCCAAGCGCTTCAAGGATCTCGGCTTCCACAAAGTGGCCGATCCTGGCTTTTGCCATAACAGGGATTGTGACCGTATCGATGATCTTCTGGATGATCTCAGGGTCTGCCATCCTGGCAACGCCGCCTTCTTTCCTGATATCTGCCGGGACAGCCTGCAGAGCCATGACAGCAACTGCGCCTGCTTCTTCTGCGATCCTGGCCTGCTCGGGGTTCGTCACGTCCATGATCACACCCCCCTTCTGCATCTTAGCAAAGCCCCTCTTGATCAGTTCGGTCCCGTGTCTCAATTTTTCAAAGTCCATGAATGTCATCCTCTTGGGTTTTAATTAACAATAAAATTCATTCTACTGGTGGAAAAGCTGTCAGGTATATATCTTCGGTATATTTATCTTCAGGTATATTTTATCTGGTATATCCTGGAAATTGCAGGCTTTCGACTGCAATTTTTATTTTGCTGTTTCTCCTGTGAATTGTGAATACGCTCAATAGTTAAAAGCTTTATTTAAGGATTCCTTCCTCCGGCGGATAAGGATAAGATAAATTCCTTTTGTGAGCTTATTGTAAGCTTAAATTGCGAGCCTGGAGTTTTCCTTTTCCGGAATTCCGGAGAGAATTTCTATGGTGTTCTTTTCGGAGACGTTATTTCAGTTGAGAAATTAAATATGAGATCGGGAGTGATCAATTTTTCGATTGTTTTTCCTGAGTGTTGTATCCCGAGCTTTACTTCCTGGCCGGTTTCAAAAGCGTATATGGTTTTCAGGATTTCTAGTGCTCCGGGTTTCTGTTTTTCCGGGTTTCTGTTGCTCCGGGTTTCCTGGATCAAAATCTCATTTTTTATGATAAGGCTTCTGCAGGGTCAGAAACTTTGGTATAAGATCTTTCAGTATAAGATTCTTAAATGTCCGAAGCTTCAGTATAAGAAACTCCAGTGTCAAAGATTTATAAGATTAGCTCATATAATCAACTGTTTGAATTATCTATTTGATTATTATGTTTTGCTTCAGCTTTTTATTTTTAAGGCTGGATAGATCATTGACGGCTTATTAGATTATTGACAGTTTATTATTTTTGGGGAATGGAGTATGAAAATGAAGTTAAAAATGAAACGCTTAGATATATCTGTATTTTGTGTCCTCTTGATTGTGGTCCTTGGAGCCTCTCCTGTCCTTGGCCAGATGGGCCCGGGTGGAGGGACCAACGACGGCATGGGTCCGGGAATGGGCCAGGGCATGATGAATGGTTACGGGTTTGACCAGTACGACAACAGGTTTGCAGGGTTCGGCTCAATGACTTTCGAAGAAGTCTGCAACAATTTCGGAATTCCGGTTGAAGAAGCAATTTCCGACCTCGGACTGCCCGAAGGTCTGGACACGCAGCTCACGATTCTGGAGATTGAAGAGGAGTACGGGGTTACCGGGCAGGAAATTGCCAGCTACATGGTCATGAATATGCAGCAGACCCCTACATCGCTCAATGCACGGCAGCAGCTCCTGATGCGGCAGCAGGCGGTGCAGGCTGTACGAGGTATGGACATGGGCACAGGCATGGGTATGGGCTACGGACTCCATTTCATGCAGCAGGGACGCTTTGCATATGGGAACTTCACGACCTTCAGCTTTGATGCCGATACCGGTGAAGTCAGCAACTTTGCGGTTGGCGGGGACCTGATTTTCGATTCGGTCACGGTTTCCGATTTCGCCTTTGAGGATGAGCAGGTCGCAGGGACAACTGCCTTCTATGAGGGCGCTGACAGCCAGATTATCCTTCACGACAACCCGATGGGAGTCATGCAGGTAAGGGCTTTTGCCGACAAAACCGTCGTTTTTGAGCTTGCAGAAGAAGTGGAAGCAAGCCTGGATGCCGAGCTTTCGGATGATTCTGATGATGTAATTATTGTGAAGATAACTAAAAACAATTTCGAGGGATACCTTACCGTCTTCAAGAATTACCTTGCTTCCGGTATAGAGGACGAACCTCTCGAAGGGCTTGATGTTGAGATTTCTGATGACGAAGTCACAGTAACCCTTGTCGAAAACAGCGTGGTCATGTTCCGTGCGACTCCCATGGAACCTGCTTTCATGCAGACCGAGTACCGTTACGGTACCCGTGCAGCTTACATGCACCAGGTACTCAACCGGGAAATCGCAAATGGTAGGGTCGGGGCCGAGGTAGCCCTCCGCACAGGCGGGGATAACGCGTCCGTTGTGAGCTACACTCCCATGGGTGTGCAGGTCAGGGACCGGGACAGGGATCGAATCGTGCTCGGGGTAGATTCGGAACTCCCCCAGGGCAGGGTCATAACCGTAAACGTGGACAACGAGACCATCAACCTTTCCAATCCCGACCGCCTGAGGCTCCGCTTTGACGGCGAGGAGATCGAAAAAGCCGAAAGCATAGATGAACTCTTTGCCGGCGGGGACCGCCCTCTCTGCTATCTCGAGCAGGAAAACGAGACCGCCACCATGGCTGTGTATATCCCTGAATTTTCGGAGCACGAAATCGTAATTGACCTGGAACCCGAAGCCGGGGAAGAAGCTGAAGAAGAAGCCGGGGAAGAGGAAGCTGCTGAAGGAGAAGCCGCTGAAGAAGAAGGTGAAGCCGAATCCACTCCAGCTTTCGAGTTCGGACTCGGAGTTGCGGTGCTGACTTTTGCATACGGGCTGAGGCGCAGGAGTTTGTAAAGGACTTCTTGCAAAAAATAGCCTGATTTCTATATTTTTTTCCTTTTTTCCTTATTTTCTATTTTTTTATTTTTTATTCTATTTCCATGTTTTCTTCTGCTGTTCTATACTTTTGATGCGTTGCTTTTCTGGGAAAAACTTTCTTTCCCGTACAGTCCGAGCCTGAAACAGATTTCCACGGAAATCCATACCGTGAACGCCGGGACGAAAGCTTCTGCAAATTCAATTATAACGGGGCCAAGGGACCCGGAAGCCCCTGTAATATCAATTGCAGCGGCTGTGATTAAGGCGGCTGCGGCGAAGTTCAGGAGTGCGACCAGTACGCGCAAGACCCGCGTTCTTCGGCTGCCGGTATCATCGGGGAGCCTTTTGCGTATGACCAGGAGGTACGCCGCGTTTGTTCCTGTGAGAAAGCCAGCCACGTCCGGGCCTATCAGGGATGCGGCTGTGAGGAGCAGGGGAACGATGAACATGAAGGTGTAAAACAGGATGTTAGGGGACCTGGATGCGGGAATGAAGTTTTCTTTCCGGAAAAAAGCTTTACAGAAAGGACTCTTGAGGAAACCGGAAAATGCGAGCAGCAAGAGCAGCCCAAGGCAGGCGCCTCCTATTATGTCCCCGAGGAAATGCCTGCCCAGGTACATTCTTGTGAAAGCCATAAGCAAAACGACTGCCGGGGCAATTTTCCAGATTAACTTCCTTCCGAAAATCAGGGCTGTCCCTCCCCAGAGCGCCGTGGTGGTGGAAACGTGTCCTGAAGGAAAGCCGTAAAGGGAGTAGAAGGGATGCGACCCCTCAGACGTTACTCCGGCCCGAAATGTTTCGAGCACCTCTTTATCAGGGAGCCCGAAAAAACTGCTTGCTCCTTTCCCGGTAAAGGGGGAGAGGTTCGGCTCTCCGCTTTCAAGGTTCAGGACCCTCGAATCCACAAAATAGGGCCTTGGCATGGCAAAAACTACCTTGAACACCTCAGTGACTGCTCCTGTCCAGAGCAGCAACTGGAAGAGGAGAAAACCCCTGCGAAAATCGATTCCGAATGTTATGACGATTATTATTGCTGCAAAAAAAGAGGACGAACCCATGGAAGTTATCAGGATCATGAGGGCGGTTAGCCAGTCGCTTGCAAGCGATTGCAGGTACAGTATCGGTTCGGTCTGGAACAATTAAGAAACTCCTGATTCCGTAAGCAATTCTTGA
>DUKH01000055.1:721-1992 GCA_013329415.1 Methanosarcinaceae archaeon | reverse complement strand
TTCTTGATTCCGTAAGCAATTCCTTATCCTTAATTGAAAACAAATGCTGTTTCAAAGCCTGCAACTGATAAAAAAGTTTCTGATTATAGTTTCTTGAAATTAAGTTCGTGAATTAAGATCAGCTTTATATTCTTCCTGTGTGCAATATCCTGAAATAATTATTTCGGAGATCTGCAGTGGCAAGATTGCGGTGTTCGTTTCATCCCGGCTTGCACGGGAAATTTTCCGGGGACATTTTATTTGTCAACTTTTTTATCAGTCTCCCGGAGGCAGAGTGGAATCAGGCTGAGAAGCAGGATGTGTTAAAGGTCCTGTGGGAATGCAAATGTTTTTTCGAAGAGGAAGCCGGAAAATGCGGTGTAAAATTGGATGTCCGTCCCCTCTATCATTATGATGTCTTTGACAGGGATTTTCCTTATCCGAATAAATCTCTGCAAAAAGTGGAAATGGAAGGGTGGATTGAAAGGATATTCAAAAAAGCGGGTTTCAAGAATCATGATGATGCTGTCTCGTACTTAAAGGAAGATACGGGAAGGGAACCGATTTTTCTCTTCCACTACAGGCTTAAGGGTTGCAGTTACTGCCTCCACGCCGGATGGGGATATCGGGTTGCAGTTACTCATTTCTCACATTTTGCGACTGCCGGGGAGGCACATTACCTGATAGAAACCAGGAAGCACAGGGACGAGGGAATTTATGCCCATGAGCTACTGCATATATTCGGAGCCTCCGACCTGTATCCTGCTCTTATGGAAGACGGGAATCTCATGAGCAACCATTACTGGGAACTCAATCTTAACCACATCTCGAACCAGACCCTTGAGGAAATAGGCTGGGTTAGCTGCCTGAAAATCCCCGGCAGCCATAACAATATCAGGAGCCACACTAACATCGGAAGCAATATTGGAGGCGAGTTCGGGTCTTATTAAATCCGGTATTTTTTGCGAGGTAAATTTAATCCGGGAATGTGAAGTAAGCGGAGGACTTCAACAGGCTGGATATCGGAGTGATAGCCAGGTTCGGGGTTCAAAGCTCTCTTTTTTCCAGCTATATTCACCCGGGTTTTTCTATCTTAAAACTATTTATTCCTTCGGTTTTATATTCCTTAATATATAATTTTCATATATTCAGTATATTGGATATTCAACATACGCCGGATATGATGAGTTGTCCTGAATACCTGCCGTGATATTCGATATAACTGGAAATTCGATGTCTCCGGATCATTGAGTTCCTGAAAATTCGATACTCTGGTAAACGATATTCTGGTA
>DUKH01000055.1:0-377 GCA_013329415.1 Methanosarcinaceae archaeon | reverse complement strand
ATTCTGGTAAACGATATTCTGGCAAACGACATTTCCGGTATATGCAATCTGTGAGGGGGTCATATGAAACTCATGAAAATACTATTCTTGTTTTTGCTAGTAGCATGCCTGCTCGGCGCTTCAGGCTGCACGGATTCGGAGGATGTGCCTGAAATTCCTTTGCCCGATACTCCTGAGCCTGAGCCCGAATTGCCCGAAGGTTCCGGGAATGTTCCCGGCGATACCCGAAACGAAACTGTTGACATCATGAGTGAGGGGCAGGCTTATCCAGCCTATACTGCTGCCCCGGCTGCGGAAGGGAAGTATCCGGCGGTGGTTTTGATCCATTCCTTCAACGGCTTTGAGCCAGGCTACAAGGAGATGGTGGACAGGATGGC
>DUKH01000225.1:6392-7616 GCA_013329415.1 Methanosarcinaceae archaeon | reverse complement strand
AAGTCTGGTCTCAAGTCTGGTCCCAAGTTTAGTCTCAAGTTTAGCCTCAATAAAACTCTTCAGAGCAGTTTTCATCCGGGAACTCCGGAAACCCCGGGATCACTCTTCCACTACCGTAGCCAGGATATCCCTGAAGTCAACAAAGAGACACTTCTCCCCATCTATTTCGACTTCGTCAGTCTGGTAGCCACCGTAGAGCACCCTGTCACCTATTATCAGAGGAAGTTCCTTCCCGTCTTTATGAGTTCCCACAGCAACTACAATTCCTTCCTTTCTCTCGCTCTGGGCGGATTCGGGGATATAGATCCCGCCTTTTGTGACTTCTTCCTTCTTCAGGTGCTTTATCAAGACGCGTTCACCAATAGGTTTGATAATCACTATTTCGTTCCTCCTTTATGCATAAGTGGCCTCAATAAGAGCTGAGCGTTGATAGGATAACTCCAGAAGTGGATATTTAGAAAGCGCCGGCTACTTGTAAAGCCAGCAGTTTGCGTAGATGAACGTATTGAACCCCAGTTCGCTCAACTATCAGCATATAACGCAAAACAGGTATATAAAAATTATCGAGAAAATCAAAATGATTATTAAAAAATAGAGATGATATCTACAAAAATAAATAAAATATATATACCAGAGATTCACAAATACTGTTTTGATGGTTCAGCAGATTATCCTGAAAAACCTCGACAAACCCCCCCATAAAAAACCTGGAAGAGGACCTGCACTGGTTCTGCGACAGCTTTGGCTTTTCCTCGGGCAGAGATACAGAAAAAACCGCTACAAGGATAATAATCAGCCTGCTCGAAAACCTTTCAAACGATGAAATGGTTTCCTCGGAATCCCTTGCCGCAGACCTTGAAATAAAAACATCCAGGGTCAACCACCACCTCCGAAACCTCAATGACTCAGGCCTCCTCTACAGAAAAAAGCGCCTGATCTACCTGCGGGGAGGAAGTCTGAAAACCGCTGTCCAGGAGATGCGAAAAGACTCCGAAAGGATTCTGGATGAACTGGAAAACATTGCCGAAGAAATCGACACCTTGATGGGGGTCAAAAACAGGTAAAAAAGCAAAAATGGAAAAACGGGGAAAAACAAGGAAAACGGGGAAAAACAAGGAAAACGGGGAAAAACAATAAAAACGGATAAAATGGGTTTGGGGATAACCGAAAAAAGTAAGCATTTAAAAGTCAGCATTTAAAGATCAGCTTTTGAGAATAACTTTT
>DUKH01000225.1:0-6067 GCA_013329415.1 Methanosarcinaceae archaeon | reverse complement strand
GAATAACTTTTTAAAGGTCAGCATTTGAGAATAAGTTTTTGAAGGAGGGGAGACAACATAAAAATAAATAACACCAATTTTTGCAAACATGAGTAAAGTCTCCATAGTCCGCTGCCCTGATTATTCCGATACAAAAAAAGCCATAGTTGAAGCTATAGACCTTGTGGGAGGGCTGGGCGATATAATTTCCCCCGGAGACAAGGTGCTCCTGAAACCTAACATCCTTGCAGCAAGCCCTCCGGAAGCGGCTGTCACTACCCACCCCACAGTGGTAGCCGGCATGTGCGAATTAGTGTGCGAGGCAGGCGGAGTCCCGGTAGTCGGGGACGGGGCAGGAATCTCCAGGCCCGGAGCGACTGCAAAAGCCTTGAAAGCCTCAGGGATCGAAGAAGCAGCCCTAAAAGCCGGAGCTGAAATAGTTAATTTTGAAACCGCAGGTTTTACAAAGGTGAAGGTCCCGGACCCTCTGCAGTTCTCGGAACTCTACCTGGCAAACCCGGCCCTTGAAGCCGATGTCGTCATCTCCCTTCCGAAACTCAAGACTCACGAACTTACCTATTATACAGGAGCAGTCAAGAACTTTTTCGGGGCGCTTCCCCTGAATACGCGAAAAGAAGCCCACTTTCTTGGCAAAAGGGACCTTTTCGGGGAAGCTGTTGCAGACATTTACTCAGTCATCAAACCCCGGTTTGCAGTTATGGACGGAATCCTGGGGATGGAAGGAAAAGGTCCTTCCCATGGAAAGCCCGTAAACTCGGGTGTGGTTCTGGCAAGCTCCGACTGTGTAGCTCTTGACATCATAGCCGCAGAAATGATCGGTTTTGACCCCATTCAAATCCCCACAACCACCGGAGCCCTCAAAAAAGGATTCGGAAACCACTGCCCCCTTATGGTGGGAACCCCGCTAAAAGAAGTGAAAATGAAATTCAAACCTTCGAGCGGCGGGATCAGCACAGCCCCCCCTTTCCTTACCTGCCATTTCGGAAAACACTTCACCATCCGGCCCCGGATCAATCAGGAAAAATGTATCCGCTGTGGGGCCTGCTACCTTAACTGCTCTCCGCAAGCTGTGGAGAAGCTGGCAGACGGAAGCTTCCGGATAAACGAAGAAAAATGCATCCTCTGTTACTGCTGCCGGGAACTCTGCCCTAATGACGCGGTGGACATGAAAAAGTCGCTTATGGCAAAGATATTGACCAGCGAGCACTGACCAAACCGAACTGTCAAAGAGAATAACTAATCAGTTGTTATTACCCACATTTGCCGGATTTAGAATTAACAAAACAATCAAATTTCACGGGTTTTAATCAAACAAAACTACAGCTGATCGGGTAAAACCCGGACCCGCAGTGAAAAATGCGAAAAACGATTCACAGCAATATCCAACCCTTTTTTCAACCCGTAAATAATGAATACAACCCCTCTTACAGCAAATTTATGTACGATCATGACATAATAAAAAAATCATGCCTGAACTGGTGGAAATTCTCACCGATTCAAACCCCTGGTGGGCGAACAGGGAATTTAAAAAGGGTATCAAGAGAGAGAAGTATGTTACAAAAATAATTGAGTTTCTGGAAGGAGGGGAACTCGTTGTTCTTGACGGGATCAGGCATTCCGGGAAAACGACCCTGCTGTACCAGACTATCAGGGAACTGATAGAAACGGAGAAAATCTCCCCGGAAAAAATCCTTTTTGTCGACTTTGAAAACCCCACATTTGCTTTTCTTGAAAATCCCCTGAGAAATGTCCTGGAAACGTATAAAAGGGACATTTGCAGCGAAAAAGGCACCGTCCTGATATTTGATGAAATTCAAAACATGCAGGGATGGGAAGAAGAGATCCAGGTGCTGCAAGACAAAAAAGAGTACATGATCATCCTTTCGGTCTCTTCAGCCCGGTTACTGGACTGCAAACTCTCAGTCCTCATGGGGAGAGGAAGATACCGGAAAGTCCCAATATATCCCCTCGACTTTTCCGAATACCTTCTTTTCAGGGAGTTTCCCCTTGAAGAGGCCCTGAAAACCCCGGAAGCCCTGGAAGAAAACAAGTACAGGATAATGAACCTGCTGAAAGTTTACCTGCATGAAGGGGGCTTTTCCCAGGTCGCCCTTGAAAAGGACGAAAACCTCAAAACCGAACACCTGCGGGCATACTTTGACAGTATCATGTACAGGGACATTGTCCTCCAGAGTGAAGTAAGAAATGCCAGGGTACTGCAGGAACTTGTCCACCACTTCCTGGCCAATTTCACTGCACCTTACTCATACAGGAAGCTTGGCAGGTCCCTTAAACTGGATTTTTCCACCCTGAAAGAATATATTTACTATACCGAACAGGCAAAACTCCTTTTTGAGGCCCAGCACTTCAACCCTTCCGGAAAAGCCGGAGGGAGAAAAAACAAAAAGATATACTGTATCGATAATGGACTCAGGAATGCCGCGAGCTTCACAGGTTCTGAATCAGAAGGAAAACTTGTCGAAAACCTTGTGTTTCTGGAACTCCGGCGCAAGGGGCACGAAGCATCCTACTGGGAAGGCAGCAGAGGAGAAGTTAAGTTCGTCATAAGAAGAGAAAACGGTACCTTTTGCGCAATAAACGTATCCTACAAAGACAGGCCCGAACCAGCTGAAACAAAAGCCCTGCTGGGATTTGCAAAGACATTCGGCCCGGCAGTAAAAGAACTGGTCCTGATTACAAAAGATATTGAAAAAGAAAATGAAGGAATCAGACACATCCCACTCTGGAAATGGTTACTGAAAATTGAAGAATAATTCAAGAAGTATAATTATATTAAAAACTTGCAGAAGAGAGGGATGCGGTTCCGAAAAAAACTGAAATTCCGGTAATCAGATTATAATATTTTTCATTTTAAGTAGAATGAAAGCCCTTTTATCCCATAAAGCTAAAAATATGTATAAAAAGCTTTCTTTTAATAGTATAAAAATTGTATAAATATATAATTGTAATTTTATATAATGGTTGTCGTCGATCATTAATGTGACTTTATACCATCACAGGTGATAATATGCTCTATATTGATACAGAGTACGCCCCTGAAATATGCTCCCTTTGCAAAGGAGCAGGGCACACGGAAAGCAGGATCTGTGAAGCCTGCGGGGAAGTGGCACGATTCTGGTTGCACAGCCGGCAAGAAACTGTCCTCTCTGCGGTGGAGCGGGATACCTGGGCACCGATATCTGCAGGGCCTGCGGAGGAAGCGGTTGGGCACTGCTTTGAAGAGGTCCATTAAAGAAAAAACCCCAACTTTTTGAAAAATAAAGATTACCCATACCGGGAGGTATGCTCCCGGTCAAGGAGATGACCAAAGGAAGAAGTAAAGAAAGAAAAACTATAGGAGAGGAGATAGAAAAAACGAATAGAAGTAGATAAAAAATAGAATGAGTCCATGCCAAAAAATAATAGAGGTGAAGATAGAAAAAACTAAGAGGTGAAGATAGAAAGAAGAGGAATTTGAAAAAACATTATTTTTTAGTGGAGGATAACTCCGGCAGAACTACATTAGTCACACGTAACAGGCGGGAAGCCTTTTTTGCTTTAGCATGGGTTAGTTGACAGTTGCCGAATGACTGGGCACTAATCAGGATTTTTCTTTTTCAATATCGGCTCCACTTTCAGAAACGTACCCTTCAGTTTCCATTTTCACCTGCCTTTCCAGAATTTCCTTTTTCTGTCCTACAGGAAGGCAGTCAAAACAGGTCTCATACCGCAAGGACTTGTATTTTTTCCTGCACACCGGACAGAGGTCCATCCCCTTCAGGCTTGCGAAATGACAGCGCCGGCAGAGGACGACTGCATTTTCCAGAGACTCGTAATCTTCCCTGGCTTTTTCTATTTCCTCTTCGATCAACTCTTTTATCCGGTTTTCTTCGAGCCATTCGTTGTAGAGCTTTTTGAAATTGCCTTCCTGAACATCTTTAATAAGGACTTCTTTGTACTGCTCTTCAAGATCGCTATGATCAGGTTCGGCTCTGTGCACGGTTGCTGCTTTGTGCCAGTTGGGATAGCTTTTGTGCCGGTGCTTGCCAGTATGGACGAGCTCGAATTTCTGGTACTTCTGCCTGTAGATTTCCCTGAACTGCTCGTAGGCAATGCCGTAAATCTCAGAACGTATCCGACCAGGCGAGCTGGAGACTGCCTGCGGGTTGTGCAAGCACAGATTTTCTGAAGAACCACACCAGGCACAGGTTTTGCCTTTAAGGAATTCAGCCCTTTTTTCCTTCCACTCTTTAGAGTTTCGTTTCATGGAACTACCAAACTTCTTTTTAATAACTGGTTTTTAACGTACAGTCTGTTTTATAAGCCAGGGGAAATAAATATGATTAAAAAACTTACAAGGGGGAAGGAGTGCGATGAATAAAATAATTTCGTATTCATTGATATTGCTTTTTATTTCTTTTCTTTTGATAACTCTCGGAGGCTGTGCGGAAAAACAGAACACAATCCCGGAAGAAGCGGATGGAGAAAAAATTGAAGAGGCTGAGAAAGAAGAAGAAGAAGAAGAAGAAGAAGAAAGGGAAACTGATGGAGAAGAAAGCGGAGGAGAAGACCGAGAAACTGACGGAGAAAAAGAGGGAGAAACCGGTGAAGAGATACAGGGAGGAAATGCAGAAGAGATAGGGGAAGAACCACTCGTAGAACTGCAGTTCGAGCCTATTCCGGGAATACTCAACCCCTGGGACCGGTGGTACGCCGAAGGAAACATTCAGTATATAAAGGCACCCACGGAAAAAGAACTGGTTACCGCCTATTACGGTAGCGAATACAACATAGAAATCATCGATATAAGCAGGATTGAAGCCTGTGAACTTGCTTACAGTTGCGATGGAACCTTCTTCTACATAGTGACAGTGAAAGAAACCGATGCCAAAAAAATGAAGGACCTGGGATGGAAAGAAGCGGAAAAAAAGGGAGTGACTTAAACAATGGTCAACCCGATACACGAACAACCTGAAACACTGGACAGTCCGAACCACTGAAAAACCTGTGGAACACAGGATCAAACTGAAGAACCCCGGATTATTTTTTAGCAGATTCAGGGGGAATTGGATCACAAAAACCCGGCTCTTCCAGGGAAGTGACTTTCCGGGCTCTTTCTTTGTAGAAAGAAAACAACTCCTCCCCCCACTTCACGGCGCAGGGTTTGCAACTTACCAGGTACTGACGGTCGGCCCTTTCCCATTTGTTGAGAAGCCCGAGAATCAACGTACTCTCCGAAACCGCAACCAAAGAGGGAACTTCCAGGGCATTATCATCCAGAACAAAGACATTGACATTTTCCTGCTTAAGGATTTCTTCCCCCTCATCTCGAAAATCCTGCAAAAACCTCCCAAAGACCCCCCTGGAAAGTACAAGGGGAAACTCAATGCCTTTTTTTGCGACATCCAGGAAAAAGGAAGGAAGCTGGGGGTGAAAATAAGAAAAGAGCATCATAGCCCTGGAAGGTTCCCTAAAAGCGGACACGATTTCAGGAATGAGGTCAAATACATGTGCAGGTTCAGGTTCTACCAGGCAGCAGCCTTTTAACTCCCCAACCCTCCCCAAAAAACAGCTGGGGAGCGCATCAAGTTTCCGGCTTACCCAGAAATAGTCATCGATGTCGAGGACTAAAGCCGCATCTACAAGTGGCTGCAATTTACGGACAATAATATTCCCGAGAATGGTCAGGCGACAATCATCCCCGTCCCTTACAATCAACCCTTTATCTTTAAGTTTCTTGATCTGAGGCAGGAGAGAATTTCGAGGGACTCTGATTTCGCTCACCATCTGATCAATATTTTTAGGCCCATCTTTCAACAATAGAAGAAAATCCCTTCTTTTGTCCGAAAACAAAAGGAGATTGATCATCCAGGAATCCACTTACTTCAACCTCTTCCACGAATATTTGTACAGCAGGTTAATATCAACCACCCAACAAAGTATTAGATCAATCCTATAATAAGTAGTTTATTGATGGAAAGGGTATACGACAGAGGAGAAGGAAATTTATCGGAAAAGGGATCTGGCTGAGGAGCAGACTATAGAAAAAAACAAAATCAAAAAACAA
>DUKH01000090.1:3223-4504 GCA_013329415.1 Methanosarcinaceae archaeon | reverse complement strand
GAACTCAATCCGTAAGAACTCATTTGTAAGATTCACTCACTCATTAGCTTCAGGGTCCGCACAAGATCTGTCCTGGAAAGGATTCCAACCAGATTCCCGTTATCAATGACAAGGAGCCTTCCGATCACTCACTCATTAGCTTCAGGGTCCGCACAAGATCTGTCCTGGAAAGGATTCCAACCAGATTCCCGTTATCAATGACAAGGAGCCTTCCGATATTCCGGCTCGAGACCAGTTTCAGGGCATCGTTTGCATGGCTGTCGGAGGTTATGGATATAATATCTTTAGTCATTATATCCGAAACAAGAAGCACAGGCCGCTCGAGCGTGGGAACCCTCTGGATATCGGTAAAACTCACCACTCCTTTCAGGACACCTCCTTCCATTACAGGGTAACCCATGTGTTTATTTTCAAACATGAAATGGACAAGGTCTTCAACGCTCATGGAAGGGCGGACCGAGACCACAGCCGGGGTCATTATATCCCGGATAAATATGTCTTCAAGGGTCACCGAAGCCTGGGTTGACCGTTCTTCTTCCGATGCCCCGACATAGATGAAAAGGGCTATCAGGGGGAACCAGAGGTTGCCAATCAAGATGCCGAAAATGGCCATCAGGATTGCAAAGAATTTCCCGACAGCTGCCGCACTCTGGGTAGCCTTTACGTACGACATTTTCCTGGCATAAAGAGCCCGAAGCACCCTGCCTCCGTCCATGGGAAAAGCAGGCAGGAGGTTAAAGACCCCAAGCACCACATTCATTGCCCCGAGGATCCAGATGGTTAGGAAAACGGGGTTTGCCGCAAGCGCCGAGTTAGGAGATATGAAGGTTCCGTAAACGAAAAGACAAACGAAACCTATCACCAGGCTCGTTAAAGGCCCTGCAAACGCCATCTTGGCTTCCTGCGAAGGTACCCTTGGCATCTCTTCCATCGACGAAACGCCCCCGAAAAGGAAGAGCGTAATGCTGTCGATATTGACCCCGTACCGCATCGCCAGGTAGGAGTGCGCAAGTTCATGCAGAAGAATGGACACAAAGAGCAGGATGGCTGTCAGTGTCGAGAGCGCATATCTGGTAAGCGGAGGCTCAACCCCCGAAAACCCGAAAGGCTGCGGATTGATCGCAAAAACGTACGCAAAAACGGGCAATATCAAGAGAAAAGTAATGTGTAGCTTGATTGGTATGCCCATTACGCTTCCGATTTTCAATGAAGATTGCATAAATAAAATCCCCCTCTTATTAAGGCAATTTAATTCGGAGATCTTTGATCCAGAGACCTTTG
>DUKH01000090.1:2551-2858 GCA_013329415.1 Methanosarcinaceae archaeon | reverse complement strand
TTGATCCAGAGATCTTTGATCCGAAGACCCCTGATCCAAACCACTGTTAATAGGATATCTTTTAATCCTTAGATACCTGATTCGAAGATAGTTGATTTTAAAATACTTGATTTAAAGATAGTTAATTTTAATCTTTAACTTGAAGATTCCTGTAGCAATATATTATATTATTTTAGATAGTATAATTATTTTCTCATTAACAGCTAAATCTGTATCAATTTAAGATCTCTAACCTATATTTAATAGACATTCAAAGCTAGATCAGCATCATTTAGATAAATAATATACTCAAATCCCCATGTACTAC
>DUKH01000090.1:0-2166 GCA_013329415.1 Methanosarcinaceae archaeon | reverse complement strand
TGTACTACTCAAATCCCCATGTTATTACTTTGATAATAATCCTATAGATATTTACTGTATATAATAACCCTATAGATATTTACTGTAAATAGACTGAAATCCAAAAGAGTGAACTAAAAAAAGATCGGATAAGATCAGATCAGATCAGATCAGACCAAACCATTCACATAGTTAGAATAAAAGAAGGGCTAATCCAAAGTTTGAGGTATTTTAAGGTCTTTTCAAAGTTTGAGGTATTTTAAGGTCTTTTCAAAGTTTGAGGTATTTTAAGGTCTTTTCAAAGTTCGAGGCTTTTTCAAAGTTCTGCTACTACCTTCTCCAGGGCCTTCAGGAATTCTTCGACGTCCTGAGTTGTAGTGTGGGGCATGAGGACGAGGCGGAGGGCTCTGGGGCTGCGGACAATTGAGACGTTCCAGCCGAATTTTTCATGGAGCTGTTCCCGGACAAGGTCAGGTTCGGGCACACCGAGGGCGACGACGTTCATGACAGGGGTGAGCAGGGGATAGAAGCCGAGTTTTCTTGCACCTTTTACAAGTTTTTCGGTAAGCTCCATGCAGTATTCCACGTTTTTCCTGTATCCTTCTCTTCCGAGGTGCTTCATCACGGCATAGGTTGCGGCAGCTGAGGCCCCGCTTCGGGTGCCTGTGAGGGTGAACTGGGATTTTGTGGTGAGATAAGGAGTTTTGACCTGAAGGGAATCGATGAAGCCGTGCGACCTGAAGAGCAGAGCTCCCGAGGGAATTGTGGAAAGGCCCATCTTGTGCGGGTCAATGGCGACGGAAGTAACACCTGGCACTTCAAAGTCAAAAGGATATGACTTTTCAAGGAAGGGAATTACAAAACCCCCAAAAGCGGCATCAATATGCAGGAAAAGGTCCTTTTCAAGCGCAAGTTCAGAGAGACTTTCTATGGGATCTACCTGTCCGAATTCCGTGTTTCCGGCTATTCCCACAAGCCCTATGGTATTTTTATCGGTCAGTTTTTCCACGGAGGCCAGATCAACCCTAAACTCAGGGTCCAGAACAGCCCTTCGGATCTCTATTCCGAGCATGTTGGCGATCTTGTCAAAAGAAAAATGAGCCGAATCCGGGATTATGATATTGGGATTTGTGATCTGCGGTTTTCTGTGAGCGCTCAGGTTCTTCATTGCCCTGATTGCCTGGATATTGGATTCTGTCCCCCCGGTGGTAAGATAACCACAGAACTCACCGTCGGAAAACTTCCCGGAATTTCTAAGGGAAGGGGCGTGGAGCAACTCTCCCAGCATGCTGATGACTTCCTTTTCAAAACCATAAGTTCCCGGAAAGAGCCCGAGATCTCCCAGGTTGGCCTCAATAAAAAGCCTGTGAGCCTCCGCCGCAATTGCATGGGGATGAGTGCACATTGAACTTAAAACACGATAATAATCCGTATCCTTTGATTTCGCCTTTTTCAGGAGGTATAAAACCTCTTTTTCAGAAAGACCCTGCTCATTCATATGGATTAAGTAAAAACAATTATATTTAAAATACTTATGGAATGTGTCTATAGAAATTTTTACATGGAGATGAAATGCTCAAAACACTGCCTATGTGAACTATTATCTCTAATATAAACTGTTATCTCTAATCTCTAATCTCTGATATAAACTGTCATCTCAAAGGTAGGAATTATTTTAATGAGTTATTTTTAATTTTGGTATGGAAATTAGTTGTTTTGATTACTTGGAAAAAGAAAAATTAAAAAAGAACTTTAGAACAAGATTAAGCAAAAAGAAGTTTTGTAAGAAGTTTGCAGAGGGGGACCCCATGATTTCCACTGGAGAACGTTTCTGATGGAGAATGGGAATTAAAAGAATAAAATGAGGCAATGTTTTTTTTTCATTTTTTATTTTATCTTAAATTTCTCCACAAAACCAACGTTTTTTTAACAAAATATATATACAATTAAAGTCATAACACAACAACATTGTTTTGTTGCCATAACTAAATAAAACTTTGTTTTATTTTGTTGCCCAAAACCTCAAAACCCCTCCAGTCGAAATCACGGGGTCCGGGTCCTATTTAAATGTTCCACTGGAAACCAAGGGGTCTACACAACATTCTTTTCATCTTTTAACATTTATCTTTTACCATTTAGGAAGATACACATATCAAAATTAAAAGAGATTAGCAAATAGAATTTTTC
>DUKH01000109.1:3166-10569 GCA_013329415.1 Methanosarcinaceae archaeon | reverse complement strand
TCTTGTTCTTGTTCTTGTTCTTCCTTTTCCGCTTTCTCATTTGCTTTCTTCTTTCACAGGATCTTCAGTTTTTGTTTGAATAAACTTTCTAAATCCATCTTTCTTTTCCTCCTCCTCAGCAAGTTTTTTGTAGCCTTCAAGAAGAGCAATATTTGCTTCAACGACTGATTTTTTAAACTCTGCCAGCTCTCCGGTGAGCTCTTCAAGATCACTGACCCCTGCCTGGGCGGTGACGGTCATCCCGTCAGGCACCACTTTGCAGGAAGGGACCTCTACCCCGCGGACGGTTGTGTTGTGGAGGATTACCGTATCTTTTCCGATGTTGCAGTCAAACACCACAGCTCCGAACCCGACAAAGCAGCCTTCCCCTATCCTGCAGGGACCGTGTACGATACAGCCGTGGGCGAGGGAGCTGCTGCCGCCTATTATTACTTCCGAGTCCGAGAGCCCGTGAACCACCACATTATCCTGCACATTGCAGCGGTCTTCGATGACAATAGAAGAACCCGGTTCATCCGCCCTTATGACAGCGTTTGGCCCTACGAAAACATCATTCTTTATGGTTACGTTTCCGACTATTACTGCGGTTTCGGCTATCCATGCGGTTTTGCTTATTTTCGGGTACTGTTTTTGGGGGTTTTGAATCTGCATTCCGGGCATCTCCTTTTCGTGCTGCAGGTTTTTCCGCTAATATTCCTGTTTTTTGCATTGTTTAATGATCGTGTTTTTAAACCCTGAACTGTTTCAGGCAAGCTTTGAAACGTTTTTATGATAAATTATGAGAACTTATTTAAACTTATTTGCTGTTCCCACATTAATCGCAGCAATAATTATGAATTGAGGCTTTCAAAAAAACGCCGTTTTGAAACGGAGCACCTTTTTGAACTTTCCCTTGCAGTTCTCTTTGTCAGTTTTCCCAGGCTAAGTCCACATAAACGTGTGTAATATGGGTGGAAACTCTCTAAATTTCAAAATAATTTAAATATTAGTGCCGGCTTATGCCCTAAAAAAATTGTGATGATCTGATATGCTTGAGAACACGTTTGATGAACTGTTAAAATGGGTTGTGAGTTCTGACCGTCGCTAGATACTCATGGAGTCCATGAGAGGGCGCGATATTGTCAAAGCCGCGGATGTTGCTCATGAGACCTGGAGGTCGACGCAGAATATCAGCCGTGCCATGAAAGAACTTGAAGGCAGAGGTTTAATGGAATGCCTGACTCCTGAGAAAAGCACCTGGAAGAAGTACATCCTTACTGATGTCGGGGAAAAAGTTCTGGCGAAAATGGAGGAAATGAATTTTTAATTTCGCAAATCTCCGTTTTCGAATATTCGCGCTATTTTTGCCTATGTCGGGGCTGTTTTTGGAAGGCGTGGGAAATCAACCGGCTTATCTCTCCTCCATAATGCAGATTTTGCGGCAACTCCAGTGTTATTTACTTCGGTTTTCAAGTTCCAAATGTCTCTAAATCTTTTCAGTCAAATTATGAGAAATTGTTTGAACTTATTTCCGCCTCAGTCTTATATTTATCATTCTGATCCTCCAAAAACTTCTCGATTAATTCTATTTTGTGAGGCAGATCAGGTTTTTGAGATTCGGTCAGGTTTTTGAGGTGCAGGGGGAGTCAGTAGTTGATGAAGGGGTGGTAAATTTCACGAAAGAAGAATGGGGCCAAAATTTTTCTTTTAGCCTCAAATCACTATCTTTATCTGGATATAATTGGATTTCTATTTAAGAATAATTTTTGGTAAAAGTCGCGGTCGAAAAAGGGAATGTAGCCTGACTAAAGCCTTTGAATCCGGGGGGAAGTCAAAGGTGAGAATGGGATGAAGGCGCATTCAATAAATAGATGGGGTTGGTGCCATTAACGAAGTGAGTGACATGAAGGAAGACTCCAAAAACGGATCTGAAGGGCTTCAGGACAGGGATGAAGTCCTGGATGAAGCTGAAAAGCTCCTGCTGGAAGAAAAAGAACGCCTCCGTATGCTGAGAACGCGCAGGGAAGAACGGTTAAGGGAAGACACGCAGGAACTTGAACCGGAGGCTGAAGAGGAAAATAATTTCGATAGATATCGGGGTATGCAGGAAAACATTGAAGCCCTGAAGACAGTTCCGGTAGTTGAAGTTGCTGAATATGAAGAAAATGCTGAATATGAAGAAAATGCTGAATATGAAGAAAATGCTGAATATGAAGAAAATGCTGAATATGAAGAAACAGAACCACCAGCTCGACCCGTGATTTCTCCTTCGGAACCCCCGAAAAAAGATCCGATAAGCAAGCCTTCCGGGGCACCTTTTATGAAAATTCTGGTTTTTGGGGCTGTTTTCTGCCTCCTGCTATTCGGCAGTTGGACGTTGATTGGGGGGACTGAAGAGGGCGTGGGAGATGCCGGGGATACCGGAGCCACAGGTCACGATTACGCAGCCCTCCCGGATGCCTCTCAAGAACTTTCCTCGTTTTCTTCAGACAGCTCCCCGGAAAAGACCAATCCGGAAAAGCCTCTGGATTCCCCCGAATCTCCGCTGAATCCTCCGGAAAGTTTCACAAACTCCCTCGGCATAGAGTTCATACTGGTCCCTGCCGGAGAGTTCCTCATGGGTTCGCCCGAAACCGAAGCCGGCCGGCAGGCTGATGAAAACCCGCTCCATACCGTACGGCTGGAAAAACCGTTCTATCTGGGTAAATACGAGGTCAACCGGGCACAATGGTACGAAGTCATGGAATTGGCAGGGGAAGTGGAAGGTCCCCTCCCCGGAGACTCCGAACTGCCGGTTACGGAGGTTTCCTGGGATGATGTGCAGGAGTTCGTGAAAAAGCTCAATGAAATGGAAGGCACGGACAAATACCGCCTCCCCTCGGAAGCCGAGTGGGAATACGCCTGCAGGGCGGGCAGTAGCACAAAGTACTCTTTCGGGGACGCCGAATCGGAAATGGTCAAATATGCCTGGTTTGGTAAATCACAGGGTTCAGCCCCGCACCCGGTCGGACAGAAAGCCCCTAATGCCTGGGGCCTCTACGATATGCACGGCAACGTCTGGGAGTGGGTCCGGGACTCCTGGCACAACGATTACAGCGAGGCTCCTTCGGACGGCAAAGCCTGGGAAAGCGGCGAGCTCTCACACCGGATTGCCAGGGGAGGCAGCGTGACAGGTTCTGCCGAAAGCTGCAGGGCTGCGAACCGCGCCTGGTTCGGTTCCGACGTCCGAAATGCCGATATGGGCTTCCGTTTGGTGATTGAGGTGTGAGGCCTCTCTGTTTTCTTTTTTTTATTTAGTGCACGGGTCGTGATTGGAGCTTATGTTTTCAAAAAAACCGGGTTCCCATTGGAACGAAAACCTGCTTTAACTTGGCCGGGGAGCATCCCCAGCTTTTTTCCTTTCCTCATTAGTCCGCTTGAGGGAGCAAAGCGACCGAAACGGACCGCGCACTGCCGAGCCGCAACTCGGCTGGCGAAGCCCGGCCTGAGCACCTGTGAAATGAAGAGAGAAATGAAGGAAAATTAGCAGACCCCGTATAATTTCAAAATGAAAATCAGAAATTGATTGCCTTTTAAAAGTAGTTCGTGCCAAAAACCATCCCTGACAATCCTTTCTGGTCTAATCCTCTTTATCTCCATGCACAAGGCTTGCAAAATAAGCTTCCTCAATGAAATTGCATAACTCCAGCACCCGTGTCTGATGCGTCTCCTCCAGTTTGCGGAAAGGATTATCGTAGAGGGCATCCAGCATTTTGCCAACGCTCTCAAGATAGCCGAGGGACTTTTCATCCTTCACCTTTTTCTTCAGGACTTCCACAGTCACCTTGACGGCAAAAGCTTCATCATTTACGCACTGGTCCCGGAGTTCGTTCAGGGTTCTGGCAATGTCAAGGGCGACGATTTCTCCTTCCCTTCTGTCCCCGGCCTTCTCAGCTTCCATTTTCATTATATCGATTTTTACCCCTACCATCTTCGCCTCGTTTTCGATCTGCCGGTAACCGGCGGCATCTTCCCTTTTGATTGATTTGAGCTGGCGGAGGAGTTCGAGGCCTTCGCGGGCTTCTTCCATGTCGGATTTTAGTTCGGAGTTTTCGGGGTTTTTGTCGCCTATGATTATGGAGTCTTTTATCGTGATTGATTTTGAGGGTTTCATACTTTCAGATTCTTTTCTATCGTTATTAAACTTGTTTCAGAGGTCATTTTCAATTTAAAACGAAAATTTCTTTATATAACTAGCAAGAAATATATTTGACTCTGGCCCCTGAACTGAATAGTGCTAAAAGTCGAGATGTATGGAAGTTGGACTCTCCAATTGAGATTAAGCGTGAAACCGAATTCTACCAGGGCTTTATACGCTTAAAGATGTCTGTTGGAAAATATAACTACTACTTTACTACTTTACCACTTTAAGCTGTAAGTGGGGGCTACTCCGGTGAAGCCCGAAGGCCCGAAGCGTGCGAAGCCGCCGGGTGGGTGAAAAATAAACAAGAAGTTATGAAAGTAAGTCCTCTTGAGGGAGCGCAGCGAGCGAAACGGACCGCGTGCTGTTGCGATTACATCGCAACTCCCAGAAAATCTCTGATTTTCTGTGATCCCTCAGCGCAATTCGGGTGCGTAAGCCGCCGGGCCTGAGGTGCTGAGCCAGCGCAGGGGATTTTGGGAGTAAAATGAAAGAGGAAATGGGGGGCAAATAATGTTGAAAATATTTAGCATCAAGTACTCGGAAAATAGTGAGTATTCCCCGATTTGGCGATGTCGGATTTTCTGGCTGATAAGGAAGCGTACCGGTGTTTACCGGACGAAGATGAATCGTTCCGCTGCCTCTGGTAGGGCTAAATGTTAAGTTTCGAAGGCGGTAGCGGTTTTTACAAAGCTTTTATCTGGTTTTTGTTTCGCGGTTTTTCTTGCGCTGCGTATTTTCATTCTGCATTGCGGAAAAAACCGCTTGCAAGCAAGCGGGACAAGACACGTTTGATGCGACATTAAGGTTACCTGGGTTTTTATTCAAAGCTTATTCCAACCCCGGTTTTTAGTCCTCTTGAGGAAGCGCAGCGAGCGAAAAGGACCCCGTGCTGTTGCACTTACAGTGCAACTCCCAGTAAATCTTCGATTTACTGTGATCCCGAAGCGGAACTCGGGCAAGACACGTTTGGTACGGTATTCCGGTTGCCCTTTTTTTATTCGACGCTTATGCCCCCCCGGTTTTTAAGTCCTGCTTCGGTGTTTTTACCGGACGAAGATAATGGTAATTTATGGTAGGTAATACTACCAATATAAAGGTAGTTTATGGCAGATAATATTACCAATATAATGGTAATTTATTTATCCAAATCATACCAATATAATGGTAATGTATAATGAAGAAAATTCTGGCAAGATTCTGGACCTTCTCTATGAATACAATCCCTGGTGGAGGGGGCAGGCATTTGAAGTTTCGGAGTACAGGACGAGGTGGTTTTCCGAACTCCGGGAGGAAATGGAACGCCCTGAAATCGAAATTATCTATGGACCCCGTCAGGTGGGAAAGACTGTTTTGATGAGGCAGCTTGTAAAGCAGCTGCTTGAGGTTAAAAAAGTTGCTCCGCGAAGTATCCTGTACATTTCTATGGACCATGCTTCTATTGGCTTGCTCTGTACGGAAGCGGTAAAAGACCTGCTCGATATTTATTCCAGGTACATCCTGCCCCCCGAATCTAAAAAGGCTTACATCTTCCTGGACGAAATACAGGCTGTTGAGCACTGGAGTAATTACCTGAAGCAGTATTATGACCAGCAGTACCCGGCTAAATTCTTTGTATCCGGTTCTTCCAGCACTGAGATTGAGAAGGGCAGTTCGGAATCCCTTCTGGGAAGGTCGAGGCTTCACCTTATGTTGCAGTGGAGTTTTGCAGATTTCATAAATTTTGCCCTTTTCAGGGAAGGGAGAGGTCTGGATCTCCATTCCATTCCGGAGAAGGTATCCCTGATTGATGCCCTGCAGCAGGGCAAGGCAAAATCGCTCTTTGAGGCTTTTGCAGCTTACAGGGATGAGCTGCTCATCCAGGACATCCGGCTTGAGGATTACATCCTTGAATATCTGGTCAAGGGTGGATATCCGTCTCTTGCGGAAGTCGATTTTGATTGTGCCCGTGATGCCCTGATGGAACGCTTTACCCTTACTATTCACAAGGACATCATGCGGACTTTTGCGGTCCGGAATATAAGGGGTCTTGAGAACGTGGTAACACGCACCGCCATGCAGAGCGGGCAGTTGACGGACTACCACGGCTTTGCAAAAGCCGCTGGTCTGAAATATGATACCTCTATGGTCTACCTGGGCTATCTGCTTGACGTGTTTCTCCTTTCTGAATCCCATTTCTATTCAAAAAGTGATAGCACTTTTAAAAAAGGAAAAAAACTGTACCTGAGGGACCACGCTACAAGAAACGTACTCATCGGGCTTCTTAACAGGCGGCTTTTTGAATTTGGAGTAGAGACCGGAAAAACCGCGGAAACGGTAGTTCAGGACCATGCAAGCAGGTTAGTCCACAGGCTTGAAGGGAGGCTGCAGACCAACTACTGGAAAGGGAAAAAAGAGGTTGACATCATAATCACCCTGGCAACGGTCCCTATCCCTATTGAAGTAAAATATCAGGAAACTCCAGATGATATCGGAGGTGTCTGGGAGTTCCTAAAAAAGTTCGGTTCACCCTTTGGGCTGGTGGTAACAAAAGATACTTTCAGGCTCGAAGACGATGTTTTGTTTGTTCCGCTTCATCTTTTCCTTGCAGTCTGTTGAAGATGAACATAAACAAACAGTCACTAGTACTGAGATTCCAAAATTAGTAAATAAACCACGGATGAACACAGATGACCAATTCTGATAGGTGAGAACAAAAAGGTAACCGGAATTTTTGGAATGCTATCCTAAACCCCTGTCTGCCGGAATACCTCATTAAACCGTTTTTTCCGCACGCAGTGCGGCTATTTCGGAAAATTAATGCAAAAAAAGAAGCTGAACCTGAATGCCCAAACTGAGATTCATTTGCCTATGGAAACTCGACTGTCGCAAATCTGCTGTATCGATACTTCATAGCTTCCCATCATCTTATTCAGGCCGTAACGGGTGAAATGTAAGATTGAAGCTCTTAAATTGTTATACTCGTAATACTTAGGATTATGAGTCTATCATTGGCCATGCCGGTTTTTGAGATTTGTTTTCTTCAGGTGCTTCAGTTTCTTTCATTTTCCATTTGTTTGTACATAGGTTGCTAATGAAATGCAGTACGAATAATATCATATAAGTTATATAATTAAGTCCGCTTGAGGAAGCGCAGCGAGCGAAACGGACCGCGTGCTGTTGCGATTACATCGCAACTCCCAGAAAATCTCTGATTTTCTGTGATCCCTCAGCGCAATTCGGGAAGCGGAACTCGGGCGCTGAA
>DUKH01000109.1:0-2839 GCA_013329415.1 Methanosarcinaceae archaeon | reverse complement strand
CGGGCGCTGAAGCGGAACTCGGATGTTTAAGTGGAGGCATTCATCTTATCTTCTCATTTTTCATCTTCAGTCTTTGAGAGCACGCCGCTCTTCGAGCGTACAAGCTCGATGGGAATGCGATATTCACGTAATCTTGGTTCTGAGTGGCAAGTTCTTCAACAAAGTTTGCTTTGAAAGAACCACTCTCCAATTTTGAGTAAATAGTATAACTTATATATACATCGAAACTTATTAACCAGAAAACCCTGTGTAAACGTTTTAAATACGGCTCTTTTTACCCGAGCTGATTTTCCACTTTACACTTATCAATTTCAATTCATACCAATTCTTTAGGGGTTTTGTCCTTCAGGGCTCCATCCTTTAAGGGCTTCATCCTTTTATCTGAATAATTCAAAATAATCATTTATCAACCGAAATGGTGAATACAACTTGGTTTCAGAGGCATTTAAACAGCAAATTGACCGCTTCCTGCTGGCTTTAGGCATTTCCCTGATGCTCGGGATCATGGTCCTGGGGCAGGACTTCAGGCAGAGCGTGGGGGAGGCCGTCGGGATTTTGATGGACCCCGTGATTGTTCTTGTCGGAGCGGAGAACTTCCATCTTGTCCTGTTTGTGATGGCAGGGATCACTGCCGCCTATGCGTCCCTTATCCAGAAGTACAGCATCGACTGGGACCTTATGAGGAACACCCAGGAGCGTATGAAGTCTTTCCAGAAAGAGTTCCGTGAGGCACAGCTTTCTCAGAACACCTACATGCTCAAGAAGCTTGAAGACCAGCGCAAAGAGATGATGGACGACCAGATGAAGATGACCAAGCAGCAGTTCAAGCCCATGGCCTACATCAGTATCCTTTCCCTTCCCCTTTTCATGTGGGCTTACCACTTCATTAGCGGGCATGAGTTTGCAACGATGAACTTTCCCTTCTGGGGTGAGCAGTTGCTGACGGACAAGGCGTTTGGTCCCTTCCAGTACTGGATATTCTGGTATTTCATCTCCTCTCTCGGGGTCAGCCAGCTTATCAGGAAAGCGCTGAACATCGGTGGAGCTTGATGCTTCTAACGGTAAGCGGGCTTCCGGGGTCAGGAACGACCACGATTTCAAAACTCCTGGCCGAATACTATGAGCTTGAGCTGATTTCTTCGGGTGAGATCTTCCGAAGGCTTGCAAAGCAGCGTGGGGTGAGCCTCTCCGGATTCGGAGCCATGGCTGAAAAAGACGCTTCCATAGATCTGGAAATCGACAGGAACCAGAAAGCTATCGCCCACAGCCAGGATAACATTGTCCTCGAAAGTCGGCTGGCCGGGCATATGGCAGAAGGGGTTCCCAATGTCCTGAAAATCTGGATCAAAGCCCCTAAACTGCTCAGGGTGCAGCGCATCCAGAAAAGGGAAAAAACCCTTACCTTTGATGAAGAACTTGAAAAAACGATGGAAAGGGAAAAATCCGAGACTCTCAGGTACAAAAAATACTACGGGATTGATATCGAAGACCTGTCAATTTATGACATTGTCATCGATTCCTCTAAATGGAACCAGTACCAGACCCTGGAGATCCTCACGGTTGCGATCGATTCCCTGGGCGGTTTTTTTTGATTCTTTTCTCCCCTTCTTATGTTTCTTACTTATTTCGTTTTCTCTCTGTCTGCCAGCTCGGTGGTCACCGGGCGGCGCAGCTTTTAAGTCTGAGTAATGCTTCATGGAGCTTTTGAGTATCATGTCTTCGACTTCCGGTAAACTGCCTGCTGAAAAAGAAAGGGAACTTATCAGGAAAGCCAGGGCTTACACCAATCCCGCTTATGGCTGCCCTCCTGAAAAGCGCCCTATCCGCGAGTACATCGAGAAAGGTGTCGTAAACATCGACAAACCTAAAGGACCCACCAGCCACGAGGTCGCTGCCTGGGTCAAAGAAATCCTGGAGGTGAACCGGGCCGGGCATTCAGGTTCCCTTGACCCGAAGGTATCGGGGCTTTTGCCAACGCTCCTCGGGAAGGCCACGAAAGGGGTTCCGGCACTGCGCCTTTCGGGCAAGGAATATGTCTGCCTCCTGAGGCTGCACAGGCCTGTGCCGGCAAAGGAAATCAGGCGGGTCTGTAAGGAGTTTTCCGGTCCGATCTACCAGATGCCCCCCATCAAGTCTGCGGTGAAAAGGGCTCTCAGGGTGCGCACGATCTATTATATCGAATTGCTTGAAATCGAAGGGATGTACGTGCTCTTCCGCGTGGGCTGCGAGGCCGGGACTTATATCCGGAAACTCTGCCACGACATAGGGATGGCCCTTGGCTGCGGCGGACATATGCAGGAACTCCGGAGAACAAAAGCCGGCCCGTTTACGGAAGAGACCCTCGTGACCCTCCAGGACGTGAAAGACGCCTATGTTTTCTGGCAGGAAGATGGGGACGAGTCCGAACTCCGGCGGGTGGTCAGGCCCATGGAAAGCGCACTGTCTCACCTCCCTAAAATTATCCTGCGGGATGGTGCGGTAGATGCCGTTTGTTCCGGGGCTTCCCTTGCGGTGCCCGGGATTGTCAGCCTTGACTCCGATCTCAAGAAAGGGGAGCTTACAGGTTTATTTACCCTGAAAGGGGAAATTGTTGCCCTTGCAAAAGCTAAAATGAGCACCGAAGAGATAATGGGTGCCTCTACAGGAATTGCAGCCACCCCCATTCGCGTAATGCTGGATGTCGGGACCTACCCGAAGGGCTGGATAAGTAAAGAAGAGGGGAAGGTAGCGGCAGATAAGGAAATGGAAGCTGACCCGGAAATGAATACAGAAGGATAATTCAGGACAAAGCCGGGTAAAGCAGGGTAACAAAGGATAGATGTTCCATTTGTATTCGGTT
>DUKH01000202.1:643-3800 GCA_013329415.1 Methanosarcinaceae archaeon | reverse complement strand
ATAAAGGAAATAGGGGCACAATCCTTCTGTGCTTTCTGTGTCTTCCGTGGTTATATGTAAGTTTAAATATTTACGTTTGGGACTATAATTTACCATTTTTACTTCAACTTTTCACTTTGTGTTCCTGTAATTTACTATCTTTTCGCCCCGCATGTCTTATTTCCTTATCCTTACGACTTTCCCACCGTTTGCCCTCTGCAGTTCTTCTGGCGGGACCCTGAGAAGGGAAGTCTCAGAGCCTCCCCCGGCATAGACAAACTCTTTTTCCGTAACCTTCGGGTCGATAAGGAAAAGGGCTTCAAATCCGAAAGGAGGGGTCCCTCCACAGGGATACCCGGTTTTTTCGAGGATTTCTTCAGGGAGAGCGGTTCTGGGCCTTTCGATCCCCAGGATTTTTCCGACCCTTGAAGTGCTGACCCGGGCCTCCCCTTTGACAACACCCACAATAAGGTTTCCAGCCTGGTCAAGGAGGCAGATGCTCTTTACAAAATCCTCGGGGGATGCCCCGACGGTTTCAGCCGCTTCTTCGACCGAGTGGCAGGAAGTATTGAAGCTCAGGTGTTCGGCCCCTACCTTTTCGCAGGGTCGGAAACAAACACAGAATTTTCCCTGGCCCCCGACAAAGAAGGAGTGATGGAGGTAAAGGTGCACCTGGACTTTGAGGATAAGGTGCCTGAAAGCGATGAGACAAACAACGAATATACAAAAGAAGTAAGCGTGAAAACAGCGCTTGTTGAGCAACCTGACCTGGTTATAGATTCACTTACCTGGGCACCGGAAAAGCCCGAACCCGATGAGACCGTAACTTTCACGGTAACGGTGAAAAATACGGGCACTGCAGAATCGGAAGAAAACGTTCTTGAATACGAGATTGAAGGAGCAAATGAAGGGAACCTGGCAGTACCGGCACTTTCTGCGGGGGAGACTTTTGGAGGAACTTTTTCCTGGGTAGCAGGAGAGGAAGGGAAAATAGAAGTAAGAGCAGTTGTAGACACCGGAAATGAGGTGCTTGAAAACAGTGAGACAAACAACGAAATCACAAAGACCGTTACTGTCGCCAAAGAAACCGTAGTTACTTCAAGCGGAGGAGGCGGAGGATCTTCAAGCTCTTCCAGTTCAAGTAGTTCGGGAGGCTCAAAAGAACCTGCCCGGAACGTTGAAGTAAAAGAACTTTCCACCAGGCACATAATCAACGGATACCATGTCAGGTATGAGTTCCCTGAGAACGTCACATGCGTTACCATTATAGAATTCGATCCCAGGAGGACTTTTAAAAAGACAACAACCATTGTAGAAATACTTAAGGAAAAGTCCGTCTTTGCCTCAAAACTTCCACCCGGAAGGATATACAAAAACCTGAACATCTGGGTAGGGGACAAAGGAGCAGGACTTCCGGACTTTCTCGATAACGCATATATCGAGTTCAGAGTGGAAAAAAGCTGGATTGAAAAGAACGGCATCAACGAATCCCTGATAACCCTGCTCCGCTACGACAAAAAATGGAACCCTCTGGAAACCGAGAAAATGGGAGAAAACGAGCAATACATCTACTTTAAGGCTAAAACTCCAGGTTTCTCTCCCTTTGCAATAACCGAGTATACGGGGGAAGAGGAAGAAACAATCGAAGACCCTGAAGGAGAGCTGAAAGGAGTTCCCAGCAGTCTCGGAGGATTAGGAGAAGACGGAGTCGTTAACGGGAGTGCGGAAATAGAAGAAAATGCTGAAGAAAAGAAACCAGTCGGGATGAAAAAAGTGCTTGTGGCAATTTCCCTGCCCATATTCATGATCCTTGTCCAATTCCTGGTTTTGAAGAAAAGAGACTAAAGTTATTCTCTTTTCAATTTTTTCATTTTAAAGCGAAGAAAACCTGAAGTTAAATCAATCGAGAGCTACAATTTCCCAGAAATCGGGTTCAGCCTTTTGCTTAACGATTTTTGCCTGGTATACGCCGGGGGAGGAAGGGCTTTCAAGGTTGAAAATGTTCCATTTGTTCAGCGCCGGAGGCCCGAAACAGACCCTGGTTTCCCCTGTGGTCAGATCAAAGATAAGGGACCTGAGGGTTCCGAAAAATTCGTCATAATAGGGACAGCAGACCCCATCAGGGTACTTTTGCGTGAATATTCTGCCCAATGTTTCCATCCCGATTTCAGGGGATGCCTGCTGAAGGCTTGATTCGAGAATCTCCTGTCTTACAGCAGAATTTTTCATCGCATAAGGGATATGCGAAACCATGTTGGGGATAGTAAGATGGTTGGTTGAACACAGGAACTGCTCTTCGGAAGAAGCGTCGATAAGCTTAACAGCCTTATCCTTTCCTGAGATTTCAACCAGGGCCGCCTTTTCCCTCCGGTCAGACACGATCATGGTAAGGTTGCAGCAGAGAGGCATTTCATCCATAAGCGCAAGCGCCTCTCCCACGTTCTTGCAGTAATCAAGCACTGCCCTTAGAACTGCCCAGGACTGGAAACCGCTTTGTGGGAGTGGCGGCATCCTCCCCCCCACTCCGACCGGAACTCTTACAGAGGACATGGTCGCGGAAAGTCCGTGCTCGTTCATGCCCTCACTCCGCCCGAAAAAGAAGGTCGAAAAACCTATGTGATCAGCCTTTCCCTTTATGCGGGTGGTGCAGAGCCGCAGGTCGTCTACCCGGTCGCTGAATTCGTAACTCCTTCCGACCAGAACATGCTCGTTTTCGGAGATTGAAGGCAGGACCGCCATATGGCTGCAGTTCCCACTTCCCCCGGAAGAAGGCCCTGTTTTCAGGTAAGTACTCGCATAGTAAATGGCCTGTTCGGGAGACACATCCAGACAGTCGGCGAAGCCTTCGATTTCTTCGTTCAACCCGGGACAAAAATCATCGAAAAGATCAATTATGCCTGCAAACTCGAGGTCGGAAAATATACCCTCCCCCGAAGTGAAAAACTCCACAGCCTGCGGGTAATCTTTGATCGCTGCTCCCTGCAGGTACCCGACTTCGTAGGAAGTGCCTTCAAGAACCGCATGGGTGAAAGCAAGCTCTTCGGTGGTGGAATTACTCATGTGAACACCTTCCCCCAAACTCCGGAATCCAATCCTATATAGCAGGCAATCCGGATGCAGCGGGTATAAATAATCAACATAAACTGATAATCAACATAAACTGATCATCAACGTAAAC
>DUKH01000202.1:0-295 GCA_013329415.1 Methanosarcinaceae archaeon | reverse complement strand
TCAACGTAAACTGATCATCAACATCAAGTGACTTATAGTATTATTTTAATAATAATTAAAACTAGCTGAAAGCATACCCGGAAAAGGTAACCCGCTTTACGGAACTCCTCTCAGAAAAGAGCCTGGAAACCAGGGATGAATTATGAAGGGAACGCTGAACTTGAGAACAAAAAAGGAGAACTTTTCGGGACAGGGAAGGAAAAAATACTGATTTGAAGACCTCCCGTACAGGGGCTTTAACCAGTTTATCCTTTCAAAGAGGCTTACCAATTAAACCTGTTTACCAATTTAACCT
>DUKH01000114.1 GCA_013329415.1 Methanosarcinaceae archaeon | reverse complement strand
TTCCGCCAGCCAACCGCCCACCATCAAATCAGCAAGTAGAGAAACGGGACGCTTAAATTCAATTCAACCTTCGAAAAAATGCAGCAGTGGACACCCTTTTATTCAACAAAACAACGGAAGGCTGGAACTTATCCCAGCAACCGAAATAACTGTTTTATTATATTCTCCGCCAGCCAACCACCCGCTTTTGATAATTTTTCAGGAATATTTCTACAACTGAACATCGATACAAACTTGAATGTACAAGCTACATTTGTAACGAAGTCAAGTTTCTATTTCAATGAAGTCAAGTTATGAGGTTAAAACAAATAGAAATAAAAAAAGCTTTATTCGTGAACAAACTTATGTAAATAGTTTATTATTTATGGATTCAGGAACAGATCAATAAGGTAGATTCAAATGGATTTAAAATTAGTTTATTCTTTTGAGGATACAAGGGAAATGTTAGGCTCCTCAAAGGTAGACGATTATATTTATGAATATCTTAAACAACTAGGTGCAACTACAGCCGTAGTTGAAGAGAATCATTTAGATGAAGAATACTTACATGATTATTTGAATTACCATGGATTTTCATTCAATCAATATTCCAAATATACAAAAAGAATACATTTTTTCCTAGCAAAGTTTTCTAATGAAGAATTCATGAAAGTAATTCTTGAAGGAGATAGTTACCTGCTTGAAACCATAAAAAATAGTTACTGTGGATTCGTTGTTATCAAACCTGTCAAGGACTCGAATGGCAATTTTATCATAGGTAAAACATGCTTAAAAAATCTACGTCGGACAGAAGAAAAACACTATATAAACGAAGAGATACCTGTATCTTTCTTTGGCATATTTTTATCCGTTTCATCGTTACCATTTCAAACAAGTGATCCAGGAGTTTCTTCATGTGCTGCTGTAACATGTTGGACTGCCCTGTACCCATTTAGAGAACGTTTAGGGATTCCGAACATGCCTCTTTATGAAATTACAGAAAAAGCCCAGAAACATCAACTACTATTAGATCGCAATTTTCCAGCAACTGGTTTGAGTTTGTCTCAAATAAAGGGATATATAAACTCCCTAGGGCTCGAAACAGAATTTATACATTTTGAAGGAATGGGCAATGATTTGAATTCTGATATTATACAAAGCATTCTAAAAACATATAATAATATTGGAATCCCAATAATTGTAGCAGGAAAAATAGAAGATACTAATTCTGATAATATTTATTATCACATGTTTGTAATCAGTGGTTATAAACAAAAAAATGGAATTATAAGCGAATTATATGTTCATGACGATCAAATTGGTCCTTATGCAAGAATAGTTCCTAGTGACGATTTTAGTGACTTAGGAATTGGAAGCTATTATGGTTCAGGTATGAAGTTCACTATAAGTTCACTTCTAATCCCCATATTTAAGGAAATAAGGTTGAATTTGCAAAGAATATTCCATTACTATTACGATGTCAAAAGGAAACTACTTGATCATCAGAAAGAGCAACTAAACGTTGAACTATTACTATTTAAAGATAACCAGTACAAACTACTTTTGCATTATCTTGACTTTGATGAGAAGGCAGGGATAATTTGTAGACCACTACCACCTTTTGTATCAATAATTAGAATTTCAAATGCTAAAAACTTTCCCATCGTTGATATTATATTTGATGCAACCTCTCTCAACTTGAACCCAATATCACATATAGTATTCAATTATGAATTCAATCCGAAAAACAGTAAACTGATACAAACATTGGAGAATATATTGCATTTTTGAAAATCAAAAAATGAAACGGTGAGATCGAAAAACATTATAAACTAGGAAAAAATATTGCAATAATTCCTATTGAATTGAGCAAAAGAGAATGATGTAAAGCAGGTGAACAAACAATTGGGCACTGATAGTGGGAACTATTCTAATAACTTGAATGAAAAAGATAAATATATCTATGAACTTGTTTTTTCCAGATTCAATTTAGAGTGGACAAGATTAAATGATCTGGATTCAAAAGCCGGTAATATAATAGGTTTTGCCTCCTTAATCATTGCATTAGAGATTAATTTCATAAGTGAGAATTTCAACAAAATACAAGCTGATGAAACATATATCATGAACTTTTATTTAATAATAGCTTCAGTTGTTTTTTTAATTTGGTCTCTTTGTTTGGGTTTTGCATCCTCTTCTATAAAAAAATGGAAAGTAGTACCGGAAACTAATCATTTGATTACTTCATATGCTGCACAGGAAGACAAATCATACATTGAAACTCTTGTCCAAGTTACAAAAGAACTAAACTTCGCAATTGAAGAAAATAAGAAAAAAAGCGAAGATAAAGCATTGTATGTAAATTACAGCCAAATATGTCTAGAATTAGCCGTTTTTTTGTTTATTTTACTTTTTATTTTTGTTTTCTTAATTTGAAATAAAAAGCCTTTAAAAATTGAGGTTTTGTGTAAATGTGAGGAATTTTTAAGTAAATGATAAACAAGCGACCATCCCACTTTCTGCAGATGTCCTCAAAAAACATCATTTTGGATAAATTTTTTAGTGTAGCTCTAAACTTGAGAACTATTATCTGATGTTTGCCCTTAAAAACAAGCATAAAAAGTATGAATTGTCGGAAGAGTAAATTATCAAGTAAAATTATTGGTCATAGTTGAAGGAATCTTCTTGCCTGTGTGTACTGATTTAGGAAAAAAGAGAATCCCAGATTTCGAACAGCAGGCACAAGAAGATGAGGTTACTTTCCAAATCATGGTAACCTCATGCTAAAGTCAGTAGTAGAAAAGTTTATTCCAAAAATAAAAATTGGATCCAGAAGATTATCATGAGATGTGAAATGTCAGACAAAATAGATAGAAGTTGGTTTTTTAGCAGCGTTCTTTATTTACTTGGAAAAAATGCAAAATAAATCTGAAATGAACTCATAGATGGATCAACTGGATAATTAATTTGTGAACTAACAATAAATGATAAAAAGGGAAAAGATATGGAAGGGAATAAAAAAGATAAATTGAGAACCTCAGAAACAGTTAGTAAATCAGAACATGAAACCAAATGTTTTGATATAAATAAACAAGAACCATATTGGGATGACCCGAGAGATCAAAAATTGGGAGAGATTGTATTTAGAGGACTCAATGAATATTCTCTCCGAAAAAAAAGTAAAAAGTGAAAAAGAACTACACAAGCTATATCAAGTTTAGGAAGTAAATGTAAGTTCCCCACTCGAAATAGCGAAGAGCCCTTTTTTATTTACTAGAAAAAGATAGGTGCTCCCTCACTTTTCGGTTGATATTGTTTTCGTTAGTTTAGTAACCGGTTAGCCCGGGAAACCTTTTTTCCCGCAAAGAGATTCGAAAACCTCCGCCAGCTTGCCTAGCAGCCCTCATAAAAAAGTAACAAAAGTAAAAAAGAAATAAAAATGCTCTTTTAATCGTGTTCTTTTAAATTCCCGTTTTTGTCTTTTCTTCTTTTTATCTTTTTAAACTTTTCTTTTGTAAAGGCCGGGCTCCTTCGTCGCCCGTGGACAAGAACGACGTGCTACAGCTATTTATGGTTGTACGGGTTTTTGATCCAGAATTTAGAGCCAGCCATTGCTTTTATTCGACTTAATAACATCAACTGAATAATGCAGGACTATCAAAAGATACATGAGCAATTTAAAAAAGAACCTCATATGCAATATTGACATATTTCTTCCTAGTCCTCTTTTTCACCCATTTAACTCCATCACCAGAACTTCTTCGTCTTCACATACTGCCTCTCAGCCTTCAGAATATCCCTGTAAAACGCCTCTTCATCCACCCTCAACTTTGCAATAACCCTTGACGCCGTCTCAGGCCCGACTCCCCTGCTTGCAAGCGCAATTACTGCCTTGTTCCCCTGGGACATCACAAGGCTTGCGTTCCTGTAGACCCGCTGGATCCTCTTTTTCTCCTCGTTTGAGATGGGACTGCCCTTGCCCTGTTTTCTCACCAGTTTGATCTCCTCTTCTTCCCAGGGTTTGAGGGCTGCAATAGACCTGGAATCGCAGACCGGGCAGACGATTTCCTCGGGGACGTTCTTGACCTGGCGGCGGGAGGTCCATTTCTTGCAGGTCGTGCAGAAAAGGATCACCCGGTCGTTCATGATCCGCTCCTTTAAGGCAAGCACGATTGAGCGGTCCGCCTTTTCGGGGGCTACCAGGTCCTTTTTCATGGCAAAGCCCGCAGAGCCGATCGGGGTCGGGCCCGAGACCTCAACTGCGATCCCGCCGGAAGCTATCCTTTCCAGCACCACCTTTGCCCGTTCCACATCCAGCATGTCGTGGAAGATCTCCCGGACCACCTCATCGTACATGGAAGATCCCTCATAGATGTCCAGCAGCTTCTTCATGCTGATCCGGTCGTACTCTATGTCCTTTGAAAGGGCTCCGAACTTCCGGGCTACGTGGACCATCTTCCACTTCATCAGGGTCGTGTTCTTAAGGGTCATTTCGATGATGGGCTCCACGTGCTCCGGACGGATTGCAAGCAGCATGTCCCGGATCTGCACAGGCCCGACCCTCCTTGGAAGCGTAAGCCTGATCCGGTACGGGTCAACCTCCTGAGCCACACTGCTCCCGAAGCGTGCCGAAAGAAGCGAGGTCAGGACCCGCGCCAGCGTCCCGTTCGTATTGTGCCCGAAACAGGCGTTCAGGGTCACAGCCTCCCCCTCATCCTCGATCACAATCGTGTCCGCATCCGGAAGCGGAAAGCCTCCTTCCACATGTTCCCGGACCAGCCTGACCAGCTCAAGCACGGAATGGACGTCCACGGGGTACTTTTCCCGGAGCTTTTCGGCAACCGTTTCATCATCCAGCCCCTCAAGTTCATCAAATTCCCCGATATCCTCAAATTCCCCGAGATTTTCAGGTTCAACAGATTCATCAGCTTCCACACGGTGCCCAGGTTCCCCAATAATTAACTCCGCAATCTCAGCCCTGAGCTTCCCGACGTCCTGAGCCACCTCGAAAGGCACCGGGATTTCCTCCCCTGTCCAGCTCGGGACCTCACCCATACCCTCCACAGGCTCCACCTTGATCCGGTCCCTCCCGGGCTCCCGCTCCTTATCGGGCATCTCCACGACCCGCCACATGTCCCCTTTCGTAATGAAAACAGCGCCGGGGCTTGCAAAGTTCACCACAAAAGCTTCGTCCAGGGTCCCGACGGATTTGCCGCTCACGATATCGTAGATCTCGTACTTCTTCTCGTCCGGGATCATGGAAAGGTTATCGTAGTAATATTGCCAGCTCTTCTTCCGCTTCTTAACGGCAGACGAGCCCTCGTCCCGCCAGACCAGCTTGTAGTCGGAGACCTGGTCCACCACCCGCTGCAGCTCTTCGAGGCTGAGGTCCTTGAAAATATACGCCCGCCTGAGAATCGAGTGGATCTTTTCGACCTTCACCTCCCCGAAGTCCATCACCATCCCTGCGATCTGGTTTGCCACAACGTCCAGGGATTTCACATGCGGGAAAATGTTCTCGACCCTGCCTTCCAGTGCAGCCTTCGTAATCGCCATGCTCTCGGCGGTGTCGTCGGCTTCAATCGAAATAATCGTCCCTCTGGAAACCTCATGGATCTTATGCCCGGCTCTCCCGACCCTCTGGAGCAGCCTCGAGACCTGCCGCGGAGACCCGTACTGGACCACCCGGTCCACTTTCCCGATGTCGATCCCGAGTTCCATGGAAGACGTGCAGATCAGGCCCCGGAGCTCCCCTCGCTTGAACGTCTCCTCAGCCTCGATCCGCGCCTCAAAAGAAAGCGAGCCGTGGTGCACCCCTATAGAAGCCCCCATTTTCCTGAAACCCGAAGCCAGGGCTTCCGCACTCTGTCGGGTATTTACAAAAATCAGGGTTGACTGGCTCTCCTCCACAATGTTCCGGATGCAGCGGAGCTGGGAGGCAAATTCCGGCTCACAACCGACGGTTCTTGCAATCTCCATGACCTCTTTATCCTCAGCCTCCCCCGAGACCTGCGGGCTGACCACGTCAAACTCCAGCAGCTTGAGCAGGGGAACCATCACAACCGTAAAATCCCGCTCAGCTCCCGCCAGGAACTTTCCAATCTCCCAGGGGTTGCCCACCGTCGCAGATAAACCGATCCTCTGGAACTCTCCCGAAAGTTCAACAAGCCTCTCAAGCCCCACCGCAAGCTGGGCTCCCCGTTTCGAGCCTGCCAGCTCGTGGATCTCGTCCACAACCACATGGGTCACTGATTCCAGGTTCTTTCGCAGTCGGGAGCCCGTAAACATCGCCTGCAAAGTCTCAGGCGTCGTGATAAGGAAGTCGGGAGGGTTTTTGGACTGCTTCTGCCGCTCGCTCTGCGGGGTATCCCCGTGCCTGACCTGTACCTTGATATCGAGCAGCTTTCCAAGCACCTCGATCCGGGAGAGCATGTCCCTGTTGAGGGCCCGGAGAGGAGTGATGTAAAGAGCAGAAATTCCGGTCCGCTTCTCCTGCTTCTTCTTAAGGATCGCCTGGAAGACCGGCAGGACAGCTGATTCGGTTTTCCCGGAGCCGGTTGGAGCGATCAGGAGGGTGTGCTTTCCGTCGAGGATGAAAGGAAAAGCCCGTTCCTGCGGCTGCGTGGGCTTTGTGAACCCGAGTGTCTTTAGGGCTTCCTGAATTTTGGGGTGGAAGGAGTCGAAGGTGTTATTGGATGTCATTTTTCCTGTAATTGTTTTTTCTTAGAATATTCTGGTTATTTTTCTGCCTGTTTTGTTCGTCCGCACAAATATAAATGCTTGTCTTCAAAATGCCTGTCTTTGGGAGCTGCAGGCAAAGGGTACAAATGGAGAAATGAAACCGTAAAAAAAGTAAACATATTAATGAGAATTGTATTGTTTTCGAAAAAATCGCATACATAAGCCTTGACGCAGAAGTAAGCTCTGCATATTATATTCAGGGACAATTCCTTCACCGATCTCAGATGAAAGTTTAACCACAGAAAGCACGGAAAACACTGAATAAAGCAAATAGGGGCACAGTTCTTCCGTGCTTTCCGTGTCTTCTGTGGTTATAACATAAGTGTAAGTATTTACGTCCGGGACTATAATTCACAGGGTTTATGGGCTTTCCTCTACACTGAAAGTAATTCTGAATTCCGTCCCCTTATTTCGCTTAAGCTCGATATTTCCTTCCAGCTGGTCAACAAAGATATTCACCAACTGCAGCCCCAGGGATTCCACCCTCTCCAGTTCTATATTTTCAGGAATTCCTTTTCCATTATCAGAAATTGTCAGGCTGAAGAAGGGGTTACTTATTTCGTGATTCATTTCTTCCCTGCAAAGCCGGATTCTAATTTCTCCTTCCTGGTTCTCATTGAATGCATGCTTGAGGGAATTCAAAACGAGTTCATTAACAATTATTCCCAACGGGACAGCACTATCCATATTAAAGAAGGCATTTTCTTCCAGGTCCATGTACAGGCGGATCTTTTTACCTCCAAGGCTGTAAGTCTGGAAAAGGTTTTCAGCCAGCTTTTTAATATATGCTGAAAAATCAACCGTATCGGTTCCGTCCCCTTTGTAAAGTTCTTCATGGATAAGAGACATCGAAAAGATGCGGCTCTGACTTTCCCTGAAAGCTTCCAGCACCTCTTTATCCCGGAATTTCTCAGCCTGGAGGTCAAGCAGGGAAGAGATTACCTGCAAATTGTTCTTGATTCTGTGATGAATTTCTTTAATCCTGATTTTATCAATCTCAGCCAGGGCTTTTTCTGCTTTAATACGTTCAGTAATGTCTCTGGCAATAGCTGAGATAGCTACAAGTTCTCCGGATGCGTTAAAAATCGGGGAGAGGCTTACTGAAGTATTTATAAGAGTGCCGTCTTTTTTTATCCTTGAAGTTTCGTAATGTTTGACCCTTTCCCCCCGTTTAATCATCTCAATCAGCTGTTTTATCTCCCCTTTTAGATCAGCCGGTTCAAGTATGGAAATATCTTTCCCCAGAATTTCTTCAGCCGAATAACCATAAATCTGCTCTGCCCCCCTGTTCCAGCTGGTAATAATACCTTCAAGGGACTCGGTTACAATGGCATCGTTCGATGATTCCAGAGCGTTTGCCAGTGTCTTAATCTTCTCTTCCGTTTTTTTGCGCTCGGTAATGTCCTGAACTATTCCCTTTGCCTGAACGGGGATATTTTCGTCATAAAAAATAACTTCAGCTTCTGTGTGGACTATGCGCTCTTCTCCATCAGCCAGGATTATCCGGTAATCAACATCGCAGGGTATTCCGTTTAGACCTTCATTAATGGCATTAATCAGATGGTCCCGATCTTCAGGGTGTAAGTAACTTAAAAACAAATCATAATTCACTTTGAATTCTTGAGGATTTACCCCAAAAATACGATAGACCTCATCAGACCAGAACAGTTCATTAGTTGCAATATCCCAGCTCCAGTTTCCGATATGAGACATTCTTTGAGCTTCAGCCAGGCCTTTTTCACTTTCCTGCAAGCGGTTATAAGCCTTTTCAAGCTCCTTTGTCCTTGCTTCAACCAGTTTTTCTAAATTGTCATGTACTTTTCTCAGGGCTTTTTCCACTTTCCTGAGTTCGGTAATGTCACGTGCTGCGGCAAAAACCCCGATAATCTTCCCGTTTTCGTCCCTATAGACCGAAGCATTGTACAGAACAGGAGTTATATATCCATCCTTATGTCGGATCTCCAGAGGATAGTCCCGGACCTTGCCATATGTGAATACCCGCTTATAGCCTGCACGGGCTTTCCCGGGCTCGGTGAAATAATCCGAAAAATCAGTCCCGATTAACTCGCACCTGGAATAGCCGGTAACCTGTTCCGTAGCCTCATTCACATCCATAATTTTGCCTTCAGGTCCGATGGTTACTAACGGGTCCAGGCTTACTTCAATAAGGCGGCGGTTATAAAGATTTGATAATCTGAGAGCTTCTTCCGCTTTTTTGCGCTCGGTAATATCCTTGGCGATCTCAAACCGCACATCACGGCCGTCCGGCCACTTGATGATCCGGTCCACGATCATGAAATACCGGTCCACAGCGGGGTTGTAATACTCCCAGTGGTAGGGCTTGCCTTTCTCCTTTAAAATGATCGGATTGGTACAGAAATCGCAGGGAGAGTCTCTGCGCTGGAACTCCCGGTAGCAAATCCCTCCCACAAGTTCCCCGCCGAAAGTCTCCTTCATCGCCTTATTAGCGTATAACACCTCGTAGGTGTACGGATCAGTCACGTACACCACATCATCTATGCCGTCAAAAATAGACAGGAGCTGGGATCGCTCGAAAGCCAATGCCTCCTCAGCCAGTTTGCGCTCGGTAATGTCCCTGATGATAATGACCACCCTGGGCTCTCCATTGCTATCCGTGAAAAAGGCGCTGCTGATCTCTCCGGGGAACGTAGTTCCGTTCTTGCGGGTGTAAGTGAGCTGGGCTTTTGTTGATCCGGTGCGCATAAGTTCGTCCAGTACGTCGGATACCGCCGGGTCTTCAAGGTTAAACACCACATCGCGTCCCCTGCCAATCAGTTCTTCTTCCGTCCATCCAAGCATCCGGCAGGCGGCTGGATTGGCTGACAGAATTCTCCCGCCACCCCTGGGGTCACTCAGGATAAAGGCATCCGTGCTGTGGTCGAATAACATGCGGTACCGCTTCTCGCTCTCCCGCAGCGCATCCATCAGGGTATCACGTACCTCCAGCGACCGGGAAAGTTTGATATTGCTGTAGCTTAGCTCTGAGATCATGTGAGCAAGCTTCGTGAGGAATGCCATCCCCGTGTTCACGGCTTCCCTGCTCAAGCGCGGAACTTTTTCAAGCGCTGCCAGGTATTCCTCCTCGTTGAAGCCGTATAGTTTAGCCTGGAACCGGAAAAGCTCGTAATCCAGCGGCTCGTCCTCAAAAAAGAACTGCCCTGCAAAGAGAATTCCGACTTGCTGGTCTCCAATCATGATTGAGGTCGATATGTCCCACATATTGTTTTTGCACTTGAACAACTTAAACTCGCCAGGGGCAACCCCCAGAGAGAGCTTCATGCTGCTTTCTATGCAGTGCTGGCAGGCTTCTACATGAACCCTGTGAAATCTGGTGCAGATATCCTGCCATCCGATGCCTGCCAGAACATTGCCTTTAAGGTCGTTTAAAGCCATGGGAATATTAGTAAGCTTATAGAAATCATCCAGAAGGGACTGGACCGCCTTGACGTCAACGATCTCTGCAAGCTCAAGGTCAGCCACCTCCCGGGCAGGCGAGAGAACAGTTTCCGGCTTCGTCCTGGCGCGCTGCTCACTCCGGCACAGCGCCTCCTCAGCCAGCTTTCGCTCGAGAACATCGGCACGTAAAACCTGATTGGCTTTTTCAAGCTCAGCGGTCCGTTCACGCACACGGACCTCCAGTTCGTCTTCACTCAGGTTATTAGTCATAATTCTCCAGCCCTGCTCCAGAGAAAAGAAACAGTATTTCCACCAAATCCTTTTTTCATTGGATAGGACCGGCAAAAATGCGCTCCGGAACACATCTCCAATGGATTGATACCGGGACTTCCCAGTTTTTCCCTCATTCCAACCCCACTTCAAATCACTAAAAATAATTTGAAATCTTAAGTATTAAAAGTCCAGTTTTCGAATTTTCAGTAGATGTTTGAATTGTCTGTAAGTCACCATTATGTGAGACCCGGGACTTTTTTGAACTCCTCCATTGCATTGACATTAACCAGAGTATATCATTTGATAGCTCTTCAGAAAAAACAGATTCAATATGTATGAAAGATGAATATTATAGGAGTATTAAAATAAATATATATTAACGTTTCTGAGACCCTTCGTTATTTTCTATTTTCAGATATTCTCCCAGGACCATTTAAAGATTTATACTGATGTAAATAATACACCCCAAACGTCATAAAAACATTTGGATTTGATACAAAAATTTTAACTTACAAGGCTCCAAAAAGAAAAGTTAGAATAGAGAGATGGAAACAATACAATTTGCAGACTGACGCTTGAGGTTCTGAATGAAGTTTCTCTTGCTTCACATCAGATCCTCATCAGATCGTCTCATTTCGGGCTTTCAGGATTTCTACGTCTTCTGCCCCCGGACCTGTTTCTAACTCTTGTGTGCTCCAGTTTCCGGACATTCCGGAGCATCCCGAGCCTTGTCCCGTCCAGCAGATAGAGCTCGGCATCCTCAAGTTTGACCCCGCCCGAGGAAAATGCCGGTCCGAGCAGGTCCTCACAAGTTGATTCGTTAAAAGGCACGCCCCCACAGAGTTCGTTAAAAGCCGGCATTACGAAAAGCTCGGGATCAGCCCAGATCATTTTATCATCAAAATCCAGGTTTTTGAAGTGCTCTGTGAGAACTTCAGGATTGAACTTTGTCCTTATCCAGGCAGGGTCATTTGTAGAATAGCCGAATGAGTCCGTAAACCGGACCGTGGGGTGGTTGTGGGATGTGACAACGGACCTTACACCGAGGAGTTCAGGAGCAGGCCAGGTATGCCCGTGGAAGTACCCGACCCCATCAAGGACCGCTCCCCGTGCGGAATGTACCCTGATATCCTTTTGCCTGCTAAAGAGGAGTTCGATTCCCCCGTCATGGTTGCCGGGCAAAATATCCACAGGAGCATACGCTGCCAGGGCTTCAAGGAAACGTGGGATTTCGTCCCTCTCCTGCCAGGAAACCTGCGGGACGTTGTGCTTGATGTCACCGAGGAGCACTATCCGGTCAGGGGCAGTTTCTTCGATATAGCCCTCAATTCTTATCAACCGCTCTTTCATCCGGCTGGGGAGGTTGATCCCGCTCCTGTAGAGGTCCCACTCGATCCCGAGGTGGATGTCGGCAATAACCAGCGCGGTTTCGGTGTTTGTGACTGTGAGGACCGGTTCGTTGAGGATTGGGGTTATTTCGAGAGCCATGGTTTTCGGGGAAGGTTCACTTCAGGGATTAGGAGTTTGCAATTTATTGTCTGAGGGTTTATTGTCTGAGGGTTTATGGTCTAAGGGTTTATGGTCTGAGGGTTTATTGTCTGAGGGTTTATGGTC
>DUKH01000010.1 GCA_013329415.1 Methanosarcinaceae archaeon | reverse complement strand
AAGCAGCTCAAGCGGAGGAAGCAGTGGAGGCGGAGGAGGGGGGCCCCCCGAATCCGCAAGAAACGTCAATAAAAAAGAACTTGCCCAGCAGTTTGTTACTAACGGGAACCGCATAAGGTTTGAGTTCGTGCAGAAAGCCACATCTGTAGGGTACGTGGAATTCGACGCCAAAAAAAGTGTTGGAAAAACCACAACCATTATCGAGGAACTGAAAGGCAAGTCAACCCTGACCCCCAACGAACCTGAAGGAAAAGTCTACAAATACCTGAATATCTGGGTAGGAAACGGGGGTTTTGCAAACTCGGAAAACATTGAAGGCGCAGTTGTGGGCTTCAGGGTGAGCAGGGCCTGGGCCATGGAAAACAACGTTGATGCGGACTCAATAATTCTCCAGCATTTCAGCGAGAACCGGTGGAATCTCCTTCCGACTACAAGAATCGGAGAAGACGAAGAATACATCTACTTTGAAGCTGAAACCCCTTCCTTCTCCCCGTTTGCGATTACCACAAGCGGCAAGAGCATAATAATGCTTGACCAGACCGGTGGGGAAATAGACCCGCTTTCCGTAGGAACAAAAACACAGGAACAGGAAACCGGGTTTGAACCTGAAACCCCTGGAAAGTTTCCGGCAGGGTTTTCGAAAATCGCCAGTTTCTTAGTAGGAGTTATTATGGTAGTTATGATCGGATTGGCCCTGAAGAAGAAAGAAGAGCCGTAACCCCGAAAAAAACTCTGAAAAACATAAACACTGCACCGGAAGCAAAATTACGCGAGAAACAGAAGGCTCCGAGTCTTCTGTTTTCAATCTCTTTTTTAAAAAGCTTTTTTTACCCTCTATTTCTCTACCCTCAATTCTACTTTCCCTTATTTTTCACATCCGTGCTTGGTGAACTAACCCCCATGCCAGCCTTCGGCTGTTGAGGGAGGTGGCTTCCTGCCTGAGCGTTAAATCAGGGTAAAAAGAGAACGAAATGAGAGATAAAAGTGGGGAAGAAATGAGAGATAAAAGTGGGGAAGAAATGAGAGATAAAAGTGGGGAAGAAATGAGTGAAAAAAGTGGGTAAGTGACTACTGAAAAAACGGAGAAGAGACAACTGAAAAAATGGAGGAGAGATAACTGAAAAATGGAGGAGAGACAACTGAAAAAATGGAGGGGCGACAACTGAAAAAAGTGGAGAAGAGACTAATGAAAAAAATGGAGAATAAATGAGTGAAAAAAGTGGAGAAGAAAAGGGGAAGAAAAGAAGAATTCCGGGGATTAAAGTATCTCTACGACCTTGAAAAGAACAATCGCCGCAAAACAGAAAAGTAGTGGCAGGATTGCCAGGTTAAAAGAACTGTCAAGGGATTTGTTCCATTTATCCGATGCCGAAAGGACCTCTTTTAAAGAAAGGAACGCTATGAGCCCAACTGTCACTGCAGCTCCGTATTGGGGGAGTCCCGGGCTTGTGACCATTGAAATGGCACTTGAGGAAATAGCGCTTGAAGAGATCGCTGATGAGATGATGCTTAATAGTATAAATTATTCCTCCTGCAAATAAGTTCCACTTATGAAATATTGGTATATTGTAAATGATATATTGGAATGATGCATTGTAAAATAACGCTCATACACTCCCTAGATACTATAAAAAACTTCTGATTTATTAGCGTCCGGATTTTTTCCTACGTCTTTTACAATCTTCTATACAGTACCAGATAGAAACAAGGCACCAACAATATAAAAAATTTGTGCCCATCCTCCGGGACCAATATGTTCTTTAATTCTCTTCTAAATAAGAGGCGCTTCAAATATTAATATGCAGAAGCCCCTCCCTTATGAACATGAGCTGAAATAAACCTGAAGAAAGCTGCGTTTTCAGGGTAAGTTTCTCTGAATTAGGTCGCGAATTGCTGAGAAAAATTAATATAAAGTCTCGGCAATACATGTTAAACTGTATAAAATAATAATCCCTATCTATACATACACATTTATAAAATTTCGAGCTCTGGCGTCCAGAGTGGGGATTTATTTTTGTGATAGGGGAAAAGAACTTACGGCAGAAGTCACTTTTGAATTATACCGAATCCCATGAATTTTTTCGAGCCTGATAATAATACAACTCATTTATATACTTAATACGGAAATCAGGGGATAAAAACCATTTCTTTAAACAGACTTGTTGAGAAAAAACAAAAAGAGAAATATGGACGAGGGTATGAGAATTGAAAAAAACCATAATTGCAATAATCCTGCTGCTATTCACCATAGCCACAGTCTCGGCTGGAGTTCCCGGAGGCTCTAGCCCGGGATATATTGCACAGGTTGTGATGAACGGCAGCACACTCTTATTTGCTGACCATTCTGACGACACAGTGGACGGGAACTGGGTCCAGTTAAGCGGGGGAGACCCGGTTCGATTGCCCGATCCGCTAAGTTTCACCTACCGGGGGGTAAACCATAGCGAATTCCGCAGTGAAAGCCTGGACCTGGCAATGGTCCTTAACCTGGGAATGTACGAAGGGAACTATTATAAGGAAATCATCTATCCTTACTCGACCCATCCGGTATACACCAATGTTACAGGCAAAAACGAAGTTTCTCTGGACTTCAAGGGAGCCTCCGGCTTTGCGGGCCAGGGGGTCAGGGTCTACCTGGTAAAGGCGGACCTTGTTTCCGTCCTTGATATGCTCGCCGATCTCAGGGCAGCCAACGCGGATGATTTTGAGGGCCTCTTCCTCCGGAACTTTGAGGAATCCGATTACGAGAGGTACCCAGAAACCCTTGATGTGAACGGCGACCTGCACCTTGACCTTGGGCCAAAGGACAGCGGGGATTACGGGATCGTCGTTTTGCTCGACAGTCCCGATGACCTGGCAATTCTCTCCGCAACAGCCTTTAAAGTCCTGCCCTACGGGATGACGGTTGACACCAGCATCGATGAACAGTCCACTTCAAGTTACGACCTGGACGTCAACGTCGACCTTGACGGGCCGGATACGAGCTACAACTATACAGCCGTCCTCATCGAAGCCAGCAACTACAAAGCCGAACTGGAAATTGAATCCAACGGGACGAGGACCGGGACCAACCTTTCCATTAACGGCAGAGAGCTTATGGGAGATCTCGACCTTCCCGCGGAATTCAGCTCCGAAACCGATCTGCTGGACTTCATAGGGATCAACACCGAGGACGTGAGTAACTTAAACTCCTTCGCAGTCGACGTTTTTGGGGAAAACACCCAGTTCCTTAAGAAAGACGGACACGGAAACAGTACGAATTTTAATTCCTATCTGGAAAACGTAGAAACCCCTAAAGACTACATCCTGTTCACCGGAGTCTGGAAATCCGGAGAAGGGTTGGTTGCATTTGACCAGAAAGAAGTCACCGTAGACAAAAAAGAAGATGAAGAAGAAGAAAAGCCCTCAAGCGGAGGAGGTAGCTCCTCAGGCGGCGGTGGCGGCGGTGGCGGTGGGGGAGGTGGATCCCCCGAACCTGCAAGCAACGTCCGGA
>DUKH01000119.1:3147-7647 GCA_013329415.1 Methanosarcinaceae archaeon | reverse complement strand
CTTGGGTTATTCGGAACTACTGTGCCCACTCTAAGGCATATATATCAGAACCTAAAAGTTCCTGATAATCATATTTACCTTTTTGATTGAAAAAAATTACTAAAACTTTAAAATCTGTAATTGCAATCTGGGGAATCACTTTGTTTTCATTAAATACGAAAAGATTCACATTTTCTAATCCCAATAACAGCTTTAACTGATCTTGAAATCCGTTGAGCATTCTATCATAAATATACTTTGTTAAAATTAGGGTCATGCGAAATCCACGTTTTGAATACTCTATTAAAATATCAATTGTTTCGGGATAAAATAAAACTAAACAAAGTTTGATTTCTTTTGAGAGAGCAACCTCTACCTCTGATTCATTGAATATTTTTACCAAAGGTTCAAACATATAATCTGGGTGAGGAACAACCACACTACAACTTTTCAGTTTCCCAATATTTTCAGCTAAATATTCAGGAATTGAACTTAAATCACGACTGATCCAATAATCAGGATTCTTGCCAAATGTTTCTGCAAGTTCCACCAAAGGAACTGCATTTTCACAGATAATCCTCCCTACTTTTGATAAGCTATATTTTTTGTCATGACAAATTATAAGTTCTTCTTCCATTAGTTTTTTTATTGGCTCTTTCAGTAAAACCCATTCAACTTTAAGTAGTCGTTTAAGATCCTCTGAAGTTTTATCCCCATAAAATAAAGATTCGACAATTTCACGTCTTTTTTTAGAAAGGAGTAAAGAATCAATTAGAGTCATTTTTTCATTATCTGCTTTGCATCTCATATATCCCTTATAAATATACAATAACTCTGTTATTTTAACATTTTTATATTATCCAAAAAAGTTTTAATGAATTCTGGAATTCTCCCTTGTCAAAGAGGAAAATAACTTACCCATCTTTTTTCTTCTTTGAGAAACTGCATTCTTCTTGATTGCGGTCTTGAAATGGTCATCAATTTGTTTCCATGAATAGAAACTTGCCATACCCTTTGGTCTCTCTTTGAAAACTTATTCTGCCTTTCTTCATCCTGGAATCGCTGTTTCTTCGAGTTTTTCCTTCACATCATAAGACGAGAGTAAAATATATTTTTCTCTTTCATTTCTCTTTTTGGATCATAGAATCAATATCCATTTACTGTAAACTTTTCTTATCCTTCTTTTTATTCTTCCCCATATTCCCCTCGTCCTTCTTCCTCCCCCCGCTTAACTTTTTTTCGGAGAAGGGGTTCGTCCATGCTCCCGCTTCGGAAGCCTTCAAGGTCGAGGGTCACGTAGTCAAACCCCGTTTCTTTGAAGGTTTCAAAAATCTGCACACTATGGCGCAGGATTTCCGGGAAATCTTTTGTCGGGACTTCAATCCGGGCAAGGTTGGAGTGCATTCGAACCCGGACCTGAGTGAAGTTCAGGGAGAAAAGGTATTCTTCAGCTTTTTCAATTTTCCTGAGAGCTTCTGCCGTTATCGGCTGCCCGTATGGAAAACGGGTTGCAAGGCAGGCCATGGAAGGCCTGTGGGCTGCTGAAAGGGAATGTATCGAGGCAATTTCCCTTATTTCATCTTTTGTGACATCCAGTTCCACGAAAGGAGAGAATACCTTATCTCCGGCTTCCTGGATTGCCCTGTAGCCCGGACGGTTTCCCCCTTTGATTTCCGAAGCATTTGTCCCTTCAAACACGACGTTGTATCCTTTTTCTTCCGCAAGTTCGATCAGGGTGTCCAGCAGGGATTTTTTACAGAAATAGCACCGGTTGATTGAATTTGCGGTAAAGTAGGGGGCACCCAGGTGAGAAAAGGGAAGTACCCTGTGAGGGATCCCTATTTCACAGGCTGTCTCGACGGCAGTTTCAAGCTGCCTCTTTGGTAAGAGCGGAGAGTCAAGGGTCACGGCAAGAGCCCTGTCCCCGAGCACTTCATATGCCAGGGCTGCAAGAGCTGTACTGTCCACTCCCCCGGAAAAGGCAATAATTGCGCTTTCTCTGGCTTTGATTGCCTTTTTTATTTTTTCGATCTTCTCAATGACCATTGGTTACACCACACTAGTTCACGGATTTTGACTAATAAGATATATGTATTTGCCACCCTTAAGAAAGGTATTCTCGATTATAGACAGAAATTCCAACAAAATAATTAGCCGACACAAACAGGGTTTGCCGGCAGACCACCTGGAGATGGAGACCTTACATGGCATTATTCGGAACAAACGGTGTACGTGGTACCGCCAATGAATACATAACCCCCGAAATGGCAGTCAATGTGGCGCGGAGCCTGGGGACTTATATGGGCTCGAAGGGTACGGTTGCGATAGGGAGTGATACCCGCATTTCGGGCCAGATGCTCAAGTCCGCCGCAATTGCCGGAGCCCTTTCCATGGGTCTTAGCGTCATTGACGTGGGAATGGCTCCTACTCCTTCCATCCAGTACTATGTCCGTGATTTTGCCGATGCCGGGATCGTGATTACGGCTTCCCATAACCCCCGGGAGGATAACGGGATCAAACTGATTGCCGGAGACGGTTCGGAATTCCCCCGGGACGGAGAAAGGGATATTGAGAAAATCTACTTTTCAGGAGAATATTCCCCCGTTTCCTGGGAAAAGACAGGGGACTTCAAAACCGATGCCGGGGTGAATGAATATTACCTCCGGAACGTCATCCGCTCTGTGGACGCCGAAGCTATCCGGAAGCGCAGGTTCAGGATTGTGGTGGACACGGGCTGCGGGGCAGGGGCCCTTACCCTCCCCTTCCTGCTCAAAGAACTTGGCTGTGAAGTGCTGACCCTGGGCGCCCAGGTTGACGGGACCTTCCCCTGGAGGAACCCCGAGCCCACCCCCGACGCCCTGACTGAGCTTTCCGCACTTGTGACGAAGACCGGAGCAGATTTCGGGGCAGCTCATGACGGAGACGCTGACCGCATAGTCTTTATGGATGAAAACGGGGCCTTTGTCAACGAGGAAGTCCTGCTTTCAATGATGGCGAAGTACGTGCTCGAACAGAAAAAGGGGCCTCTCGTTACCCCTGTTAGCTCTTCCCAGCGCATGGCCGATGTTGCGGCGGAAGCAGGGGTCAAACTGTACTGGACTGCAGTCGGATCCATAAACGTCGCCCGTAAGATGATGGAAGTAGATGCGGTTTTTGGGGGGGAGGGCAATGGTGGGCTAATTTTCCCTGAGCACCAGTACTGCCGGGACGGAGCCATGGCCTGTGCAAAACTCCTTGAAATTATGGTAGGAGGAAAGAAGCTGTCCGAACTTACGAAGACCGTGCCGGAATATTTCAATGCAAAGACGAAAGTACCAGTTGGTGACCTTCAGGCTACCCTGGAAAAGGTGAAAGCCGAAGTTGCAGGCAGCGGAATCAAAATGGATACCATCGACGGTGTCAAGCTCTGTTATGAAGACGGCTGGGTCCTGATCCGACCTTCGGGCACAGAACCTATTTTCCGAATCTTTGCGGAAGCAAAGACCGAAGCAAGGGCCGAAGAACTAATGAACCGGGGTCTGGAGCTTGTCCGAATGGCTGAGAAGGCCTGAATTTTTCCCCCACCTCTCATTCTTTTCTTTTCTTTTCTTTTCTTTTCTTTTCTTTTCTTTTCTTCTCTTTTCTTTTCTTCTCTTTTCTTCTCTTTTCTTTTCTTCTCTCCTTCAACCCTTTATTTGGAGCGCATAAGGCTTAACTTTTTTATCAAAGAATAAAATGTATAAAGTATGAACATTCCTGCTGCGGCAAGCCAGGCAAACTCAGCATAATTGACACCTGCAATCCAGAGCAGGAGGGTGATTGCCATAATGGCTACAAGAACTGTTCTCAAGTCTAATTCCATTTCGTATCCCCCTACTTTTGTATGAGTTCAAAACCTTATGAGGCTTCCGATAACCTCTACCTCGTTTTCATTTTTCCCGTTTATTTTTTACTTTCTGTTTCTTTCTGCAGGATATCAGATGAACGTGGGCCACCTTTAACCCTGATGCATATTTTTCGTATCACTAGGTATGTATTAAATTCATATAAATAACAACAAATTATAAATACCTTGGATACTTTATTACTAATTGGGACTAGGTGTCCATACAGATCAAGTATGCCGGTATGAGTGCCTCCTAAATTAAAAATAAAGTAGAAAGCTCAAAAAGCCACATGGTCGAAAGGACATATCTGAAAATACAAGATCAGAGGACAGACCTAATTAACGAGTAGACATCATTAGCGAACAGATGCCTATTAAAACGTCATTAAAAACGGACTACAGGATCAAAGACAAACTTTGGTCCTAAAGGAAATAGTGGTAAAAACGGTACGTTAAAGTCGGAAAATAAACCTGGAACGAAATAATACCTTAAAAAAAGCATAACTCAAACACATAACCTAAAAAGAATAGGGATTAGACCGCAAAGCCGGCCTTCAAATGAGCACCTGCCGGCACTCACTCTAATCTCTTCTCAATCTTATCGACTTCCTCCCTTTCCCCTCAGCTTCCCTTCCCTTTCTCCACAGCTCCCCTTT
>DUKH01000119.1:1499-2781 GCA_013329415.1 Methanosarcinaceae archaeon | reverse complement strand
CCTTCCTTGAAGAAGATGTGTCCTACAGCCCACTTTTCACATATTTTTTATCGCTTTCCTAATTCCGAAAATTATGGTTTCCGAAAATTGCGGTTTTTTTCTCAGTGTTTCTCCCAGTACCCGGTCAGTTTTCCGTTGAGAGCTAGTTTCCCTAGTTCGCGCCGGACTTTGTCGCTGATTTCGGTGGGGGTAACGGATGAGTATGGGGTCCCGGGCAGAGGGGTAAGGTAATGGGCTCGGACAGTGCCTCCTTTTTTGCAGATCCAGCGGACAAGGTCCAGGCTTTTTTCCTGGTCTTCCTCGGTTTCGGAGGGATAGCCGAAGATAAAGTCTACTGCAGGGACTATTTCGTGTTCAAGGCAGCATTCTACGGCGTTGATGCTGTCTTCCGCCGTATGTCCTCTTCGGATTTCTTTTAAGATGCGCTCGCTTCCCGACTGGGCTCCCAGGCTCAGGCTCTGGTTTGCGCAGTATTTGCGGACAAGTTCCACGGACGTGTCGTTCACAAATTCGGGGCGCACCTCGGAAGGGAACGTCCCGAAATAAATCTTTTTCCCGGGAATTTCATGCAGGGTTGAAAGCAGTTTCTCAACTTTGTCAAACCTGGGGTGAATCCCGTCACTCCCGTAAGCAAAGGCATTGGAAGCTATGAATCTGAGGTCATCGTAGTGCCTGGCATTCCGAACTATCGCGTCAATGCTCCGGTGCCTGACCTCCCTTCCGAAAAGCCTCGGGGTCTGGCAGTATTTGCAGCCCCAGGGGCAGCCCCGACTGATCTCGCTCGGAGCCCGGAGTTTCTCCGGGTTAAAGCAAGGGTAATTGTCCAGGTTTACGTGGGGCCTTTCCGGGGTTTTGACGATTTCCCCGTTTTCGGGGTTTTTGTATGCTATTCCCCGGACCTTCCCTGGGTCTCCTTTTTCCCGGAGGACCTTTACCAGTTCAGGAAGGGTTTCTTCCCCTTCTCCGAGCACAACGTAATCAAAATACTCCAGGGTTTCTTCGGGAGCCCCCGAGGGGTGAGGGCCTCCTGCAATAAAGATGGATTTTGTGCTTGCATTTTTTACTTCTTTGAATACATTTGCTGCCTGGCGTGTGGTAAAGCTGTAGATCATGAGCCCTTTTCGGGGCATGTCCGTAAAACCTGCTTCCGGCAGCAGGGGGGAGAGGACCGCAAAGCTGTATGAGTTTTTCTTGCTGTAGCGAAAATTCACTTCCATTGATGTCACCTTTTTTTACGGGCACGTTTAAAAAAAGCCGGGATTTTTCAGCTCATGGCTTGTTT
>DUKH01000119.1:0-1185 GCA_013329415.1 Methanosarcinaceae archaeon | reverse complement strand
TCAGCTCATGGCTTGTTTTAGCTCATGTCTTTTTTCAGCTCATGGCTTGTTTTAGCCTATAAATTTGAACGGAACCAGGGTAAAGCAGAGCAGTCCCATAATAAAGGTTATGACCCCGATCAGGAGGTGCTTTCTGTCAAGTTCCACTTTGTCGTGAAGGGGAGAAGGATGCCCTGCGGCTGCAAAGAGCGAAAGGAATAGCGCCCAGAAAATCCAGATTAACCCGTCCTCCTTCAGCCAGTAACTTACATAAAGCCCTGTTATAAGAAGGACGAAGGGCATGGCTTTTGAGACGTGAGCTGCCTTTTTCCCGAGCATCGCCCTGAGCACATGCCCCCCGTCAAGCTGTCCTGCGGGGAGCAGGTTCAGGAGGGTTACGAACATCCCCACCCAGCCGGCAAATGCCACAGGGTGCAGGCTATCTCCGGTTACGCCCAGAAGCTTCTGGATGATTATGAAAAGCGGAGGCAGGCCCAGGTCGATCATAAAGACGTTTGGCAGCGGGTCTACCCTGGGAACTTCCATGGAAAGCCCTATAAAAGTAACCGCGATTGAGACCAGAAGCCCCACTATGGGCCCGGCGATCCCCACATCAAAGAGGGCTTTCCGGCTGGGGATCGGACCCCTGTACTTAATGACCGCACCCATTGTGCCGATGAAAGTGGGAAATGGGATAAAATAAGGAAGGGAAGTCTTCATCCCGTGGTACTTGGCTGCCACATAGTGCGCCATCTCATGGGAGCCGAGTACGGCCATGATGGCGAGGGTGAAGGGAAAACCCCGGACAAATTCCATGGGTTCGTTTGCAAGGTCTACCCCGAACATTACGGCTCCTGAAATCATGGTGGTAAAAATTGTCGCAATAAGGAGGCCAAGGTTCACCCAGGGCTTTTCCCGGGCAGTCTTTGCAGGGGCGATAACCAGGACATGTTCCCCAAGTTCGTATTTCAGGGAAAATTCAAGCTCACGCTGCTGGAGAGGACCCCATAGCTCCTGTGTAATGTGTTCCGCATCGGTTTTCGGGGTTCCGTAGAAAAAGAGGGCTTCTCCTGAATTCTGGATCTCGTATACTTCAAAGACCCTGATAATGGAGGGGTATATGCGTGAAACTATTTCTTCGGCGTCGAAATTTTGCTTGTGCTTCCGGCGGTTTTTATTTGCCTGGTTCATTGTGAGTCTCTTAGA
>DUKH01000147.1:14836-19256 GCA_013329415.1 Methanosarcinaceae archaeon | reverse complement strand
AGTCCCGAACGTAAATATTTACACTTACATATAACCACGGAAGACACGGAAAGCGCGGAAGGATTGTGCCCCCATTTTCCTTTATTCCGTGTTTTCCGTGTTTTCTGTGGTTAAACCTTCACTTGAGATTGCGAAAGGAATTTGGGTCATTAACTATAATTGGTCTTGAAAAGTGTAATTAATTTCTGGATTTACTATAATTAAATCCAACTCATATAATTATGCAACTCATATGTACTATACTTTTATGAAATGTAATCTCTGTAAAATATAATCTATTTGACATATTATTAATGAAATCTAATCTCAAATGTTGTTCCCCCATTTAATTGCCGGTTTAATATGCCATAAAAAGCCAATATAAGGTCTCTGGTATGACTTTTATATGTTTAGTACGTTTTAAATCAATAAAAATACGAATCCTCAGGTTTTTTATTTTTTATAAACAATCAAAGGGACATGAAGGAATTTATCCCATATTTATCCCTGATAATTTGACTATTTTTCGATTAATTGATTCTAAATAAAATTTATTTAGAATCTATTCTGCTTAACAGGAGTATTTTGGGATCAATCGGAGTTAACGGAAGTATAATGCATATAATTGGGTTTTATGTGGGCATTATATGATTGCTTTGAAATAATGGAGTAATTTGAAGATTGCTTGAATATAATGGGGACTTTTTAAGATTAATCATGTATAACTGGAGTATTTTAATATTGTTTGTGGATAATGGAAGTATTTTAATATTCTTTGCGGATATAGGAGGCATTTTAATGTTCTTTGTGACTAATAAATGTATTTGAGGATTCATTTATGGTAATTGGCTTATTTTATGATTAATCTGATTTAAAGGGCTAATTTTAAGATATATTCTGTTTAATAAGTAATTATCAGATTCTATTGCAATTAAAAGGCGCTTTTAATTGTCTCTTTTTGGAAAATAAGCAATGCTATATCTCCATTTGGTAAAAAACTATATATCTGATGTATTTAATGATTATATAGCCGATTTAAAACCCTTTTCTTTAACAGAAGTCGGAAAGATACAATATTTGCAATTAATATTTTTGGGGATTTAAGGTTTAATTCACTTTCCGACTCCCACTCGAGGTTCTATTGTGAAGTCAATAATCAAAGAAATTTATGGTGTAACTGATGAAGTATATTCTGATTGGAAATGGCAGTATAAACACCGTATTACGACAGTTGAAGAGCTTGAAAAGCTAATTCCTCTTTCAGATTTCGAAAAAGAGGACATAAAGGAGGCTCTTGAAGTATTTCCCATGGCGATTTCTCCCTACTATGCCTCCCTTATGGATCCCGATGACCCAACGTGTCCTATCAGGCTGCAGGCAATACCTCAGGCAGCCGAACTCCAGACTTTTGCCTGGGAGTTTGAGGACCCGCTCTGTGAAGATGCGGATTCTCCTTCGGAAAAGAGCTGCATAACCCACAGGTATCCGGACAGGGTTCTCTTTCTCATTTCAAACCGTTGTGGGATGTACTGCCGACACTGCACAAGAAAGAGGCGGGTGGGAAACCGCGAATGCGACTTTTCCGAGAAGATGATCCGGGAAGGAATCGAATACGTAAGAGAGCACAGGGAAGTCAGGGACGTGCTGCTTTCCGGAGGGGACGCTCTTCTTGTTTCCGATGAGAGGCTCGACTGGCTTCTGGACGAACTATTCTCAATCCCCCATGTGGAGATTGTAAGAATAGGGTCAAGAGTGCCTGTAACCCTCCCTCAGAGAGTAACCCCTGAGCTGTGCAATATCCTGAAAAAGTATCCGTCGGTCTGGTTAAATACCCATTTCAACCACCCGAAGGAAGTTACCCCGGAAGCAACAAAAGCCATAGAAATGCTTGCAGATGCAGGAGTGCCCCTGGGGAACCAGTCCGTTCTCCTGAGGGGTGTGAACGACTGTCCCTTTATAATCAAGAACCTGTGCCAGGAAATGCTCAAAATAAGGGTCAGGCCTTACTACCTTTACCAGTGTGACCTGTCCTACGGGCTTGAGCACTTCAGGACAAAAGTTTCCAAGGGCATAGAAATCATGGAAATGCTGAGAGGACATACCTCAGGGCTTGCGGTCCCTACCTTTGTAGTGGATGCTCCGGGGGGTGGAGGAAAGATCCCGGTGGGCCCGAATTACCTGATCTCAAGCTCGGATACAAAGGTCACTCTCAGGAATTATGAAGGTGTCATCTGCGTATACCCGGAACCTGAATATAAAGGGGAATGTCCAGAGAAATGCCAGATCTGCGATGACCATCCCAAGCTTAAGAACCAGATCGGGGTTGCAAAGCTTTACGACGACGAGAACAATACCATCGCCCTTGAACCCGAAGGGCTTGACCGAAAAAATCGCTTCTAAAATGACTGAGAAGCCTCTAAATAACTATCTAAGAATGCATCCATTTCTAAATATGCAAACCGAAAAGGGGCTAAATAATCCTCCTTTTCGGCTTTTGGATGCTCAACTACTGAAATACTCAACCACTGAGATAATCAACTACTGAGACACTCAACTACTGAGACACTCAACCATTGAGGCGCTGAACTTTTGAGACAATCAACTTTTAAGGTCCTTTTAAATCTCAACTTTTGAATATTTACATTTTATAAAAAACACCGGCTTTAATATGCGCCAGCCACCAATCCGAGGAGGAATTTTTTATCGAAAAACAAATACCTTTTACCCTAAACATGGAAGAAGAACTTCCGGGATACTGGAAAAAAACAATACTCAAAATGCCAGGCCTTTCAGCAGACCTTGTGATTGATTATTACAGCAGAAGAATTAAAGTAATGAATTTCAGGGGGCATTTCGAGGTTCTGAACCCTTTCCTTAAAGAACTTGCAGCTCTGGAAAAGATGGGGAAAATCATCGTATACACTCCTTCAAGAGAAGTGCATGCCCTTGAAGCTTGCGGATACGAAAAAGAAGGTATGATAACAGGTTATTTTGCCGGGGAAGACTGTCACATCTTCTCTACATTTCCGGAAAAATCCCGAAAGGAACCTTCCTTTCCCATAAAAGAGGACCGAATAATAGAAGAATGCCTTAAAAAATCGAGGTTCCAGGAAAAAAAAGAGAATAGCAGGGGCATGATTGCCACAAAAAACACCCTCCCGGAAGGCTATATCCTCAGGCCCGCAGATGAGGCAGATGTCCCTGCAATGGCTGCCCTGTATTCCGGGGGGTTTCAGCTATACCCGAGTCCTCTTCACAAAGAAAGCTATCTGCTGGAAGCCATGGGTTCGGGGGTCTGCTACCTGGTGATCGAAAAAAGGGGGAAAATCATGAGTCTTGCATCTGCGGAAACGGAAACTGCGCTGAAAAATGCCGAATTAACCGACTGCCTGACAGTTCCGGAAGAAAGGGGAAAAGGCCACATTAAATCGCTTATTCTGGGCCTTGAAAATGAACTTGCGGCCCGAAACTTTAAAAGCCTCTACACCCTGTGCAGGGCTCCTTCTCCCGGAATCAACCAGGCGTTTTCCTCCCTCTGTTATTCCTATACCGGCAGGCTTGTAAACAACTGCAGGATCGCGGAAGGGTTCGAGGACATGAACATCTGGTGCAAACCGCTTCGGTAAAGGGCTCGGGTCCGGGCAGTGGCTGTCTGGAAAATAAATTGATAACCTCGGCAGGAAACTTCAGGGGATATCACGGATCTGCTGTTGAAGCTGGTCTACAATATTCTTTGCCGCTTCTTCGGCAAGGTGCTTCCTGTAGGCTTTCCTGGATACGATGCCTTTTGTGGAATCCTGCAGTTCCAGTTCCCCATCCATCAGTTTTTTCCCTTCCTGGGAACCAGTGTTTTTGAATACCCTTGTAACGTTTCCTTCCTTAAATTTTTCAAAATATTGGGTGTCTTCTCCGGTGGAGCTATAAAAATACATAAGTTCAAGGCTTGAGGATGAATAAACGGGCGTATACAGCCCTTCGGATTCCCTGACATTTACCAGCAGGGCCTGATAATCATACTTTTCTTCGAAGGTCTCGGCATCCTCCACATCCATCCCTACCTTTTCCAGTTCTGCCCTTATTTTTTCCCGGAGAAATCCTGAAAGGACATCGTTACCTTCCACATAGAGATAGATCCTGCCTGGAAAGTCTATTTGGGGCTCTCCTGTAGAGTAGGCCGCTATCCGGGAATTTGCCCTGGTTTCGCTCTTTGCAACCTTAAAGTCCAGAACAAAAAACGAAGAAAGGACGACTGCCAGGATGAGTACGGTCAAGAGGATTTTTTTCGTGTTTGCATCTTCTCTCATACTCTTTAAGTTAAAAGTTCATTTTTTAAAAAAGAATCGGGTAAAATGAGATCCGGTCTTTTATAAACTACGTCAAAAAAGAAGTGGGGGAATAAGCGAAATAAATCTCGCATACAAATCACAACTCTGCAAAATCA
>DUKH01000147.1:0-14437 GCA_013329415.1 Methanosarcinaceae archaeon | reverse complement strand
AACTCTGCAAAATCACAACTCTATAAAAAAAGAAATTCCGGAAAAGTTCCGGAGTTTCAGAGAAACACGATGAACAGCACATAGGCTAAGGTCATCATGCCAAGGGAATATTTGAGGCCTGACGGAAGGCTTCCTGACCCCATTTTCCCGGCTACAAGCCCGGATCCGAAGCCCTGGAGGAGGGCTGCGTGGAAGAAGAGCATGGTGTATTCTTTCAGGTCGAAGCCGCCCATGGACATTGCCGGGTTGCTGGAGCCGTCCAGGGCCGGGAGGAAGAAAGCCGCAAGCACGTATACGATGACCAGGAAGACGCAGAAGGTCACGAAGATGATGAAAACGTATATGAACATCTCGGCAGAACGTTCTTTTTTCAGGTTTTTCTGGACATCGGAATCTTCCGCAACGATGCTTATTACCTCGTGGATGTTTCCTGTGGACTCGCTGGCCTGGGCAATGAGAGTCATGCTGCGGCGGGTAAGATTGGTCCGGATGCGGGACTCAAAGCGCTTCAGGGCATTCACCATATTTGAGTTCCAGCGGATGTCTTGAACCATTCTTTTAATCTCGGGTTTTAGCCGGCCCATGTTTGATTGGGCGGTAATAGCAATGGCGTCAGCCAGCAAAATTCCGGTTCCGTTGATGCTTGCAAGCCTTTTGAGAAACTCTGGCACCTGATCTTCGATCTGTCTGATCTTCCGGACTTCAAGTTCGTGGAAGATGATGTAAGGGATGAAGAGGATGAGGAGGCTTGCGTATATGTGGTCGTCCAGAGCTGATGCAATTTCTATGAATCCTCCATAGTAAGGGCTGTTTTTCAGGTATGCGGAGATAAAATACCCAAATGTGAGGGGGGCACTCACGATAAAAGCATACATCGGTTTCTGGATCATTGCCCGGATAGGGTGAAAGAGGGTGTTTTTGACCCGGAAGAGTTTTTCATAAAAGTCTATTTTCTTCATCAGCTCAAGGTCATGTTCCGTTTCCGGTTTTACCCTGACATCACTGTACGAATCGGGTTTGGTCCGGGTAATGATTTCCTCCGGCAGTTTTTCGGCATCCCCTGTAAGCATGTCCAGAAAAATAAGGAAAATGACTGTTCCGAAGGGAATTGCCCCGTATACCAGGAGGTAGAGTTTGGTGGGACCCCCATTATCAATGAGGTTCATCACCACAAGAATTATCATAAGGAAAAGGGGCCCCACGACAAACACGGTGATGTATACCTCAGCCAGCAGCCCCAGGGTTTCAAGGAAACGCTTGTGAGCTTTGTTGGCTTCGGACTTGTAATGCTCTGTCTTATTTTTCAAATAGAGGGTTACGTCCCCTCCACTGGAAACGATGGAAATCAGCCCGTCGACCAGGTCCTTGAAATGCTCTGAAGGGGTCCTGTCGGCCGCATCCCAGAGGGAGTCCTGCAGGTCTTTTCCGAAATACTCCATGTCCCGGATAATGTTTCCGAACTCCCTGGAAGTGTTCCCGTAAAGGTGGGCATGCTCCGCCAGAGATTTCATTATGTCGAAAATCGTCATCCCCCCTCCCCGCTGCAGAACATAGAGGAAAGCGGTTGCGTGAGGCATGACGTCATTGATTGCCCTTTTCCTGTTGTCGGCTTTCATGGGGGGGTAGCTCATGATTAGCCCGTAGGTAAGGGCCGCGAGTAGCAGAAATAGCAAAATCCCCCCTACAAATGTGAGGAGAAGGGGAAGACGGGCTTCAATAAACCCGGGAGTTTCAACAGCCCGGGTAACCCTCGAAGAAATGTGTAAAGTGGAAACTATGGATTCGGGAGTTACCCCCCTGAACAGCAGCCGGCCCAGAAAGAGGCCTATAAACCCTCCAAAAAAACCCGCAAGCAGAGAATACAGGACCGCTGTAGATACGTACTGCTCCACAGGAAGAGGGATCTGTGCCTGCCTCAGCTTAACCCTGAACATCGAGAAACGGTCCTCATATTCAAGGATTTTTGTCCCGAAAATCCGGAAGGCAAAGGTATCAATAGCGCTCATGCCACCACCACTCCTCAGTCCATGTGCAGGAACATTTCCCGCAAGGTACCATTTTCAACCGCTTCCATCACAAGCCCGGGATTGGTAGCGTACATGTGCACGATCAAAGAGATACTCGCATAATCCCTCATATGATTCTCAGCCATGTATGCAAGGATCTTTTCCCTTTCCTGGAATTCCTTAAAGAGTTTGTCCGGGTTCCAGCCCCTTGCCCTCATAATCTCGTTCAGCACATAGGAATCCCCTGCCCGCTTGAAATTGTCATGCTGGGGGTCCCAGCTATAGAGTTCGTTGATCCTGAGACTGCCGGTCCTCGCATCAAGCCCGGTGATTTCAACAATGGTCTTGGTTCTCCTCACCCTCACCTCATTCACGTAGGTCTGCATCTGGATGGGAATGACCCCAAGGGCCTGCATCATCACATGCGGGACATTGATGGGTTCGTTTTCAAGCCTGTTACCAACCGTCTGTACGTCACTTGCGTGCATGGTGGAATAGGTGGTGTGTCCCGTGGACATGGCCTGGAAAAGGGTCAGGGCTTCCTTTCCTCTGACCTCTCCCACAATGATGAATTCCGGACGCTGCCCGAGGGCCGCTTTCAGGAGTTCGTACATGGAAACTTCTCCGGTGCCTCCCACTGTAAAGGACTTTCGGGTAGCACCTGCGATCCAGTTTTCATGATGGAGCATGATTTCTCTGGTATCCTCAATGGATACGATCTTGGCAAGCCTGGGGATGAACAGGGAAATTGCGTTCATAAGCGAGGTCTTCCCGGAAGCGGTCCCTCCTGCAAGGAGCACGCTGGTATTATTTTCGATGGCAAGCCAGTAGTAAGCCATCATTTCAACACTACATGTACTGTAGTTTATAAGGTCGATAGGGGTAATCGGGTCTCCCTTGAACTTTCGAATGGTGTAGGAACTGCCCCGGGTGGTGACCTCCTTTCCAAGGGTTGCCTGGATCCTTGACCCGTCAGGAAGAGTGGCGTCCACAATCGGTTCCCCGATAGAAATATGCTTCCCGCTGCGCTGGCAGAGCTTGACAACGAGAGAATCAAGTTCTTTCTCCCCGAAAATAACGTTTGTCACAATGTTATTGTGCTTCATATGGTAGAGGTAAATCGGGATTTCAACCCCGGAACAGGAGATGTCTTCAATGTTTGGGTCATGGATCAGGGCGTTGATCCGTTCGTACCCGATAAAATTCCGCCGGAGGAAATACATAATTTTGTGGAGAGAAGGCAGTTCCAGAGTGTTGTAATACTGGTCAAAAAGGCGCAAAGCTTTGTTTGTGAGTATGACTTCCTTTTCCCTGCCAAGCCACATGTCTTCCTGGGTCAGGGTATCCTCAAGGTTGTCCCGGACACGTTCAAGAATAGCTTTCTCATATGCGGAAAGGGTTGGTTCGACCACGTTGTAATACTTCATTTCCCTGTTTTCGATAATGCTCACAAAAGCATAGGGTTCTTCCACCCAGTAGCGCTCTACTTCGGCAAAACCCACAGGTATTTCGTATTCCAGAAGAGGGCCATAGGTTTCCGGGTCGTAAGGAGGAAGGGTCTTTATCTCCTCTTCCCTCAATTTTCTCATTATTTCGGCAAACTTATTTTTTGCTCCTTCAGGAGTTTTTACTTCCTCCAGGAATTCCTTTACTTTATCTCCTAACTTTTCGTCTCCCTTTACTCCTGCAATATCATAAACCAATTCTTTGAATTTAAGCGACGATCCGGCTTTCTTTTCTTTCTTTTTCCCTTTTCCTTTCTTTTTCCCTTTCTTTTTTCCTTTTCCCTCCTTTTCAATTTCTTTTGCTTTTTCTTCCTTTTCTCCTTCCTTTTCTACTTTTTCTTCCTTTTCTTTTTCTCTTTTTTCTCCTTCTCCTCCCTCTTTTTCTCCTTCTCCTCCCTCTTTTTCTCCTTCCCTTCCCTCTTTTTCTCCTTCTCCTCCCTCTTTTTCTTCTGTCTCTGCTGTCTTTTTTCCAGGGGATTTTTCCAACTTGCTGGGATTATTAACTTCCGTTTTCTCGCTCATTTTTTGGGAACCGTCTCAATTTTTGTTTTTTCTGCTGGATGCAGCTTATTTTCAATCTCGGGTTCGTATGCAGGAGGAAAAATTCCTTTCTTTTCGGTTTCTATAACAAGCCCGACTTCTATTCCAAGGCCGTAATTCTTGGAAAATACGGATTCTTCGTCCGAACCAACATCTTCCCCGGAGATGTCTGATAATGGCTTATCCTCCTGATTTTTGATTTTTGAATTGGGGGTGCCCTCTCCCCCCTCCTGACTTTCCTCTATTCGCGGTTCCGGAATATCTTCGGAATTCCGGGGAGTTTCAACTCTCAAATCAGCAACCAGAACATTTTTATCGGGCTTTTCTTCCCTGAGTTTTTTCTCCTCTTTACCTGAAACATCCTCCTCAAACCCGCTGTTATCGGCGGCTTCCCCGGTCAGAGGAGTTTCTTCGTTACCCCTTTCAGAAGAGTCTTCTTCAGAGTCCTTTTCCCCCTTGCTCTGTAGCACCATCGAATTTTCATCCGTAACCTCCTTTTCATCGGCTTTTTCAGCCTGGAGGTCTCTTTTATTATCCGTTTCATCCGAGCTCTGATTTGAGCTTAAAGTATTTTCTGAGAGATTCTCGTTTTTATTATCCATTGAGACTCATCCCACTAAGAACTGTACCCCTGTGTAAAAATAATTTTTACATGTTGTGGGTATAATCTGTCAATAAAAATTTATAACCTTTTTGGTGAAATTTGATATGTAATTTTTATATGTTTGTACCTTTTGGGCAATTACACTTTGCTTGATATCTAAAAAGCAAATGTATATAGTCATTATTATTTTTTTTAAACTTATATTCATAATTATATAAATAGTTTGACTCCGACATGGTTTCCGTAGTCAAAATCAGTTGGTCCAATCTGGATAAATACAAAATTATCTGGGCAAACACAAAATTGTGTAAAAGTTTGTGTAAAAAATTATGTGGGGAATTATGTAAAAAATTAAGACGGAATTATAGACAAAAAGAAAATGGGTTGGGATTACATGCTTACAAAAACAAAATTATGTAAAGCTACAATCTAAAAAAATAAGGGTTATTCGGGGGCTTATAAGATGAAGAATTAAAAACTGTGAAGCTAATTACTTGATCCCGAAATGAAAGAAGAAATGTGAAGAAAGAAAGGAATAAATAAAAGTCTCAAAGTTTGTTTCCTTTCCTTATTATTACCGACTCCCCGGTCATCTCTCCAGGTTTCGGGACACTCAGCAGGTCAAGCAGGGTCGGGGCAAGGTCGCAGAGTTTCCCGTCTTTCAGGGCATCGACCTCGTCGTTGCCCACGTAGATGCAGCGCACCGGGTTTGAGGTATGTGCCGTGTGGACATCTCCTGTTTTCCTGTTTTCCATCTGTTCGGCATTCCCATGGTCTGCGGTGATAAGTGCCACTCCACCCGCTTTTTGCAGGGCTTCAATGGTTTTTCCAACGCAACTGTCCACGGCTTCCACTGCTGCGACCGCAGCGTCGAAAATCCCTGTGTGGCCAACCATGTCCATGTTGGCGAAGTTAAGGATAATTACGTCGTACTTTCCGGATTCGATCCTTTTGATTATCTCCGTTGTTACCTCGTAGACGCTCATCTCGGGCTGCAGGTCGTAGGTGGCGATTTTCGGGGACGGGATCAGGCAGCGGTCTTCTCCTTCGTAGCACTTCTCGACTCCCCCGTTCAGGAAAAAGGTCACGTGGGCATATTTTTCGGTTTCCGCTATGCGGAGCTGTGTCATTCCGGCTTTGCTCAGCACTTCCCCAAGTACGTTTTTCAGGGTTTCGGGAGGATAGGCTATTGGTAGGTCCAGGTTCTCGTCATACTGGGCCATGCAAACGTAGTGCACTTTCGGGGTGGCTTTTCTGGGGAAATCTTCAAAGTCTTCGTTTACGAAGGCCCATGTTAGCTGCCGAGCCCGGTCTGGCCTGAAATTAAAGAAGATTACGGAATCATTGTCCCGGACGGTGGCCGTTGGGTTCCCTGCCGCATCGGTGATTACTGTCGGTTTTACGAACTCATCGGACTCGTCCCTGGTATAGGATTCAGCGACTGCGGCAACTGCATCAGGGGTATTGTAGGGTGCAAGTCCAAGGGTAAGGGCATCGTAGGCGAGTTTCGTCCTGTCCCAGCGCCGATCCCGGTCCATTGCATAGTAGCGCCCTGACACGGTAGCTATTTTTGCAACTCCGCTTTCCCTGCAGAAGGCTTCGAGTTCTTTGAGGTCTTCCAGGGCTGCCCTGGGAGGCACGTCCCGCCCGTCCAGAAATGCATGTATATACACTTTTTCGAGCTCTTTTTCTTTTGCAAGCCGGATAAGGGCCTTTAGATGGGTCATGTGGCTGTGTACCCCTCCATAGGAGACAAGCCCCATGAGGTGCAGGCTTGAGTCATGCCTTTTAGCGTTCTCTATTGCATCCAGGAGCACTCTGTTTTCAAAAAAGTCCCCGTTCCTGATAGAAAGGTTGATGCGGGTAAGGTCCTGGTATACGACACGCCCTGCCCCGATGTTAAGGTGTCCCACTTCCGAATTCCCCATCTGCCCTTCGGGCAGTCCCACGGCTTCCCCCGAGGCCTCAAAAAAGCAGGACGGGTATTCTTCCACCAGGCGGTCAAGGTTCGGCGTCCTGGCTGCCAGGACTGCATTTCCTTCCCCGTCAGGCAGGTATCCCCAGCCGTCCAGGATCATGAGCATGAGAGGTCTTCTTGCTTGAGTCATATGCAGGGAATTTCCGCATCCGTCGATAAAAACCTTGTTATGAAAATATGCGTAATATATTTATATTGTGTTGAAAATATAATAGAAGTCCGTAAATATAAGTATTAATAATTACATAATTCTCCAAAAGGCAAAAGCGGGATCGCAAATATTCTCGCAGAGTCTCCGTTAACATCTATATAAAAACTAAATTGTTTTCCCCGCGTAACAGGTAAGGGGATTATATCTCCGAGTAACAGGCAAGGAGGATTGACTATTATGAGTGAGGAAATTCAAGACATTATGAATATTACGCACGTAAAAGTCCAGGACTTTACTGCGAACCCGGCTCCCCTGGGGCTGATGGGTTTCGGGATGACCACGGTGCTTTTGAATTTGCACAATGCCGGGTATTATGGTCTGGGTGCAATGATTCTTGCCATGGGCATCTTTTACGGCGGGCTGGCCCAGGTAATTGCAGGGCTTGAGGAATGGAAGAAAGGTAACACCTTCGGAGCTACGGCTTTCACTTCTTACGGGTTTTTCTGGCTCTCCCTTGTTGGAATTGTCCTGATCCCAAAGCTTGAAATGCTTGGGGAGGGCTTTGCAGATTTGGCTCCTGCTCCGACGACCATGGCCGCATACCTCTTTATGTGGGGCCTGTTCACTTTCTTCATGTTCATAGGTACTCTGAAAGCTAACAGGGCACTGCAGGTTGTTTTCCTGACCCTTACCATCCTGTTCTTCCTGCTTGCCGCAGGGGACTTCACAGGCAATGAAGCAATTACGAGGATTGCCGGGTTCGAGGGAATCTTCTGTGGCTTTACGGCCATTTACGCGGCAATCGGTCAGGTACTGAACGAGATGTACGGGAAAAAGATATTCCCTCTCTAAAAACGCTGCTTTCAAGGATCTATAACAATTTTTCCGGGTCTTATGCCCGGACCTTTTTTTACTTTGTCTTTTTACTTTGTCTTTTTACTTTGTCTTTTTACTTTGTCTTTTTATATTCTCCCTATTTCTTTGATTTTTTTAAATTTTTTTGGAAAATTATTTATCCTTTAATACTTATCCGTAAATTTGTATTACGTGGGTTCATTTCGGGGAAAACGATTGAGGAAAGAAAATGGACACAAAGAATATTGACTGGAATGAAGTGTGGAAGGACAAAATGGAAGCCCAGAAAAGGGCGTGCCTTAATACGGATTTTGATATCGGGGCAGGCCCTGGTAGTCTTGCAATCCCTCTTGCGGAAAGGGTTGCGCACGTTACAGCGGTGGAACCTGCTGAAGGGATGATGAGCGTCCTTAAGGAAAATATAGAAACTTACGGAATTGAGAATATAAATTGTGTGCATAAAGATTGGGAAATCGTTGATGCCAAAATGGATCTTTACGGTCCGTATGACGTGGTTTTTGCTTCCTACTCTCTGGGTATGAAGGATATCCGCTCTTCAATTCGGAAAATGATTGACGTCTCTTCCGGGTACATCTATCTCTACTGGTTTGCAGGGGAGACTTCCTGGGACATGCACTCTCGAAAGCTCTGGCCCTCTCTTCATGGCCATGAATACCAGCAGGGGCCCAAAATCGATGTCCTTTACAATGTTCTCTATGATATGGGCATCTATCCCAATATGGAGGTTTTCCCCTTTGAACACGTCCAGACCTTTGTAAGTCTGGATGAAGCGGTTGAGAACTTTAAACCCCATTATGCTGTAACGTCGGAAGAACAGGAAGAGATTCTCAGGGCATATCTCAATAACTTACTTGAAGACGAAAACGGAAACATTGTGATCAGGGGCTGGAGCACGAGGGTAAAATTGTGGTGGAAAAACCGGGGTCGAGAGGATAATAAGCTTTGATGCTCCGGGGATACTATCTATGTTTATTTCCTCTTGTTTGCAGTTTTATGGTTTCATATTCCTTCAATTGTCGTATCCCTTATCCATGTCCCTTCAATTACTGTAATACTTAAATTATTTTAGACCTTCAATTAAGTCCGAGGATGGGGTTTCTCTGCTGGTTTTCACAGCCATTACGCAGCTTTTTTTCTTCAAACAGGTTTTTATTTTTGAACCCTATCCCCTCCTTATGTGAAAAACTCAAGCTCCGGAACGAAGCAGGGCTGCCTTCCAGCAGAAAGGGAGCCAGCATGGGGGATGTGATGTAAATTTCTTCTCTTTTCTCCAGGACTTCGAGGGAGACCAGCACGTCTAGAATCCTGGCCGTGAGTCGGGAGTCAGTCCCGAGTTCTTCTGCAAGGTTTTTCGCACTTTTTGGTTCTATCAATTTTGTGAAAATTCCAAGTTCTATTGCCGTCAGGAAAATTTGTCCTCCTTCGTAGTTCATTGCAATTTCCCGCAGGAATTTTTTACTGTCTGCAGAAGATGGCCTCCTCTCTGCAAGTTTTCCCGGATTCAATCCTATCTACCACCTGGCTTTAATTACTTTTTTCGGAAGATTATTTAGATGTTTTACCCGCGTTTCTTCCTGCCAAGATAGTTCTCCAATTTTTCAAAAATATCAGTTATGGGTTTTCTTGGGGTTATCTCAGTGTGGGTTCTTTTTTTGTTTTTTTCGGGTTTTTTGGTTTTTCATTTTCGGGTTTTTTTGGGTTCTTTCAGTTATGGACCTTTGGAGTTTACTGGTTTTTACACCGGAGGTCCACGGAACATTATATAAAATCTGCACGGAGATCTGATATTTTTTATGGTGTGTTATCTGAAGTAAGGCGTTGCCAAAGATAAAACTTTCGGAATATTTTATGCAACCTTTCCCTCTTTTTATACTGATTATTTTTTACTTTTATTGAAAACACCTGCTCAAAAAATTGAAAAAAATACTGCTCCTTATTTATTGTTCGTTAGTTTATTGGTATAATGTTTCTCCTGTTTTCAGTTCAACACGTTGTAATAATATTTATTATACTATTGTTATAACCGTTGTCAAGGTCCTTTATCATTTAGTTTATCTTCAACATGTTATACTGATCCTACAATATTCTATTCGATTAATAATATCGAACTGTGATGCAGTATTAGTTTCATGGACTCTAATATATTTTTGGGAAGTTTTGAAAAAGTTCTAAGGCACAGGAAGACAACCGTACCCGAGTACAGGGAGCAAAATGCTACCCTTGAGCTATTAAAAAGTTCTGTACTTGTTGCTTTTTCCGGGGCGCTCCGGATCCATTTAGCTTTTCTACTTTTGCACATAACGTCCAGTTTGCTAACCTGCTTTGCAGGTGGCCTTGTGATCTATACTGTCTACACTCTGGACCGGGCCATGGAGTCTGCAGAAGATTCCGTTAACCGGAAGGAATTAAATGGCTCGAAGCGGGAGGTTGCACTTGCCGTTTCTCTTCTGGCTTTTGTCATCGGCGTTTTTATTCTTGCAAAAGAAGGGCTTTGTGCACTTGCTTTTTTGCCTTTTATAACCGGCTATCTTTATAGTAAAGGTATAAATATCGGTAAATTTTCCCTGAAACTCAAGGGAGGACTCGGGGTCAAAAATCTTGTTGTGGGGGCTACCTGGGGGATTTTCATTGCAGGGCTTGCCGGAGGAAGTTCCGCTCATCTGCTGCCTGTTATTCTGGTCTTTGCCTTCTTCGGAATCAAACTCTTCATTAACTCTGCAATCTATGACTTCAAGGATGTAAAGGGAGACACCCTTGCGGGCATCAGGACCCTTCCAGTTGCCCTGGGGGCGCAAAATACCCGTAATCTTCTTATCACACTTCATTTGACTTCTCACATGGTACTCGGAGTTGCGCTAATTCAGGGACTGGTTGCATTCGAACCACTCGTCCTTTTGTATAGCTTCGTATGCGGGCTCATGTGTATCGAAAACTACACCCGGACCGAAGAAGAGGAGCTTCCTTTCCGGAAACTTGAAAGGACATTTATGGTGGATGGGGAATCAACCTCAATTGTGGGATTGAGGGCAGTTGCCGGGGCTTTCCTGGCTTAAAGATTTCCTTAATTTATATCTTAACTGGAATTTGATCTGAACTAGCCTTCTGATCTGACCTGAAATCCGATCTGAACTGGCCTCTGATCTCTGCGGGGGGATGATTCCTTTTAGAGATAAGATCCCCTCTGTAAAGGCTGCGCTATCCTGTAAGTAATGGTGTGCCCTCATGAAGAAAAGGGGATTTACTGCCGTGACCGGAAACCCGGATAACATTCCCTTAATTTTAAAAATAGAGTGGGCAGAAGATCAAATGGTCTTCTGGTCCTGTCCTTTCGTATTTCGCCTGCTTCGATTTTGGTGGTCGATCGGAGTTTTTAAATGCTCCGTTTTTTAAAGATTTTTTATTTCGATTGAATTTTCTTTGTAGTGCTTGAAAAGGTCGTCTCCCCATTTGATAGCAAGTGCATCGAAACCGACAAGGTCGTTTCGTGGGTCAAAGGTACCGTTCTTATAGAAAAGGGAGAGGGATGTAAAGCGGTCTGTTACCATAAAAGCGACTCTGGCATTGTCATAAACGTAAAAGCTCGTATTTTTGTATTCCAGGTATTCTTCTATTTCAGTGTTGTATTCGCTTTTCAGCTTGAAAAAAACATTTGGGGTTACGATTATAGAGATTGGGATGCCCTTACGTGCCATATCCAGAAACATCTGGGGGTAGTGGGGGAGGAATATTGACGCAAAGCCCATGAGACGGGTTGAAGATTGTACGTTATCTATGAATGTTTTGTGAGAGTCATAGATGTTTTCATGTTCATCTCTTATAACCCGACACTCCTTGAGTTCCTGGACTCTGTTAAGAAGGGTTTCGGGAACCCCTAAGAGATCATGCTCTTTCCAGAATTTTTCATTTGCTTCTATAGCGGCAAGGGTGTCCAGGAAAGGTCTGAAATACATTGCTGAAACCTTCCCGAGAGGGGTCAGCCAGTACATTTCTTCCTGCCGGAAGATCAGGTTTGCATTTTCCATCTCTTTCAGACGGGGCAGAATCTCAGGAGACCTTACATCGAAGTATTCCTTGATGTCGGAAAGGGTCCTCGGGCTCTCTTGAATAGGGAAGAGCAGGTCCTTTCGTTTTTCAGAAAATGTGAGGATACTTAATAATCCGTTGGATTTCACTTTGATCAACCCTTATTTCGTTAATTTTGTGATGGCAAATCCCATCTTCCCGAAAAAGTCTTCCCGGTGAGATCTATAAATTTAAGGGATTTTTTATTCATCCTATTTTATTTCATTTCTTATATTTTATTGTGGTGGCTGTTATATGTTAGTCGTATACTATTGCTAGAATGGTATATGAATTCAATCTATATTATCTTTTTTGGGAGTGTTGCTTATTCTCCGGTATTTTTTCTCTCTCACGGATAATCTGATACGGTAGTCTCAAACGATTAGATTACATTATTATTATTTATACATACATTGAAAATAATTTTATTATATTATTGGTGTACAGTTATTTTACTGATATACCTCAATTGATCTAAAAAAAGATTTCTCGCTCAAAGAAATCAGTGATTAAAACAGTTTTTTTCATTTCGGGTTTATTGTAAATTCGATCTATTGTGAACGATTTTTGGAAAAGGACCTGTAATTGAAGTGAAAGGTGCATGGATTGCTGTGTATTGAATTTTTTTCGAAAAATAGAGCTTTCGTTAAAATCTGTATGTTAAAATTTGTATGTTAAAATTTGTATGTTAAAATTCGTATTCTAAAATTCGTATTTTAAAGCCGTATTAAAATTCGTATGTCCTAAAATTATGAAATGGTTCCCTGCCATTTCTGGCAGGGATGGCTGCATTTAGGATTTTGCAGCCTTTCTATTTTTAAATTTAATGAAGGAAGTGGCGCATGCCGGTGAAGACCAGGGATACATTGAGCCGGTTTGCGGTTGCTATGACCTCTCCGTCCCTAATGGACCCGCCGGGAGATACGATATAGCGGATGTTGTTCTCTGCGGCATGGATTACGCTGTCGTCAAAGGGGAAGAAGGCATCTGAGGCCATCACGCATTCGGACAGGATATTTTTACAGTACTCTTCGAAGGGAATGCCCGGTTCTTCGCGCTCGTAGATAAGCTTCAGGTTTTCGATTGCCTTTGTGGCTGCCAGTTTGCGGATGGAGTCCACGCGGTTCGGCTGTCCTGCGCCCATTCCCAGCACCATAAAGGAACCTGGTTCGTATTCGTGGGCGATGATGACTGCGTTGGATTTCGTGGCTTTGCAGGCCCTGAGGCAGAATTCCGATAGGTCGCGCTTTTCTTCGGGATAGGGGGTCTCTGTAACGGATTCCCACTTCTCGTAGATCCCTATGTCCCGGGACTGTTTGAGCATGCCTCCGATTATGTATTTGTAGGTGCAATTCGTTCCGAAACTTTCCCTTAGATCGGGCAGTTTCAGGAGCCTTAAGTTAGCACTCTTGTTCTTCAGGTATTCGAGGGCATCGTGTGTGAAATCCGGGGCAAGGATAATTTCCACGAATTTCCCGTTCAGGAGCTGGGCCGCTTCAAGGTTGAAGGTTTCGTTTGTGCAGATAATGCTCCCGTAAGCCGAGATGGGGTCCCCGTCCCAGGCAGCCTGCAGCGCTTGCAGGAGGGTATTTCCCGTGGAAAGTCCACAGGGGTTGTTGTGCTTTACTATGGCAACAGCCGGGGTGGCATTCCCCAGTTCCTTGACTGTCTGAATGGCGTTGTCGGCGTCCACATAGTTGTTATAGGAAAGTTCTTTTCCGTGCAACTGGGCGGCTTTTGCCAGACCCGGTCCTTCCAGCATGGGGTCTTTATAAAAACTGGCTTCCTGGTGCCAGTTTTCTCCGTAGCGGAGTTTCACGCCGTCGGTGAACTTCAGGCGTAGCACTTCTTCTCCGAGAAGGACTTTGCTCAGGTAGGTATCGATGGCCGCGTCGTAGTCTGCAGTATGCCTGAAGGCCTTGACTGCAAGTCCGGCCCGGGTTTCATCGGAGATAACCCCGCTGGAACGCAGTTCTTTCAGGATACGCCCGTAGTCTGCGGGGTCAGAGAGTACTGTCACGGAGCGGTAGTTTTTGGCTGCCGAACGGAGCATGGTGGGGCCGCCGATGTCGATGTTTTCGATGGCTTCCTCCAGTTCCACCTCTTCTTTCGAAACCGTAATTTCGAAGGGGTAGAGGTTTACGGCAATCATGTCAATGAGGGAGATGTCTTCTTTTGAAGCCTCTTCCATGTGTTCTTCGCTTTCCCTGAGGCATAAGAGTCCCCCATGGATCCTTGGGTGCAGGGTTTTGACCCGTCCTCCCATCATCTCGGGAAAGCCCGTGACTTCCGAAACATCAGTAACTTCAATACCGGCGTCGCGAATGATCTTCGCTGTCCCGCCTGTTGAGATAATCTTCACGCCAAGTTCTTCGAGCCCACGTGCGAATTCCACAATTCCTGTCTTATCTGAGACGCTGAGCAGTGCCCTTTTTACCAAGAAATCACCAATATACTTGGTTTAAAAATCCCTGGCTATATAGCTTTTGGTCAACATATTATATATAAAAAAAAGTTCCCGCTTTAAGACTAAATCGGGGTACAATTCCTTCTATTTTTAATTCTGTTAACGTGAATATGTGTCTCTTCCACTTTAAGGATCTAATGGCTTTTCTTAAAGTCCTTTTCTGAAATTTTTTCGGATTTCCCTACAGGACCTTTTCTTTCCTTATTTAATTTTTTCCATTCGTCCCGTTTCCTACTCCGGTTGTTTCC
>DUKH01000144.1:18991-28990 GCA_013329415.1 Methanosarcinaceae archaeon | reverse complement strand
TTCCGTGTTTTCCGTGCTTTCGGTGGTTAAACTTTCGCTTGAGGTGGGTGAAGGAATTTGGGTCCTTGGCTATAGATTAACTTATCAAATAACCGAAACAATTGAAATTGTTAAGAAGTCCGGGCATGTTTGAAGGTTGTCAGGTAAAAAAGGGAAATATGGGAGGGGAAAACATTTCAGAAATCTACGAACCGGAAATAGCGGGAAGACGGAGTACATTCCTGAGCTATCCAGCTGAAGAGTCGGGAGAGAGAAAAGAAGAGGAAGGAGAAGGAGAAGGAGAAGGAGAAGAAATATTTGAAAGCTGCCAGATCAAAGGGGTAATTTTTGATTGCTACCAGACCCTTATTGATATTGACACCGATGAGCACAGCCACGAAACCTATGAAACGGTTAGCAAGTGGCTGGCATATCAGGGAGTCGTTATAAAACCGGAGAAACTCAAGGACACCTATATGCTTAAGGTAAAGGAAAGGATGGACGAGTCTCCGGAAATATACCCCGAGGTGAGGGTTGAAGAGGTTTTTGCAGAGATCTGCAGGGAAAATGCAGTGTGGAGGATCAATGAAAAACGCCTGGGTATTGACACCTCAAGGGTCTTCAGGGCTGCTTCAATCCGAAAGCTCCGCCCGTTTCCCCAGAGTATAAGACTGATCGAGCACTGCATCAACATCCCAAAATGCATAATCTCCAACGGGCAGCGGGTCTTTTCCGAACTTGAACTGAGGTACCTGGGACTTTATGACTATTTTGATTTTGTTATCTTTTCCTCGGACGTCGGGTACAAGAAACCGGACCTGAGGCTTTTCATGGCCGCACTTAAGAGGATGGGCCTGGAGTTCCAGCCCAAGTGCGTGATGTCCGTCGGAGATTCCTATGAAAATGAGATCCTCCCTGCCAGAAAGCTTGGGATGCGGGCTATGGGCATCGAGGAAGCCTGGGAGTTTTACGGGCTGAAGAAGTGAACTTATAACACGGGAGTTAATCCCGTAAATTCTTTTTTGAAAAAGCTTTGAAAATCTTGAAAAGGCACAAATAAGTACATTTTTTACATTTATTTACTTCTTTTAAATTTGCAGATTGATTGGAAAAGAAACTGTACCTATAAACATATAAGGAAACGTGAATAATATAATTCAAGAAGAAGATATTTTGCGGAAAGACATTTTAAGGAAAGAGATTCTGTGAGAGGACACTTCAGGGAGAGGAAATATGTTGGAAAGCTACAAGATGCAGGGGGAAGGAATCGAAAGCGTACTTAAAAGCTACCGGATGGAAAAGACCGGGGAACTGAGTGTCCCACCTGTAATAGAAAGGGTTTCGATAACCAGGACCGTATGTGAGGGGACCCCCATAAAAGGGATCATCTTTGACTGCTACCAGACTCTTATCGATATTCACACCGATGAAGATGACCTGGAAACCTATGAAAGGGTGACGATGTGGCTAGCATACCAGGGTGTAAAGATCAGTCCTGAAAAACTGCGGCATGCTTATGAATTGAAGGTAAAGGAAAGGATGGACAGGTCCGAAGAGGAATACCCGGAAGTAAAGGTGGAAGAGGTCTTCAGTGAGATCTGTAAAGATCACGCAGTCTGGAGAATTGATGAAAAAAAATTGGGGGTCGAAACCGCAAAGGTATTCAGGGCAGCGTCTATCCGAAAACTCCGGCCCTTTCCCCAGAGCATAAAGCTGATCGAGCACTGCATAAACATCCCGAAATGCATAATCTCCAACGGACAGAGGGTCTTTTCCGAAATGGAACTGAGGTACCTTGGCTTCTACGACTACTTTGACTTCGTTATCTTTTCCTCAGACCTCGGCTATAAAAAACCGGACCTCAGGCTCTTCATGGAAGCGCTCAAGAAACTGGGACTGGAACTCGAACCAAAGTGTGTACTGTCCATCGGGGACTCTTATGAAAATGAGATTCTGCCCGCTCACAAACTCGGGATGTGTGCCATGCAGATCGAGGATGCCTGGGAGTTTTACGGGGTAAAAGATTAACTTTGAAAAAACATTTGCTACTTTTGTGACGCTATTTATTTTCAGGCTCTATTTAATTTTTGATCATCCACTACCAAACGGTTGTTACTTAAATGCCTGATTTTCAAGTGCGGCTGAAGATTGCACTTTCACTTACTCGAAGTAGATTAGCTCCAGCCATATCTACAACCGCGCAGGGACGATGAGAGGTTCCGATGCCAAGAAGGACATTTAAAGCTAAGGCTGGGACCATTATCCCTGCAGTTCCGGTCCTGCAAAAGCATGATATCAATACCACGAATGACGGTATGCCCATTTGCGGCTCTGCCGTGTGGACAGGCATTTTCCAGGAAGAAGCCTGTCCTAATCAATCATTCCCGGGCATTTTTCCCCGCTGTCGACACTCCAACTTACCGTTTTATCCATAAGGCTCCGACCTGAATTCTCAGGCAATGCCTTTCAACTCTCTCCTTCGGACAGCCGGATCCCACCAGACCACAGCAGACCGGTATTTTCTTACACACGGCCCTTCCCCGGAATCTCTGTACAGAGCTTCTCGAATAGTCTCTTCAACCTCAGGTGTGATCTCCGTATAGATCGAGTAGAAGACCCTGTACATCCTGAACATATTCTCAGGTGTCCTCTTGCTTGTATAATCGATAATTCGTACCTGCGGCACCCTGCCATGCATGTAGAGCAGGTTATATATCAACGGGTACTCCGGGTATTGTGGGGATGGAATATTGCCCATAATCTTCTGCCAGAGTTCTGCTTCAAATGTCTGCCCGGTGCTGACGCCCCCGACAACGCAGCAGTATCCCCGTGTCACCTCTTCCATCCGGCAGATCTGGGCCATGATATCGCGGAACATCCAGATGACGGTTGAAGTGATGGTGAGATCATATTGGCCCCGAAACTCTGTGCTGTTCACATCCTGCCAGATCTTCGGGATAATGGAATAGTTTTTCACTTCCGCTTCTGCAGCGTTCCGATGGATCATACGGATCATTCCCTCTGCAGGTTCAACAGCGGTCATATGGTCAACCCGCCGTGCAAATGGGATGACAAATGTTCCGGGCCCTGAGCCAACTTCAAGAACCCGCGAATGTGGAGAAACGACTCCATGAAGGTCAAGTGCAGCATATACCGACTCTCCGAACTCGTACTGGTTCGTCCGCCTTGATTCCGAGTAGTCCTCTGCTCGATCACTCCAGTCATCGATCTCGTAGTCCCTGCGCATTATTCTCGACCGGGCATCATAGCTGTCTTCCCAGAACCTGACCCAGTCGATACCGGATATAAGAGAACTGTCCATCATGCTACCTTCCACCATAGAACACCCATCCTGCCGTTAACCTGATACACACCCTTCATGGTGTGGCTCTGCATATACTCCTGAATAATCGCACTATCGTTGGAATCCAGCGGTCGGTACTTTTCGACCAGGTTCTGGACAGAGGCAACTGCCGATGAGACCGACCGGGTAAGGGTGTAATCGACCACATCAACGTTCGGGTTCACTCCAGCATCATTGAGAAGGTTTAATATCGTGATGAACTGGTCAAAGCCGCCTTCATCAATCCCCAGAGTTTCCATTAGTTTGCTCGTATCGGACGGGGCTTCGAAGCCGTGGGCAAGGCAGCAGTAGCCCCTTGAAACTGCCTCCATACGCCGGATCTGGGGGAGAATGTCCGGAAACTGCCAGAGGGCATGGCAACAGATGACCAGATCGTAGTTCTTCGCATACGCTGCCACATCCACCTCCTGCCAGGTCTGCGGTATTACCTCTATGTTGGAAAGCCCTCTGCTCTGTGCATATGACATCAGCGCCGCTGCCATCCTCTCTGCCGGCTCGACCGCAGTCACCCTGCACACCCGCTCTGCAAATGGGACCGTTACCGCACCCGGCCCTGATGCAATATCAAGAACATGCCACTCTTTCTGCAGCAGCCCTTCCCGTTCAAACAGGTCGAGGATATTCCGGCCATGATTGCAATCGCTTGCCAGTACCATATCGGAATAATCCTCTGCCCGCCGGTTCCAGTAACCTGTGGTAGAGAGCCGGTTCATCTCATCGATGCCTGCAGCCCAGGCTGTCTCCCAATCGATCTGTATAGTCATACTACCTCCTTTATATCATAAATTCTTGACAATATGTGTTAAGATATAATAATTTATTTTTCAATTGTCATAGATAATATGAAAACAAATATATATAGTAATAACATACCCTCTGTAATTTTCATAACAGAAGTTAAGCAAAAGTATGGAAAAAATAGAGCATGACCACGATTCTTGATGTTCAGCAGCTGTTTGTACATTTCTCCACATCAGGCAAGGTCATCCGGGCCGTTGACGGCATAGATATCAGCATCAAACGGTCCGAAACACTTGCCATCATCGGGGAAAGCGGGAGCGGAAAATCGGTCCTGGGCCTTGCACTCCTTGGACTGCTGCCTGCAAACTGTACTGTTGACGGAATTGTACAATATCGTGGCGCCGATCTTCTAACCCTCCCGGAAAACGAACTTGAAATGATCCGCGGCAGCAAGATTGCCTGGGTTCCGCAGAACCCGGCAGGAGCAATGAACCCTTCAATGACTGTAGGGAGCCAGATAGGAGAACCGATCTCTCTCCATGTGGAAAAGAACAGGACTACAGTCAGAAAAAAGGTTCTTGAACTCCTTCAATTCATCCGCATAACTCCTCCCGAAGAGCGGATCGACTCATACCCTTACTCCTTCAGCGGCGGAATGCTTCAACGGTCCCTTATTGCTATGGGGATTGCAGGCCTCCCGGAACTGCTCATCGCCGACGAACCGACTAAAGGGATAGACATAATGAACAAACAAGCGGTCTCTGCCCTTCTCCAGATTCTACGCAAGAAAGGGATCACCCTGCTTGTTATCACGCACGACCTCGCATTCGCCCGAAATCTCGCTGACAGGATCGCAGTAATGTATTCCGGGAGGATCATGGAGATCAGGGAAAGAAAGAGCTTTTTTGACGGGCCTCTGCACCCCTACGCCAGGGGGATGCTCCGCTCACTCCCGGAAAACGGACTTCACCCCATATCAGGCAGAACAAGAGAGTCAGACAAATATGATGGGGGCTGTAGATTCCGATTCCGCTGCACGTACGCAATAGAAAGATGTAAAGTCGAACCGCCTCTTATTGCTCTTCCGGAAGGGGCGGCTGTCAGGTGCTGGTTGTATGATTGAAGGGAGAGGATTAAAGAAAATATTCGCCCCCAATTCCCCGGGAAAGAGCCGGATTACTGCTGTTGACGGGGTGGATATCCGGATCGATGCAGGAGAAACACTTGCTCTTGTAGGGGAAAGCGGATGCGGCAAATCCACCCTTTCAAGACTTCTCCTCCTGCTCATTCCTCCGACCAAGGGCGAGGTATTCTTTGAGGGACAGACCCTGACAGGGCTGAAAGAAAAAGAACTCCGCATGATCCGCCGAAAAATCCAGATAGTGCCACAACAACCGGAAGGTGCGCTGAATCCCCGGTGGAAGATAGCTGATTCCATCTGCGAGCCCCTCCGTATCCACCCGGATGCATTACACCCCGGAAGGCAGATTGGAGATGAGCTGGAAAAACTCCTTGAACTTGTGGGGCTTGAGCCGGAGCAGGCAGCCCGATATCCCCACCAGCTAAGTGGGGGGGAATTGCAGCGCGCCGCTATTGCCCGCGCTATTGCACTGGAACCGGCACTCGTCGTCTGTGATGAACCGACGTCAATGCTGGACGTATCCACCCAGGCAGCTATTGTCCGCCTCCTTCAGACCCTCCAGCAAAAACTCGGATGCGCCCTCCTCTTCATCACCCACGACCAGGGGCTCGCTCATGCGGTAGGGGACCGGACCGCCGTAATGTTTGGAGGGCAGATCGTGGAAGAGGGACGGGGTGTCATGGATAAGCCACTCCACCCGTTCACCCGCAGGCTCACATCAATCCCTGATTATGGTTCCTTAACATGCCCGGAGCCTCAAGGAACCCGGGTTCCCGGCTCATGCGTATACTACCAGTTTTGCCCGGAAAAGACAGGAAAATGCCTTCACGACCCTGAGACACAGGAGTGTGAAGGTAGGAGGGTGCGCTGCCATAACGTTTCACACACCTGATGACCATACAGGCCTGCAAGATCCAGGGACAAGGAGCTCGGTGGCAAAATCACATGATTATCACATTATTACTCCGATTTACACATGATTCCAACCATCACATGATTCCAATCACTACATGATAGCTACATACAATCCCTGCATCCGTAAATTTTTGCAACACTGATGTTGATACATAAATTGGTGTGATGAATTAAATGAAAAGAAAAGATGGAATTCTCTTGATTCTGCTGGCTCTCGTTGTTATAGGAGCGGGCTGTACAGACCAAGAACAGCAAGAAGAACTTCAGACACTCTCGATCTCGGGTCAATGGAGTCCGAATACCATCGATCCTCACCTGTCAGGTTACATATCTCAAAGGCTTGGATATGCGGAAACCCTTGTGGGAGTCGATTATGAGGGGAAGATTATCCCTTCCCTTGCAAAATCGTGGGATGTCTCCAGTGACGGGAAAAACTGGACGTTCACTTTGAGAGAAGGTGTCCTGTTCCATGACGGGAACCCCTTTACAGCCGGGACCATGAAGACCTCTCTCGAACGGTCCTTTGTCCAGTCGGAGGCAATATTCGGGAAGATCCCCGTATCAGCCATTGAGGCCCCGGACAACCTGACCCTGGTAATCAGCCTCGATTCACCCTTCCCCGCATTGCCAGCCTATCTCTCCAAAGCAGAGAGTGCTGCCCTTGCCCCCGGATCTTATGATGCGGACGGCAATGTTGTAAAGCCTGTAGGCACCGGACCTTTCGTCTTCGAGTCCTGGAAACCGGAAGAAGAGATCGTAATCGTCAAAAACCCCAATTACTGGGGACAGGTTGCTTCAGTTGATAAGGTAATATACCGGATAATGCCTGAGGCACTTACTAGAAAGATGCTCCTTGACAGTAAGGAAATTCGGATAGCAATGATCCTTTCTCCTGAGATTGCTGAAGGATATACAGAAAAAGATGGATATACTGTCCTGCAGCAACCGATTGCTCGCGTAAGGATGCTGGGGTTCAACACCGCAAAGGAGCCTTTTGATGATAAGCGGGTGCGGCAGGCTGTCAATCACGCTATCGACCGGGAATCAATAGTGACATATGTCCTTCATGGATACGGAACCACGGCAGCAGGGCTCTTCCCGCCGGGCTTTTACTGGGCTAACCGGGAGATTGCCCCGTACACGTACGACACGGAAAAAGCAAAGGCACTCCTTGAAGAAGCCGGATGGACCGATACGGACGGGGACGGAACCCTTGATAAAGACGGCAAACCCCTGAAAATTAAACTCGTCACTTACCCGGAGCGGGCAGAACTGCCGGAAATATCCGAGGTGATACAGCAGCAGCTCAAGAAAGTAGGGATAGAGACCGAACTTAAGGTCCTCAACGTCGACGCCGCAAACTCTCTCCGGAATAAAGGAGAATTCGATATTTTCCTGGTCGGAAGGGGGCTGCTCTTCGTACCTGACCCCGATGAGATAATGATGACCGATTATCACTCAAACGGTACATCAGTAGACGGCTGGGGGGCGTACCGCTGGCACAACGCCCGTGTGGATGAACTGCTCGAAGAGGCAAGAACCACGTCCGACCTGGCTGTTAGAAAAGAACTCTATGATGCGGCTCAGGCAATTATCGTCGAAGAAGTGCCGGTGGCATATCTCAACTATTACGTCAATATCGACGCCACCACCTCGGATATAGAGGGATACCGCCTCCATCCTACGGAGTACTCGCTCCACCTTGAGAATGTCTCAATTGCCTGATGTGGGTACGCCGCCCACATCCTTTTCATTTACATCGGGTTTGAGTAAGAATGATGCGTACAATCGTACTGAACCGCCTGCTTCAACTAATACCGGTACTGATTGGAATTTCCCTCATCACCTTTGCGGTAATCTCCCTTTCCCCGGGGGACCCGGCTGAAATCACACTCAGAGCCACCCTGGGTACTGAAAGTCCCCCGAAAGAGGCAGTAGCCAGACTTCATGAGGAGATGGGACTTGACGATCCCTGGTATGTCAGTTATCTGAAGTGGGCTTCAAGGGTTGTATGTGGAGACCTGGGATATTCCTACCAGACAAAACGGAGCACCATAGAGGAAATTACACACGCTCTGCCCATAACTTTCTTTCTCGCCGTCCTTACAATGTTTTTCTCAGCTGCCGTAGCTATTCCGCTCGGAATTACTGCGGCACTGAGACAGAACGGGCCTGTGGACCACCTCTGCAGACTTACTTCTGTCATCAGCCTCTCGAGTCCTGACTTTTTCGTTGCTATACTCTTTATGCTCGTAGGAGGCGTCTATCTGGGCATCTTTCCGGTTGCAGGAACAGGCGGGATAGAATATTTCATTCTTCCCTCCCTGGCACTCTCTGTCGGCCTCACCGCAGTAACAATGCGTATCATGCGGACGAGCATGATTGAAACACTCGAACAGGATTATATAAGGACAGCACGTGCAAAAGGACTCAGCTTCAGAACCGTTATTCAGCGGCACGCTCTCAAGAACGCACTGCTCCCTGTCCTGATATATATGGGTACCCAGTTTGGATGGCTCTTCGGAGGTGCGGTTATTATCGAGAGCCTGTTTGCCCTGCCCGGGCTTGGGAGGCTTCTCGTGGATTCCGTATCCTCGATGGACATCATGGTAGTCCAGGGGTGTATGCTCACCTTCGCAGTGATCATCGTCCTGATCAATCTCAGCGTCGACCTCGCACACTTTTATCTTGATCCGTCAATCAGGGGCCAGGAGGAATAACATGGAATATTCATACCAGGATAAAAAATGGGCAGTGTTCGGAATGAACCAGGCATGGACGCTTCTGCGGGGAAACATGACGCTTACGGTTGGGATTCTGCTGTTCCTTCTTATCACAATGATGGCTATAACGGCTCCGACTATTTCCCCACATGACCCTGCCGAAATGCATTTTGAAGAACGGTTGTCCTCCCCTTCAGCATCATTCCCCCTGGGAACCGACCAGTTCGGCAGGTGTATCTTCAGCCGTATAGTATATGGTGCGCAGACCTCGCTCTTCATTGCGATCATTTCAACTCTAATTGTCGTGACTGCAGGGATCATTATAGGGATGTATGCAGGTTATTTTAGCAGGTATGATGCGTTCCTGATGCGATTAACGGACATCCTGCTCGCCTTTCCCAGTATTGTCCTTACAATTGCGATTGTAGGTGTTGTCGGCCCCAGTCCTGCAGGCATTATTCTTTCTTTTTCCATTCAGGGATGGGCAAAGTACGCACGAATGATCCGGGGGTCTACCCTTTCGCTAAAAAATAGCGGATTCGTCGAAGCGGTCAGGGCGCTCGGTGCGTCTGACAAATATATTCTTTTCCACCATATTCTCCCCAACAGCTATGGACCTATCATTGAGATCGCAACGCTTGGACTGGGTTCCAAGATTATAGCAATCTCCGGACTTGGGTTCCTCGGGCTTGGGATTCAACCCCCGACACCGGAACTGGGAGCGATCCTGAAAGACGGGGTGGTATACCTTCAGACTGCCCCGATGATGGCCTTATCTGCAGGCGGCATGATCATGCTGTTTGTTCTTGCGACAAATCTCATCGGTTCCGAATTGAGATCAGTCGCCGATCCCCGGTCTGATACGATCAAGCTTTGACTGGAGGGAAAATAACGAAATAAAGCTACCCGGCTCACCGGCAAAGCCGGCATAACTACCGACTTTGCCGGCTGCAAACTTTTCATTTTTGTCTGCTGAGGTCTTTTTCTTTTTGCCTGAAGAATCATTTTGCCTGAAGAATCATTTTGCCTGAAGAATCATTTTGCCTGAAGAATCATTTTGCTTGACGAATCCTTTTTCATACTTCCTAACAACAGGACATTACAGACCTCATTACTGTAAGCATAGCTGTAAGCAT